>CAYPUQ010000163.1:0-12526 GCA_964413655.1 uncultured Solibacteraceae bacterium | reverse complement strand
CCAATCTTAACCTCAACGCCTTCGGCATCGCAATCCTTATTTTAACGCCTATGCGCCGGTTACCCAGCACCCCCGCACAGACCCGTACGTGCGGAGTTACCGCATACGGCTCCTGCCTAAGGTCGTGACGCGAAGAAACGCTCCTCCGGATAGGGATGCAGGACCCGGCATGGCGGGACGTACTTGCGGGTGAGGCGGTTGAAACGGGACCAGTTGAGCCGGTGCCGTTGACTTCTTCGCAACAAGGCGTGCCGCCATGCGCGCCAAACTTCATCGCGGAAGCCGTTCAATCGCAGCAGGTTCGTCGTAACTGCGTGGTACGCGAAGTAGCCATTCAGGACCCGGTGAAGCCACGCGCCAACCACGCGCACGGGTTCGTGCCGCCGTTGGTAGAGCTTGGCCCGGATCGCAGTCAGCGTCGCTCGCATGCGCTTCTTGGTCGTCAATCGCACGACCTGGAACTTGTAGGTCTGTCCCGCAACAATGCGTGAACCCCAGGAAGTCGAACGTTTCCGGTCTGCCCTGCCCTCGCACGCGCCGTTTCCGCCAGTGCTGAACCCAGAGATCGAAGACATAGTGCAGGCCCACCCGCCTGCTCCCTGCAACAGCAATTCGGCGAAAATTCGGAGAAAGTCCTCCTGCTAGCCTGGTGCATGTAGTAGGGGTCTGGTTTAACCTTTTCTTCTCCCCGCGGAAGTGGCCGATAACCTGCGGTTGGCGTTGGTTCATTCAGCCGGCGACGGCGATCAGCACGAACCGGAAGGTATCCAGGACTACTCGCAACAACTCGCAACTCGAAACCGTGCGGTGACGGGTGGCGCGGGCGCTGGCTTCCTAACAGGCCAGGGCCCCGTCCGCGCCCCGCGTTCCGATCACCTTACCAGGTGAAGCGTCCGGTCAACTGAAGCACGCGCGGGCTCACACCTGAATTCCGCGTGTTGAGGACTCCCGTCGCCGCCACGGCACTGGGATTGCCGGGGTGGTTGAAGACATTAAAGAAGTCCACGTTGAAGCGAAGAACCATCGATTCCTTGATCGGGATAGCCTTAAAGACGGACGAGTCCAGATTCCACTGCAAGGTGCTGGGAATGTACTGCTGGCGGAACGGGTGCAGGTTGTCGTTGTAGAGGGTGCGTTGGACGGTGCCGTTGTTCAACGGAATCCAGACGCTGTTGGTGCCCCAGAAACCGCTGACGTTGGTGTTGGCCGGGGCGTTGGGCGGAACCCCACGGGACGAGCGGCGCCACCGCTGGCTTGTAGTCCGCGGGCACGCCCATAATGCCATTGGGTCTGCCGTTGGCGTCAACGCTGTTGATCCGGTTGGCGGGGATGTATCCGTTGTACCAGAGGTAGCCCGGGTAACAAGTACCGGCCGTTCAATCCTGAATCGGATATTTGTAGCCATACTGTTCAACAGGGTTGCCGGTCGGCCAGTAGTTGGCCGGCAAAGCGACGTGGGTGCTGTTCATCGAGCCGATTCCGGCGATTTGCCATCCACCGATCACCTTGTTGAGCCAGCCACTGGCGTTGCCTCCCAAAGGCTTGCCCCTGCCGAACGGCAAATCGACGATCCAGTTCCACCGCACGCGGTGTTTGGGAATGTTGAAGTCGCGCTGATAACTGAGCAACCTGTTCCTCTGATCGTAGTCGGATGGCACCGCGCCCGGAAGGAACAGGTTGACATCGTTCACAACCGACGTGCCGCCGAAGCCCTGACCGCCCGCCGCAATGGTGTTTCCAACCACGTAGAACAACTGGAAAGCCACGCCTTTGGAGTAACTGCGCTCGATTTCGAATTGGGCGCCGCTATAGTTCCCCCAACCCGACATACGGTACTCTTCGATGTTTCCGTAGACGTTGGCGTCGAAGGGGTTTCTGGCGACGGCGGCGAACTCACCGGTCGGCAGCGGATTCCTGGTGGTGGAGAAATAAATGAACTCGGGGGTCGCGACGTTGTACCGGTTGAACTGCTCGAGGTTGCTGCTGCGATTTCCGATATAACCCGCGCGCACCACCGTGTTCGGCATGATTTCCTTCTCGACAGTGAAGTTCCAGTCCGCCACCCGCGCGTCGGGCTGGTTCTGTGCGAAATAACTCACGCTAGCCGAACCGCGGTTAAGACCGCTGGCGGTGTTCAGCGTCACGGCGTTGGTGCTGTTGAGCCCCGCGATGATGGTTGGCACGGACCGCATGCCGTAGTTAGCGATGCCGTCCGGGGTCAGGGACGCGTCGGTCAAACTGGTCCGGAAGCGAGCGGTCAGCGGGGCATTCGAACGCATTCTCGCCACCCACGGACGGGTGGGAATGTGGAAATAGGCGATGCGGAAACCGCTGCGAATCACCACCTGTTTCGCGCCGTCGCCCATCTTGTACGCGAAGCCGAGCCGCGGTCCGAAGTTGGTCTTCGGCGTGGTCATCAGTCCCTGGGGCAGACCCACCTGGTCGTAGGTGACGAACTTCGCACCCAGCTCGGTGTACCGGTTCACAATGGCGGGCAGCGTAGCGCCAAGGGCGTACATCCTCTCAAGGCTGG
This sequence comes from uncultured Solibacteraceae bacterium, assembly GCA_964413655.1. Classification (GTDB taxonomy): domain Bacteria; phylum Acidobacteriota; class Terriglobia; order Bryobacterales; family Bryobacteraceae; genus CAYPUQ01. The sequence goes on along the minus strand of CAYPUQ010000163.1, from coordinate 9,993 downwards.
TCCCCAGGACGATGGACTTGCTCGCCGGATCGAAGCCGGTCAGAACATTATTCTTTTCGCGGAAAGCCGGCCAGTATTCCCAACGCATGCCTAGGTTCAAATTCAGTCTTGAGTTCACACGGACGTTGTCCTGGAAGTACAGCGCGTATTCTTTGGCCCGGGCATAGAAATAGCCCCGCACAAACTGGTTGGAGTAGTTCATGATCCCCAGGTATTGATTGGCCAAGTTGTCTCCCGTCAACGGAGTCGCCAGCGGGTTGGTGCGGGATGAGTTCGGATCATAGAGCGAAGTGGCGCCGGTATTCCAACTGTGGTTGCCCTGGTTCTGCTGCTGGTCGGGCAGAAGATTCAACTGGTCGTAGCGGTGATGGAGGCCGAATTGGATCTCGTGCCGCCCTTTGATCTTGGTGGAGTTATTCGTGAGGATGGCATAGAAGTTCGGAGACGCCTGCGTGTTGTTGGTCTCGAAATAGTACCGTCCCCCAAGCCCACCGTCATAAAGCCCGGGCCAGCCGTTGACACCCAGCGGATTGGGCAGTCCGAGCTGGTCGGAGTAACTGATATTGGGGTCGCCAGTGCCTGCAAACCAGTCCTGCCGCGAGCCGCTGACCAGCAACTCATTGAAGAAAGTCGGGGAAAACGTGCGGACCCAGGAGAGCGCCAAGGCCTTGTTGGGCGCCAAAGTCTGACTTGTGCCGGGAACGTTGTTCAGCATCGGCAGGCTGTAAAACTGGGAGAAATTCCGAAAGTTCCCCTGCGTGTACCGTCCGTAGAACTGGTCCTTGTCGGAAAAGCGGTGGTCGATGCGGGTGCTGGTGGTCCAGCTTCGTTGAAAAGTGGGCACCGGGCCAATCCAGTTAAAGTCGAGATTCGGATTGATGTTGGGTAGCGTTGGTAGGGGCGTAATCTCGAGCAGACTCTTTGACAACGGGCTTTGCCGCTGGCCGGGGATCGTGTTGTTGGGAAACGGAACGCGAGCCCATGTGTTCGGATCCGTGGACCAGGGGTCATAGAGCACGGAAAGCCGGCCTTGGTTGTCGACGAGTTGGCGGAAATCGCCGTTTCGCATCGCCTCGGTGGGCACGCTCGACTGGTAGGTGCGGGGGTTGATGTTGCGCAGGCCTTCGTAGGCGAAGAACCAGAATGTCCTGTCTTTACCGTTGTACAGTTTGGGGATATAGACGGGAGCTCCGGCGCTGGCTCCGAACTCGTTGCGGTTCAGGAACGGGGCCTTCGTGAAAACATCCTGCCGGGCCCGCGCGGTGCCGATGGCGTTGTTGCGGTTGGTTTCGAAGATGGACCCGTGGAACTGGTTCGTTCCGCTCTTGGTGGTGAGAATCAGACTGGTGGGTCGCGTGAACTTCGCCGAGGAAGAGTTGTTCTCGACCTTGAATTCCTGAATCGAGTCCAGGCCGGGCTGCCGGTTGAACACGCCGCCATAGTTGCGGTCCATCTGCGACGATCCATCCAGCGAGATTTCGTAGGAGCCTTCGCGCAATCCAAAGGCGCGCGTGCCCTCCATGCCGGGCACGGTCTGCAATAGCGTGGTGATGTTGCGTCCGTTGATCGGGAGCTGCTCGATGCGCTTCCGCTCCAGCACGTGGCCCAGGGTCGGGCTGGAGACTTGCAGCAACGGCGTGACGTCCAGTACCGACACCTCGGTCACAGTCTGCCCCACCCTGAGCACCACGTCCACAACCGCGCTCTGTTGAACCTGTACCGTCAACGTCCCTTCGAATCTCTGCATCCCGGAAGCTTCGACAACCAGGCTGTACGGACCGGGCAACGTGCCGGGAAACATATAGAAGCCCGTTGCGTTCGTGGTGGTCTTTAAAGCAATGTTGGTGTTCCTGTTTGTCAACGTGACCGACGCGGTGGGAATCACGGCGCCCGTTTGGTCTCTGGTTGTCCCGCTGACCGTTGCGGTGCTGGCCTGAGGCCATGCCGAAGGGGTAACCAGTGCCAACACTAATGTGGCGGCAAAAATATGTCTGGAACCAACGCTGGGCTGAAGCACGAGCCCTCCTCTTATTAACTAAACCTTGACTAAAGCCGTTGCTCGATTCTGAGCCCATATACAAAAAGTGTCAATAGAGGAGCTGATTAGAAATCTGTAATTTAGAAGGCCCCAAGGTGTTGCTACCCGTCGCGAGACTATCGCATGGTGGCGATTTCTTCCTGAAGCCTTGCGATCAACTCGCCGAACTCCGCGCGCGGCGCCTTGGCCAGGAAGGCCTCAAAGGTGGCGCGTGCGCGCTTGGTGTCGCCCAGGATTTTGTATGCGCGGCCAAGATTCAGTTGCGCTTCCCAGAGTTCCGGGTCCAGTTGGACCGCTTTCTCGAAGTGCGTGCGGGCCGACGCCAGATCCTGTTTCCGGATCGAGACGAGTCCGAGCCCGTTTTGGGCGCCCGCATACTCCTCGCCCGTGGCCAGGCACCACTTATAAACACGCTCCGCGTCAGCCACCCTCTCCACTTCCAGATAGGCCAGCCCCAAATCGCTCAGGCTCTCGCAATCGGACGGATTCAGTTGTGCCGCCTTTTCGAACGAAGCGATCGCCGATTCCCGGTTCCCTTGTTGAAGTTGCAGGTGGCCGAGACGGGAATGGATCCAGCCGGCATCGACTCCCCGCGCGATCGCGCTCTGATAGAGCGTCATGGCCTCCAACTGGTTGCCGGTTCTGCCGTACTCGAGTCCGAGGTGATAGTAGATAGTCGGGTTGGTGGGATCGGCCGCGAGCGCCTGGCGCAGCAGGGGTATGGGCCGGCGTGGGGAGACGCCGGCATCCGGCGATACGGCCAGGTGCAGCAACCGCAGCACCTCGACGCGATCCTTCGGATCGATTCCTTTCCCCGCCAGGGAGTACTCCTGCCGGGACGATCCGCCCAGGTAACCGAGAGAGCGTAGTTGCTGCATCGTTTTCTGGTTCACCATCCCGGTTTCGACTTTCTCCGGCTCCTGGCTTCCCACAAGTCCGGAAGCCGCGTTCAATCGGGCTTCCAGTTGCTGCACCTCCGCGGCGTGGTTCCCGATTACGTTCTTCGTTTCGGCAGGGTCCTGCGATAAGTCGTAGAGCTCTGGCTTGGGCGAGCGGATATACTTCCACCGATTGGTCCGGATTCCCCGCAGTTCGGCCCAGTTCATGTTAATCCGCGGGAAGAGAGTCTCCACGTAGGAGTCCTCCGCCGGCGCTTCTTTACCGGTAAAGGTAGGCACCAGGCTGACGCCTTGCACTCCGTGCGGCGCCGCGCTGCCCATCAGTTCCAGGAGGGTCGGAAGCAGGTCGATACTGCGCACCTGGGGCTTCACGCGGAGGCCGGCCGGAATGCCCGGACCCGCCAAGAGGAACGGAATCCGCAACGTCGAATCGTAAAGAAAGATTCCGTGCGTGAACTCGCCGTGCTCCGACAAGCTTTCTCCGTGGTCCGACAGGACAGCAATCAGGGTGTTCTCCGGCTTGGATTTCCGGGCCACCGCCTCGAAAAGGCGCCCCAGTTGTTGGTCCGTGTACGCCACCTCGCCGTCGTAGAGGTTTCCGCTGTACTGTTCGCGGAAAGGCGGGGGTGGATCGTATGGCGAATGAGGATCGAAGACGTGGACCCAGAGAAAGAATGGTTTGCCGGACGGTGCATCGAGCCACCGGGTGGCGCGGTCGACTACCTCCCCGGCCCGCCGCTCGGGAAATTCAACCTCACGGTTCGCGTCGGGCTTCGGCATTTGGTCGTCGTAAACGGCAAACCCCTGGTTGAATCCGAAACTCTTCTTCAGCACGGATGCTCCGACGAACGCCGCCGTGTCCCATCCCCGCGCTTGCAGGATTTCCGCCAGAGTGGTCTGCGAAGATGGCAAAACGAAGCCACCGGTGTCCCTTACCTTGTGAACGGTCGGATAGACGCCCGTGAACATGCTGGCATGAGCGGGAGCGGTCAGCGGGGCCGTGGAGATGGCGTTTTCAAACAGGACTCCTCTTTGCGCCAGCGCGTCCAGATTCGGAGTCTTGATCTTGGAATAACCGTAGCAACCCAAGCGGTCCGCGCGCTGGGTGTCGATCGTCACGAGCACCAGGTTCAGTGGGCCGGAGGTGTTGGCGCCGGATTTTGAGGGTGCGCTCTTACTACCGGACGACTGGCAGGACCCAAGCAATAGCAGAGCTAGGACGCATAGGCAACCCGCGTTTGCCCGCCTCCGAAGAATCATCCCTACGCTATCCATTTGGCCTCCCAACCGAATCATGATTGTACTTAGAACCTTATCCGAAGGCGGCGGCGCAGCACCAGTGCCGTCGCCATCGAGAGGACAGGGAAGCAGACGGCCCAGTGGACAGTCACGCCCGCCACGTCAATCTCCGCCGCCGGATATTCCACGTCGATCCAGTCAATCGAGCGCGACCGGATGGGCGTCTCGGAACTGGAGCGACGATACCATGGCCAACCTCGCCGCGTTCGCGCTTCCGGATACGTGGTCGCCGGCACGGTGCGGGAACATCTCTGGCGGCCGAAACCAAGCGTCGCCACGATTGGCGACGCGGCACGCAAAGTGCGTGCGCCACCATCCTACACGGGCGGTTCGTCGCCGAGTTCCTCGGCCAGGTTCTCGAACTTCGTGAACTCCTTCAGGAAGGCCAGTTTCACCTTCCCGATCGGGCCGTTGCGCTGCTTGGCTAGGATCACTTCGGCGATGCCGTGGAGGTCGGCGCGGTCGGGCTTGTAGTATTCGGGGCGGTAGATGAACATCACCATGTCGGCGTCCTGCTCGATGCTGCCGGATTCGCGGAGGTCGCTGAGCTGCGGGATGTGGTCGCCGGGGCGAGTTTCCGTGGCGCGGCTCAACTGCGAGAGCACCAGCATGGGTACGCGCAGTTCCTTGCTCAGCAACTTCAATCCGCGCGACATGGCGCTCACTTCCTGGGTGCGATTTTCGACGCGGCCGCGGCTGCTCATCAGTTGCAAGTAGTCGACAACAACCAGTCCCAACCCGTGCTCGGCTTTCAGCCGCCGGAGCTTAGCGTGGATGTCCATCAGCGTCAGGCCGGCGGTGTCGTCGATGAACAGCGGCGCCTCCGCCAGTTCGCTGGCCGCGACGAGCAGGCGCCGGCGCTCCTCGGAGTTCAGGTAGCCGAGGCGGAACTTGTGCGCATCCACGCGGGCGCCGGCGCAAATCATCCGCGACAGGAGCAGTTCGCGCGACATTTCGAGCGAAAAGACCGCGACCGGCTTCTGGATCTTCGGATTGGTGGCGATGTATTGCGCGATATTCAACGCCAGCGCGGTTTTGCCCATGGCCGGGCGGGCGGCGAGGATGATCAGTTCGCCGGGATGGAATCCGCTGGTCATCTCGTCGAGCTTCTTGAAGCCGGAGCTGATGCCGCGGACACGCTGGCTGGGATCGAGAAAGGCGTTGATGCCGCCCTCGAATCGCTCGAACACCTGGGCCGGATTCAACAGGTCTTCGCGGACGGCGGTCTCGCCGAGTTTGAGCAGCGTTTCCTCGGCTTCGGCGAGGATCAGCCCCGGGTCCTCGCGGTCCATCATGCACTTCTCGATGATGGCCTGGGCGCTAAAGATCATCCGCCGAAGCAGCGCCTTTTCCTTGATGATCTTTATATAGGATTCGAGGTTGTAGATCTGCGGCAGGCGGTCGTCGAGCGAGACCAGGTAGGCAACGCCGTCGACGGATTCGAGCTGCCCGCGCCGCATCAACTCGTTGGCGAGCGTTACCGTGTCGATCTTTTGGCCCTCTTCGTTGAGGGCGCCCATCGCGGCGAAGATCCGCTTGTGCTTTTCGATGACGAAGTCTTCGGGATCGAGCGCGCCGGCGACGACAACGAAGGAGGTGTCGTTCAGCAGGATGGCGCCCAGCACCACCTGCTCGGCTTCCAGATTCGACGGAAGCCCGCGTTCGAGAGTGACTTCTCGCTCAGCCATGGACAACTTTTTCAGTAGACCATCTCGTGTGCCTTCGGCTCCAGCAAAAAATCGCCTTGTGGTTGCAGGCAGTTAGCCTGTGAACATTTCGAATAAGTTACGGCCTTCGGCTGTGGAGAACAAGTTACCCCTTTCCAATGGCTTGCAACCACTTCCACAGCGTTTTCCACAGCGGTCCGAGGGCTGCTAACCTGTCTTCTTGCCCGCTCCGTTCTACCCGGTGTTTCGCCACGCGGATCTCGCCACTATCGCAGCCGCTTTCTGGCCGCGGACGGTGGACGAAGTGCGCTTCCCGGTCACGGCGAAGTTGTACCGGACCGATCCCAGCACTCAGGTGCTGGTCCATTCGCAGAAGCCGATGGAAGCGCCGCGCGGGGAGGTAGTGCTGGTTCACGGCCTTGAGGGCTCCAGCCATTCCGGTTACATGGTGAGCATGGCCGGCGCGCTGCTCGACGCCGGATACGAGGTCCACCGATTCAACCTCCGGACGTGCGGGGGAACGGAGTTCCTGTGCCGCACGTTGTATCACGGCGGCTTCACGTCGGACCTTCTTTTCTTTCTGCTCGAACTGGACCGGCAGCGGCGCACGCCGGTCCACCTCGTGGGCTTTTCACTGGGCGGCAACTTGAGCCTGAAGCTCACCGGCGAACTGGGCGCGGACGCTTCGCGCCTGCTCCGTTCGGTCTGCTCCATCTCGACACCGATCGATCTGGGCGCCTGCGCCCGCCGGATCGACGAGAGGCGGAACCGGGGTTACCAATGGTGGTTCCTGCGCAGCATGAAACGGCGGATGCAGGTACGGCGGCAGATTCTCGACGGTCTGGTTTCATTGGATGGCCTTGCCACCACGACCAGCATCTACGATTTCGACGACCGCTTCACCGGACCGTCTTTCGGATTCGACGGCGCCGATCATTACTATAAGACGCAGTCGGCCGTGAGCTTTCTGGAAGCGATTCGCGTGCCCACGCTGCTCGTGCAGGCGAAGGACGATCCGTTGATTCCGTTCGCGTGTTTCGAGAAGGCCACCATTGCCGTCAATCCGCATCTCCACTTTTTGGCGACGGAGCATGGCGGCCACCTCGGATACGTCTCGCGGCCCTTGCCCCGGTTCTGGGTCGACGGCGTCGCGGCACGGTGGATCGCGGGCGGCGGCGCGCTATAGTACGGCAAGGAGGCACGCATGAGAAGAGTGCTCGGAATGTTGGCTTGCGCGGCGGCGCTGGGAGCGGCCGATACCGCGCCGATGCGGCTCCAGTGGTCAAGCTTCGGAACCGGCTCCGGCTGGTCGGTATGGAGCGCGCGCGAAGAGGTTCGTCCGCGGGCTTTCGTCGACAGCGCAGTGAGCCGGAGCTTGGCGGATTCCCTTGCCGTGTACGGGAACAGCAACGCTTCGGCGTATGGCGGCTGGGAACGGGCGATTCCAAACATCAAAGCTGGGCAGTGGTATCGATTGGCGGCGTGGTACCGGACGGCGGCGGTCGCAGCGGAGAACTGGCAGGTGGTGGCGCGGCTGGACTGGCGCAAAGCGGATGGCAATCGTGCGGGCCAGCCCGACTATGCCTGGCAGGCGCGGCGGGAAGGAGAGTGGACGCGGTTGACGGTGGAAGCGCCGGCGCCGGCGGATGCTTCCGGAGTAACGCTACAGCTTTATCTGGCGAACGCGCCGCTGGGCACTGTGTGGTGGGACGATCTGAGCCTGGAAGAGATCCCCGCGCCGCCATCGAGGAAAGTGAAAGTCGCGGCGGTGAACCTGCGTCCGCAGAGTACTCACGCGGCGGAGAAGAGCGTAGCGCAGTTTCTCGACGTGATCGACCGCGAAGTTCGGGCCGGCACGGATGTCATCCTGCTGCCGGAGGGGATCACGGTGGTTGGCACGGGGAAGGCGTACGCCGAAGTGGCCGAGCCCGTGCCGGGTCCGACCACGGAAAAGCTCGGTGCGATGGCGCGGAAGAAGAACACGTGGATTGTGGCCGGCGTGTACGAACGCGAGGGGCACACGCTCTATAACACTTCGGTGCTGTTGGATCGCGAAGGGCGGCTCGCCGGTCGCTACCGCAAGGTGTATCTACCGCGCGAGGAAGTGGAGCGCGGTTTGACACCCGGCAGCGACTATCCGATTTTCCGCACGGACTTCGGCAGCGTCGGCATGATGATCTGTTACGACGTGTTCTTCCCGGACCCGGCGCGGGCACTGGCGGCGCGCGGAGCGGAATTAATCCTAATGCCGATCTGGGGCGGCGACCAGGTGCTCGGCAAGGCGCGGGCGATCGAGAACAAGGTGTTCCTCGCCACGTCGGGTTACGATTACCCGACGTACGTGATGGACCCGGATGGCGAGATCCTCGCGCTGGCGCGAGAGCAGGGCCAGGTAGCGCTCGCCGAAATCGATTTGGCGAAGCGCTACGCGGACCGCTGGCTCGGCGACATGCGGGCGCGGCGCGCGAAGGAATGGCGGCGGGATGTGGCGATGCCGTTCCCGGGTTTGGAATAGGCAGCCGCGGGAGGCCTCGATCCTCATTCACATCCGCCCGGCAGGCCGGGACAGGTTCACTGGCGGTCCTTCTGTGCGGGAAGGGTGTAAATGAACGCTTGCACATCTCGCCTCGTCCGGTCCGCCATGTGCAAGGCGAACGCCGATAGCAATAACGCCACGCAGCTAATGAAGAGGGGTAGCCGGTTCATAGATGGCGAGGGTAGCACGAAGGGTGGGCCGCGAGCGCTTTCGGGGCCGGTTTCGCGGCTGGCGCCACCGGAGCTGTCTACCAGCCCTAGGTCAGCACCGGCGGCCGTGCGGAGCAGCCCATTCGACGGAGGGAACATTTGCTTTCTACGCAGCGTCTTTTCAGACATGGGACTCCGGTATTTGCTCGTCGCGCTGCCACTCCTGTCGGCCGTGGCTGCCGGCCAGCCTCTGGCCAAGGCGCCATTCGAAGCTCACAAGGACTTGATCTTCGCCGATTTCCTTGTCAACGGCGCCAAACTCAACATTGTTGTCGACAGCGGTTCGTCCCGCTGCGTCCTCGACATCGAGAAAGCCATGGAACTTGGCTTGAACATCGACAAGGTGGCCCTCAGTTCCGGCCCGAACACCGTCGGAGGCGCACGGCAGGTTCGGATCGCCGAAGGCGTGACGTTTCAACTCGGCGAGGTGCGGGTCACCGCTCCCGTCACGATTGTCTATTCTTTGGCGTCCCTGGCAAAGCGAGTTGGCCGGCCAATCCACGGCATTATAGGGTTTCGCGTTTTGGAGGCCTTCGTTCTGGAACTGGACTACCCACGGCACGAGATCCGGATACACCACCCGGATGCTTTCACGGCACCAACGAACGCGCATGCGATTTCGCTGCGAACCGGTCCCGGCGGGCTGGAGATGACCGCGAAGATTCAGCCGAGTACGGACGCGCCGCCGGTCGAGGGAGCTTTTGGCGTGGACACAGGCGCTTCCGGCGTGGATGTCGTGCTCTGGAAGCCATGCACCGATAGGAACGAGATCGCCGCTGCCGCGCGGACCGGCCGCGACGTCGACTCGGTAGCATTCGGCGGCGAGCGGCCGGCGCGACAAGGCCGGCTTGCCCGGCTGGAAGTCGGTGGCGTCGTTGTCATCGATCCCACGGCGCGTTTCACCGATGTTTATGCCAGCGGAGACAAGCCCTCTGCCCTGTGCGGCAATCTCGCCTCGGGCTTCTTCAGGAGATTCAACGTCGTCTTCGACTTCCCTGGCAACACGCTATGGCTGGGGCGGTGAGGCGGCCGGCGGCCATCGGGCCCGCGGGCCGGTCTTCCGCGGATCTTACTTCGAAGCTTCGCGGTAGAGGTAATCGCGGACGCGCAGGTACCATTCGGCGCCGGAGGGCGGCCGTGAATCGGGCGGTGGCATGAGCGATCGGATTTCTGCCGTCAGCTTCTCTCGGCCAAGGCGGGATTCGAGGGATCGGGCGACCGCCAGATCCTGAAGCACGTTGCGCAGGATCAACGAGCGCACGTTCTCCAGCGGCCCGCGCGCGGGGAGGGCTTCGTCCGTAAGCCACGCGTCGAGCGCGAGGCGCGCCGCCGTGTCCGCCGGTTC
>CAYPUQ010000162.1:0-12559 GCA_964413655.1 uncultured Solibacteraceae bacterium | reverse complement strand
GTTCACGTCCGGATCTGTGAGCGCCTCGGGGTGAAATTCCCCGGGGCGACTCGGCAGATTCCGGATGAAAGGAACGAAGCTGGGAACGAACCGGGTAGACTGAGAGCTTCCGTGTCCCTGGTCCAGCGCTGGATTCCCACGTTCACGATGATGCTGGTGTCGCTCATCAGCTACATCGATCGCAACACGCTGGCGTTGTTAGCGCCCACGATTCTGCGGGAAACCAACCTGACAACTGAACAGTATGGCTGGATCGTGTCGGCATTCTCGGTGTGTTACATGGTGGGTAATCCTCTGTGGGGCCGGCTACTGGACCGGTTCGGACTTCGCGCGGGGATGACGGCGGCCGTCGCCTTTTGGACTGTGGCATCGGCAGCGCACGCTTTCGCGCACGGCTTCTGGGGCTTTGCGATTGCTCGCGCCACGCTCGGCTTTGGCGAGGGAGCCACGTTTCCCGGAGGTCTTCGCGCGGCGGTGCAGACCCTCTCTCCGCTGCAACGCTCGCGCGGTATCGCCATCGCCTATAGCGGAGGCTCGCTGGGCGCCATCGTCACCCCGCTGATCGTTACTCCAATCGCCGTGCGGTGGGGCTGGCGGGCGGCGTTTCTCTGGACCGGCTTGGTGGGCGCTGCCTGGCTCGCCCTGTGGGCGTTCGTCAGCCGACGCCGGGATGTTCGCGAACTGCGCCGCCGGGAGGCAGAACCGGGCACAACCGCCCATGTCCATTGGCGGGACAGACGGCTGTGGGGATTCATGTGCCTATATGCGCTGGGCGGGCTGCCGCTGGCGTTCGTGCTCTACATCGCGGCGCTCTACCTGAACCGCGTGTTGGGTCTCACCCAGGGTGAGATCGGCAAGCTGTTGTGGCTGCCGCCATTCGGCTGGGAAGTTGGATACTTCTTCTGGGGCTGGCTGAGCGACCGGTCGCAGCGCGGTTCCGTATCCCCGCTGGCGGTTTATCGACGGTTGCTCAGCGCTGCCATGGTTCTGAGCATGCCGCTCGCCTTGACGCCCTGGATTGCCGGATTGCCGGCCGTGATGTTTCTTCTCTCCTTCGCCATGTTCGTCGCAGCGGGCTTCATCATCCTGTCCATTGGGTACGCGACCCACGTCTTCTCGGCCGCGCATGCCGGCCTGATTGCCGGACTGGGCGCCGGTTCGTGGGGCGCCCTGGTGGCGATCTTCATGCCAATCTTCGGCAGACTGTTCGATCAACAGCAGCACCCGCTGTCCTTTGGCGTTGCCGCGCTGGCGCCGATGGCCGGCTACTCGCTCTGGTATTTCGCAAATCGGCGGGCGGACAGATCGTTTGCCTTATCCTGAGACTATGACCGAGAAGGCGGGAGCCGGACGACCGGGCGGCGACAGTAGTCCGAACGCCCCCGCCCCCGAGCCGAATCGAGGACTCGTGCTGGCGATTGCAGCGGCTCTGATCGTCTTGTTCGCTTTCACGGCATCGCTCTCGCGCGGCTACCACGAACAGCGGGACGAGCGTGGCAAGGAGAACTTCCGCGTCGGGCAGGCTCTCGCCGCCGCGGCCCGGCCCCAGGAGGCCGCGCAGCATTTCCGCACCGCGCTTGCTTACGACCGCGACAACATCGACTACCGTCTCGCCCTCGCGCTGGCCCTCATGGAGATGGAGCGATTCACCGAGGCGGAGTCGCGGATGAAGGAAGTTCTGGCGCGCGACCCCACCAACGGACTGGCGAACCGCCGAATGGCCAGGCTGCTGGCGCGGCAGGACCGGTCCCGCGAAGCCTTCGACTATTACAAGCGCGCCATCTACGGGTTGTGGACCGACGACGCCGCGTCGAACCGGCTGGCCACCCGGATCGAGTTGATCGAGATCCTTGCCCGCAATGGCCCTTCCAAGCTACTGCTGCCCGAGTTGCTGGAACTGCAGGCGGAGACGCCGACCGAACCGGCGATTCGGCGGCGGCTCGCCGAATACTTCATCCACGCCGAAGCACCGGATCATGCCGCGCGGATTCTTCGCGATCTGGTGGCCACCGGAACGAAGGAACGCGGACTTCTCACCCTGCTTGGAGTCGCCGAATACCAAACGGCAAATTACGATGCCGCGGCGGTGGCTCTGCAGCAGGCGTTGCGAAACGACAAGGAGGATCCGCAAGCCCGCGATGTGCTCGCGAAGGTGAACGTAATTCTGTCCTTGGACCCGACCTCGCGGCGCGTCAGCGTGCGCGAGCGGTTCCGCCGAAGCCGAACGGTTCTCGCCGAGACGGTACTGCTTTTCGAGAAGTGCTCCGGGGCGCGCAAGCCCGGCACGGATCAGGTTCTGCTCCTGGAGAGTGGCCACAAGCACCTCGCCGCCGAGGTGCTTGCGGCCGAACGTGCCGAGGCGACGGATTCGAATATCCAACTCTCATTGGCGCTGTGGAGCGAGAAAGGTAAACTTTGTGGTCCGCCTCCAAGCGACGAAGAGGCATTGGCCCGTCTCATGGAAAAACTGGCCCGGTAAATGAAACTCGTCTCCCGCACGTTTCTGCGTAGGGCTTTCGGCCGCCGCCTGGCTGTGCGCCTTCTCCAGTTCCGCCTTCCCAGCTTGAACGAAACGCAACGATTCCTGCTGCTGTCCATGCTGATCGGCTCGTTTTCCGGCTTAGTGGTTGTATGCTTCCACATCGCGATCGAGACGGCCAACTGGCGTCTGCTCGGAGTCTTCGGGGAGAGTTCTTGGTATTCGCGAGTCATCACGCCGGCCTTTGGGGCCTTTGCGGCCTTCCTCCTGGTAAAGCACGTATTTCCGAGAGCGCGTGGAAGCGGTGTCAACTATACGAAGGCGGCACTGTACGTTTCCGACGGCCACGTGCCGTTTAGCACCGTAGTGGGGAAGTTCACCGCGTGCTCTCTGTCGATTGGCAGCGGTAATCCGCTCGGACCCGAGGACCCCGCTCTGCAGATGGGCTCAGGGATTGCCTCCTTGTTCGGCCGCCTTTTCAAGCTGCGCCGCGAGATCAGCAGGCTGATTGCTCCTGTTGGCGCCGCCGCTGGGATTGCCGCGGCCTTCAATACTCCAATTACCGCGGTGCTCTTCGTTATCGAGGAGGTGCTGGCGGGTTGGAATGCCGGCGTATTGGGATCGATCGTTCTATCGGCGGTTTCGGCGGTAGTCGTCAGCCGGTTGTTCCTTGGCAACGAACCGCTCTTCAGCGTCCCGGAGTTTCAACTCACCCATCCGTCGGAACTTCTCGTATACGCCGTGATCGGCGTGGTGGGCGGTCTGCTGTCGGTCCTGTTTGTGCGCCTGATTTCTTATATCCACCATGTTCAGCCCGCGCTGCCGGCCTCGGTGCTCCGCTATCGCCCATTGCTAGCCGGGCTTATTGTCGGTTTCGCCGGCTTGTTAGTGCCTGAGGTTCTGGGCGCGGGATACGAAACAATCGATAGCGCCCTGCACGAGCAGTTTCTCTGGGGGGAACTGCTCAGCATGGCGTCGGTGAAGATGCTTCTGACGCTGATCTGTTTCAGCGCTGGCGTGCCTGGAGGGATGTTCGCGCCCACCCTATTCACTGGCGCGATGGCGGGCGGCGGCATCGGCGCCCTGGCCAGCCAGTTCTGGCCCTTCCCGACCAGTTCCCCAAGCGCCTACGTGCTTGTGGGCATGGGGACCTATTTCGCCGGTGTGTTCCGGGCGCCCATGACGTCGATCTTCATGGTCTTTGAAGTGAGTGCGAACTACGTCATTATTCTGCCTGTGATGATCGCGAACACCGTCGCCTACCTGATCTCGCGGCAGTTACAGCCACGGCCGTTCTTCGCGGTGATCGCCGAACAGGAGGGAATGAATCTGCCCAGCGTCGAGCAGCAACGGGAGTCGTCGGTGCTCATCGTTGAGAACGCGATGAACCGCGACGTGCCGCCGGTCATTCGATACGACAGATCAGTCCGGAGCGTGTATGAGCAAATTGCGCGGGATGACCACCGCGACTACTTGGTCGGCCTGCCCGACGACAAGTGGGCCTACCTGCGCCAGGAGCAGGTCGAAGGTTTGGTGCAGGCCGGTAAGAGCGAGCAGACGCTGTCCAACGCACTTGTACTACCCCCGCTCCCGCCGGTTTACCGCGACTATTCGCTCGATACCGCGATGAGGCTGCTGGCCCGGCATCCGCTGCTGGTGGTGCCGAGCCGAGCCGACTCGCGGCAGTTGCTTGGCGTGCTAACGCTGGCTGACGTCCATCGTGCTTACGGTATCCCGGCCGATGGCGCGGGCCGCGATGGCGATCCGTTGGCGCCCGTCACTTCCGCAGAATGAAGTGCCCAACAATCATCGAATCGATGCCAGACGAATAGAAGCTGCGGACGGCGTCGCGCGGGCTGCATACTAACGGATCGCCGAACAGGTTAAAGGAGGTGTTGTACAGCACCGGCAGCCCGAGCGCTTCGCCGGCGCGATGCAGGAGTTGCCAATACAGCGGATTGTCGTCGCGACTCACCGCATGAACCCGCACTAGGTCCTGTCCGAGGATGGCCGCCTCGAACGTTTTGCGATACTCCGCCTTCACGCGGCCCAGTGTGGCCAGGAAGCGGGCGTTCGGACCCACTTCGAAATACTGGCCGGCCAGTTCCGCCGGCACGGAAGCCGCGAACTTTCGGAACGGTTCGCGGTGCTTGATGAAGAGGTTCAGATTCTCGGTGGAGTACGGGTCGCTGGGCGAGGCCAGGATGCTGCGGTTGCCGAGCGCTCTCGGACCGAATTCCATTTTCCCCTGCATCCAGGCGATGATCTTGTTGTCTTTCAGTTCACCTACGGCCGTGTCGATCAGTTCGGTCGTCGTTCGGAGGTAGCTCGGCCGCAGCTTGCAGTTCTCAATCGTTTGCTTGACGTCTTCCGGACCGAATTCGGGCCCCAGACACAAATTGCCGACGCCCGATCGCCGCGTCTGCTTGTATACGTTGTGCCAGGCATAGAAGACTGCTCCGAGCGCCGTGCCGGCATTACCGGCGGCCGGTTGCACGAAAACGTTCTCCCAGGAGGGCGACGCTTCAATCGAGGCGATAAGCAGGGCGTTCAGCGCCAACCCGCCAGCGAGTGCCAGATTCTTGCCCGATCCGGCCATCGTCAAGACAGACCTCTCAATGGCTCTCTGGATGCCGGCCGCAACGTGGGGCCGCAGTTTTGCGGGAACCTCGGCGCCATCGTCGAGGCCGAATCGTTTGTAAAACTTGGTCCCGAAACCGCCGCCGTAGAGGCGGTGGCTGTCGAAGAAGGAACGGTCCAGCCGCGGCCAGTCGTTCCGGTCGAGCGACAGCATCTCGAGGAAGGCCTCGACGAAGCGGTCATCACCGGCGGCCGACAGCCACTGCACCTTGTGCTCGTCGGCGTTCGGCGTATAGCCGAGAAAGGCCGCCACGCGGCTGTATAGATCGCCGAGAGAATCGGGAAAGTACAGTTCGCGATCTAACTGAAAGTTAACTCCGTCGCACTGCCATCGGGCGCCGCAGCGGAGATCGCCCGCCCGGTCCAGCGTTAGCACCGTCGCCTCCTCGAATGGCGAGGCGTAGAATGCCGAAGCGGCGTGCGCGACGTGGTGATCCACCAACACGATCTGCGCGTTCGGAAACCGGGCGCGCAATTGCAGGTGCAGTGCGGATTCCGGACTGGCGCCGATGGGCCGCACGAGTGCCGCGCAATCTACTTCCTCCGGCTTTATCTGGGCCGTCCGGATGCAGGTGTCAACCGCTTCAACCGGCAAAACTCCTGGCCGGTGCGAGCGCGCAATCTTTCTCTGTTCGACGGCAACGCGCAGTTCGCCGTCCACCATGATCGCGGCGGCCGCATCGTTCATCACACCGCCGATTCCGAGAATAACCATGTTCCTATTCAGACTTTCCGCAGATCGATCGCCCGGTCGCGTCCAACCGCAATGAGCACCGCGAAAGCGCTCGGTCCCACTGTTGCCCGGTTCGCACCGCGCGGGACTCGTTGATCAGCAGTCCGGCCTTGACGCCGCGCTCGACGGCGAGGCCGCGCAATGCGTCCTCCGCGCTATTCTCGGTGAACTCCAACAAGGAATCCAACCGCTCGGCCAGTTGGCGCGACTGTGGCGAGTCCGTTTTCGCCAGCGCCTCCGGCTGCATCGGGAAGTCGGCTGCGAAGTAGGCGCGGCCTTTCGTGGGGAAGTCGAGCAGTGTGGCGTAGCGGCCACGATTGATATCGGTGATCCGCAGGAATCGCTCTTTGGGTTCCGGCGCTGGAAGTTCAGCTTCCCTAAGCACGGTCCGCACGTAAAGAGCCAGATCTTCGACCGCCATCGTTCGGAGATGTTGAGCATTGAGCCAAAGCGCCTTCTGGTTGATGGGGTCTTCCTCGGTGGGGTTCACCAAGGCGTTGCTGCGGTTGACGTTCTCAAGCGTGAACGCGTCGATCAGTTCCGTTGGCGTCATCTGCTCGCGATTGTCCTTCGGCGACCAGCCAGGCAGGCAAAGGAAGCTGACGTAGACGTGCGGCAGGAAACCGGCGTCGCGATAAGTGGTGACACTCACCGCCGCGCCGTGTTTTCGCTTCGACAGTTTCGCGCCGTCGGGCGCCACGAGCCGCGGCAAGTGCGCGAAGCAGGGAGCGCCCCCCCCCAATACCTCGAAGATCAAGAGGTGCTTATACGTGTTGAACAGGTGGTTCTGCCCGCGAATGATGGGGCTGATTCGAAGGTCGGCGTCATCGGCGCACGAAGCCATGTGGTAGGTCGGCAGGCCGTTGCCGCCGAGAAGCGCGAAGTCCTCGATATCGGCGGTCAGCTTCGACTGTGCCCCGAACACCACGTCGTCGAACCGCACTTCGCGGACGAGGTCGCGCGGGACGCGAAAATGGAGAACGAACGGTTCGCCGGCCGCTGCACGGCGGTCGCTCTCCTCACGGCTCAATTCGGGCATGCCGGGATCGAGCAGCCGGGGCCCCGACCGCTTCTGTTCTTCGGCCAACTCGTCGGCATCCTCCGGCTCGGTCATGGCCGGGGTGAAGTCGCGGTAGGCCAGTCCCTTCTCGAAAATCTCCCAAGCCAACCGGCGGTGCAACTCCAGCCGCTCGCTCTGACGGTGCTCTTCGTCCCAGCCAAGTACAGACCAGCGAAGGCCGTCGTAGTTGGATTGAAGAGGTGCCTCGGTATTGCGTTCCAGGTCGGTGTCGTCGATCCGCAGAATCATCGTCCCCTGGTTCTTCCACTCATACATCCAATTGAAAATAAAGGTTCTGGCGCTGCCGATGTGCAGGTAAACAGTAGGTGAAGGGGCAAAGCGCACTCTTGACATGAATTTCTTATTGTATCGGAGGGCGATGGCCGGAGCCTTTTTTTGCTATGGCCGATGTTGCTATGGCCGATGCGCCATGAACTCGGAGTGGACGGCGCGGACCGCCTTCTCCAGGCCATCGCGCCGCACGACGATGGCGATAGTCAACTCGCTGGCGCCCTGAGCGATGGCGATGATATTCACGTTGTCCCGTGAGATCGCGGTGAAAATTCTCCCCGCCAGACCCGGTGTTCCGCGCATGCCCTCGCCGACGATCGCCAGCAGGCCTACCTCTTCGTCAACCGTGATCGGATGGATGTAGCCGTGTGCAATCTCGAGCGAAAGGGTCGATTCGAGCGCCTCCACCGTGCGTTGAAGCTCGTCCTTGCGCACCAGGAAGCAAAAGCTCTGGCGGTAGCTCGAACTGGTGAGGGCTAGCAATTCGGCCCCCGCGGCGGCGATTGCGTCGGTGGCCCGCGCCAGGAGGCGCGTGCCGGGAATCTCGGAGCTTGCCGATTCGAGCGACACCAGCGAGACGTTCGACATCGATGTCACCGCTCGCGGTCCCTTCGCCGCGTCAGCCGATGCAATGATGCGCGTCCCCGGCTTGTCTGGAGCGAAGCTGTTCTTGCTCCACACCGGAATCTGCTTCTCAACGAGTGGCGCCAGCGTGCGCGGGTGCAGCACCTTGGCGCCGTTGTAAGCCAGTTCCGCCGCCTCGGCGTAGGTCACTTCCGGCAGTACGATGGCATCGGGCGCCAGACGCGGATCGGCCGACATAATGCCATCCACGTCGGTCCAGATCCACAGCTCGGCCGCGTCGAGGGCCGCCGCCAGAATCGACGCCGAGAAGTCAGACCCGCCGCGTCCGAGCGTGGTGGGCCGTCCATCGGCGGTTGCGCCGTTGAATCCGGTCACCACCGGAAGTCTGCCGGCCGCCAGCAGTGGGCCGAGCACGTGGGCCGCCCGCTCACGCGTGGGGTCCATGATCGGCGTTGCATTGCCGAAAACGGCGTCGGTGACGATCACTTCGCGGGCATTTACCGCGACGGCTGGAACCCCTTCCGATTCAAGGTGGGCGCTCAGCAGGAGCGCCGACAGGCGCTCGCCGACCGCCACACCCTCGTCCACGGATCGCGGTGGACGCTCGCCGAGCATCAGCATCCCACCGGCAATGCGCCGGAACTCCGCCACAAGGCTATCGATCGCCTGCGTCACCTCGGCCTGCCGAGTCGATGGGACCAACTCGCGTAGTGCGGCAATGTGGCGCTCGGCGAGTTGGTCGAGATTCGCGTCCATCGCCGTGCGGTCGCCGGCTTCGCACTTTCGCAACGTTTCGAGCAACAGGTCGGTGACCTTCGACATCGCCGACACGACTACGACGACCGGCCCTTCCGCCTTTCGCGCCGCCGAGATTCCGGCGGCAACTTTTATACGAGATGCGGACCCCATGCTGGTTCCGCCGAACTTCATCACAAGCAGGTTGTCCAAGACGTTACTCCTATCTCGCGGACTTCCGGGCGGTCACAATGTCGAGTATGAAGGCCACCACGTCGTCGATCGTCATCGCGGAAGTGTCCAGGTAGACGGCGCCGGGCGCCTGCACGAGGGGGGAATCGGCACGTGATCGATCGCGGTTGTCGCGTTCGGCAATTTCACGCGCAATTTGTTCGACGGAGACCGTCGTTCCGGCGGCCTCGAAATCCTTGAGCCGCCGGCTGGCGCGGACCTCGGGCGTCGCATCCAGGTAGATCTTCACTTCGGCTGCTGGAAATACGACACTACCGATATCGCGGCCTTCCATCACAACCGATTCGGCCGCGCCCATCGCACGCTGCTTTTCCACCAGCGCCCGCCGCACTTCGGAAACCGCCGACGCACGCGAAGCCGCATCGGCCACTGCGCTCGTGCGAATCGCTTCGGTGATATCTTCTCCGTTCACGAAGACGGCCGGCGGATGACTCTCCAAACGGATGTCGGACGAACGAGCGACGGCGTCCAGTCCCGCCGCATCGTCCAAGGCGACCCCTCGCCGCAGACCGAGCAGTCCCACCGCTCGATACATGGCGCCGGTGTCTATATAGAGGAATCCAAGCTCCGCCGCCAGCCGACGGGCTATGGTGGACTTCCCCGCTCCCGCCGGACCGTCGATCGCAATGATCAATCGCGGCCTCCCAGCGGATTGGCGGCGAATACATACTCTTCCACCGGCCGGCCGCCAATCAGGTGCTCCTGGATGATTCGCTCCAACACCTCCGGCGTCGCTGAGTGGTACCAAACTCCATCGGGATACACTACCGCGATCGGCCCTCCTTCGCACACGCGAAGGCAGTTCGCTTTCGTGCGGTAAACGCAGCCTGGTTCCTGCGTCAGCTTAAGATCGTTCAAACGCTTCTTGAGATAGTCCCACGCGGCTGTGCTCTCTTCTTTGGTCGAACACTGCGGTTTGGTCTGATCCGCGCACAGGAAGATATGGCGCGCGATCTGGCCAACACCAAGACCTTTCGCAATCCGGCCTAGTCGGGCTCGATCTACTTCGGCCATAAGGCTTTCACATCCCTTTCCGCTACGCGAATCCGCTCCGACCGGCCCTTACAATGGGACAAATGCGGCCCGAGGATTTCGACAAGCTGGTGGAGCGGGCGTTGCGCTCGATTCCCGCCCGTTTTCGCCGCCGGTTGGAGAACGTCGCCATCGTGGTGGAGCAGGATTCAGCAAACGGGTCGCTGCTAGGTCTCTATGAAGGACGCCCTTTGCCCCAACGCAGCGTGAGCGAAGGATTCGCCCTGCCGGACAAGATCACCATCTACCAGCGGCCCCACGAACGGCTCGCCCGCGACGAGGAGCACCTGGAACAACTGGTCAGAGATACAGTATGGCATGAGATCGCCCACTATTTCGGCATGGACGAGGCCGAGGTGCGGCGGGCCGAAGAGCGCCGCGCTTGGCAACGCATCGCCCGCCGCCTCAAACGCCAGAACGAAGGCCGGTAGCGCGCCGGCCCCCCGGCGCGTTTCCTCCCGCGACGCTACCCCTCGAACACAACGAAAGCCATTCCATTCTCCGTTGTGTGCGTGAGCGAGAGCGAAATTGCCTGCACGCCCATCCTCGCCGCGATCTCTGCCGCACGGCCGTGCAAAGCTAGGGTCGGGCGGCCGGACGGCAGGTTCGTTACCTCGAAATCGACCCAGCGGATTCCGCCACGCCACCCGGTCCCCAGTGCCTTCATCCCCGCTTCCTTGGCCGCGAACCGCGCTGCATACCGCTCAATGCGGTTGGCCTTCTGATCGACATAGGCAATCTCGGCCGGGGTGTAGATGCGCTCAAGAAAGCGGCCGCCGTGGCGCTCGATTGCTGCCCCTAGCCGCGGCACCTCGCACAGGTCGATCCCCGTGCCGAGGATCACAGTTCGGCCCCTGTGCTCGCAATGGTGAGCTTGCCGTGTTTTACGCCTTTCGTGCTGATCAGGCCATCGGCAATCTTCTTCACCGCCGACGCCTTGCCTTTTACCACCAGCACCTCCAGGCAATTGTCGTGGTCCAGGTGGACGTGCAGCGTGCTCAGAATATTGTGGAAATGCTCGTGCTGCATGTCGGTCAACCGGTCGCTCAACATCCGCACATGATGATCGTAGACGAGAGTTACAGTGCCCACAACCAAACTGTCGGGCTTCGCTCCCGAAGCTTCCACCAACTCTTCGCGGATCAGGTCCCGGAACGCTTCGGAACGGTTCGAATAACCGCGTCCTGCGATCAGTTTGTCGAAGCGCGCCAGAAGGTCGGAATCGATGGCAACGCCAATACGGCTCAGTTCACTCATGCGTACTGCCAGCGTAGCTTTGCGCGGCGTTTGCCGCAACCGGTCTCACCGTCTGAGTGTGCGACTCAAAAGTGAGAAGGATGGGCTGATCGAGCGGCCCAGGCCTGCTCCCAGTAGTCCTCGAACCGGCCATTGATGCGGCAGCAGCGTAGGGCGATGATGGCGTTGGCGCCACGGACAGTCCACAACATGCCGGATCGCTTCAGCCGCGATCCGATGACGGACTTGCAGACCGCTTCGAATACGCCGGAGCCGACGAACAGTCCCTTTGCCCGATACTCTGGATAGCGCATTCGGTCGGCGTTGGTCGCGAAGTATTCGGCCTCTTTGGCAACCACTTCGGCTAGGCCGGGTGAAGCGGCATGGGCGGCGATCTCGCGGATGTGCGCCACCAGCGGTTCAATGGTGCCAGCATCCAAGAGGTCCTTCTGGGGCGTAATCCAGCGTTGTTTCGCGGCTGGGTCTTTGGGATGGAGCAGGGCGGCAACTTTCCATAAATGTTCCCGGGCATGATACCGATCGACGATCTGAATGGTGCCGAGGAAGTGCTCGCTCGCCAGATTCTAGATCCAAACGGCCCCGTCGCCAATAACCACTTTGCGGGTGGCCCACTCCCAGCCGCGGCGCCAAGCCTCCGTATAGAGGCGCAAGCCAAACTCTTCGGCGGTTTCGATTGTGCCAGCGTAGGTAGTGGAATCCGGGTTGCGAACCGCCCAACCGTCGTCATCCACGGTGGTCTGCGTGCAGCCGCAGCCCAGCTTGCACTCGCGGGTACGCGCGCGCTGCCTGTCAACCCGCCGCCCGGCCGTCCTTCGGTTTCGGCCGTTACGACGGGCACCTGGACGCCATCCATCAGCACACACATGATCGGAATGTTCTGTTTGGCCACCACGGGCAGGACGAGTTGTTTGGCGCGCGCCATTTCCTGCGCGTCGCGTTGGGCGATCTGGGTGCCAATCGCCTCGGCGGCGTGTTCGATCGCTTTGGCGGTGACGTCCAGACCCGCCAGCAGTTTCATCGGCGCGCAACCGGGCGCGAACGGCAACTCGCTGCCGACGCGGCTTGCCTGCGCCGGACGCCCGGCGGGGACTCCAGACCCTCGACGGCCAGTTCGGCGTCCACCGGATGCTGGTCTTGCGGGCAATGGCGACACGTAAAAAGGGCGCTTGACTGGCCCCAGGACAGTCAACAAGGTCTTCGTGCGCAGCTCCTTGTAGTGGGTAGTGGGCCGCGTGGCCGCACGGGCCGGGAACGGTCTGACCGGCGGCCGGCGGCGGATCGTCGCGCAACAGTTGGGTGAGCGCGGCCGCCCCGGCTTGGTGCATGGCGGATCGCAAAGCGGCCTCCAGGTCGAGTCGGCCCTGAGTGCGCCGCTCTTGAAACACCATCCGCAGGAAGCGGTCTAGCTACTTTCCGGCGCAAAAATGACGGGCTAACCCAGGGCTCTTTCGTTTGAGTGGTGCTCGGCAGTCGCTCGTGTCGGAACGCCGAAAAA
>CAYPUQ010000161.1:0-12616 GCA_964413655.1 uncultured Solibacteraceae bacterium | reverse complement strand
TTCGCGGCGGCCGGCGAGGGAAACCACAATCTGTAGTGGCTACCTGCGTCAAGTACATATCCTTTTTTGAGAAAACCCCCATTTTACAGGCCCTCCAGCCCTCCGACCTCCCGGAGAAGCTGGTCGATGCCGTTAACCAACTGAATCTGTTCCACTTATAGCCGGACGGCAGCGATCATACAGCCCCCAAAGGGCGGGGGCGTTCAAAGCGGATGGGGCGGCGTCAGTCGATCCGCCCCATTCAGACCCAGCTGCTTAAGACTGAAAGCGTTCGGCCAACCAGATCAGCAGTAATACCGCCGCGCCGACCACGGCAATCTTGATGGTCAGCATTATTGTCTGCGCGATCGTCATCGGTTTCGGATCGTGGTCGTTCAAATCCATAGAGAAATCTCCTTCCGGCTGTCAACAACAGCGGCTGGTCAAGTGGCCGGCCGCGAACGAGGGTAGTGGCGCCACGGTATAGCGGGGCGCGGGTGTCGCTAGAACAGTCCGGAAGGAGGCGCGCGGCCGGCACGCAGCAACATCGACGGCGCGGCAGGACCGACGTGGAAGGCGGGTCGCGCTAGCGTCGCGAAGCGCAGCGATCGGAACCCCTCCGAAGAGGGGGGTGGCGCGGATTCGGAAGACTTTTTGTGGGGACTGGCGGTACCTGGGACCAGCGGGCTGGCGGCGTCCACGGCGGAAAGCAGCGACTCCGTGCGCAGTTCCGTGGAGAGTGCGTCCGCGGACGGCGGAGAGACAAGGGGGACGGCACGGAGCAGAAGTCCGGCAATCAGTAGAAGCGGCAGCACGGCTGGCAACTCAATGGTAACAGGCTACGCATTCCAGTAGAATGGGCGGCACGATGCCGAGCAAATGGAGCGGTGTGGCCGCACGGATGGACCGACTCTACGAGTTCGACCGCGAGCCTGTCAGCGACGACAAACTGCACGGTAAGCGCCGTTTCGCCGCCCTGTTCGCCGGCGAGCATGTGGCCGCAACGGAGTTCGTCATTGGCGCGTTCTTCGTGCTGCACGGCGTTTCGGCGCGCGACGTAGTGGCCGGGCTGCTGCTGGGCAACCTGCTGGCCGTGTTGAGTTGGACGCTGCTTTGCGCGCCGATCGCGGTGCGGACGCGCCTGACCCTTTATTGGTACCTGCGCCGGATCGCCGGCCCTGGGATGACGATGCTGTATAACGTCGCGAACGCGGTGTTCTTCTGCATCATCGCGGGCGCGATGGTCTCGGTGGCTTCGACGGCGGCCGGACTGCTGTTCGGAATCCCGGTTCCGGCTTTGAGCGATGTCTATCCAAGCAGTCTCAGTTGGGCCGTGCTGACTTTTTGTATCGGCCTGGTCTTCACGCTGCTGGCGATTCTCGGCTTCGAGAAATTGAGCGACTTCGCGACGATCTGCTCCCCGTGGATTTTCGTCGTCTTCGTGGCCGGCGCGGTGGCGACGCTGCCGCGGCTCGGCGTGCTGCCGGATCTCAGCAATTTCTGGGAAATCGCCCAGACGCGCATCTGGACCGGCGTTCCGGCGCCGGGTCAGGAGCGTCTGGGCTTCGGGCAGATTGTCTTTTTCGCCTGGTTCTGCAACCTGGCGATGCACGTCGGACTTTCCGACATGGCGCTGTTCCGCTACGCGAGGAAATGGTATTACGGCCTGTGCAGTTTCACCGGGATGTACCTGGGCCACTTCCTGGCGTGGATCTGCTCCGGCATCATGATTGCCGGCGTGGACCGGCAGATGGACCCGGGACGCATGGCCTACACCGCGCTCGGCATGGCGGGCATATTCGGACTGATGCTGGCCGGCTGGACCACGGCGAACCCCACGATGTACCGCGTCGGCCTGGCGCTGCAAACGCTGACGCCGGGCTGGCCGCGCTGGAAGGTGACCCTCGTCGCGGGGTTGGTGATGAGCCTGCTGTCGTGCTTCCCGGTGTTCTTCCTGAGGCTGCTCGATAACCTCGCCATCTTCGGCATCATTCTGATGCCGATTGGGGCGATCGTGTTCGCCGAGCACTGGCTGCTCCCGCGCCTCGGCATCGAACAGTACCGGGCGGAACGGGAGGGCCAGTTCGTAAGTAAAGAGGCGCTGGCGGCGTGGCTTGGGACGCTGGCGTTCTGTTATTGGCTGCCCGTCCACCTCTACTTCAAATGGCTCCCGGGCTACTTCCTGGCGATGGGCTCGTACATCGTCTTGCGGAAAATGGCCGGCAGGCATGTTGAGCCGGCCAAGGAGGCGGTGGCGCAATGAAGACGAAGCGGATCGCGGCGGCCACGGTGGCCGGCGTTAGCCTGATCGGTTGCTTCGCCGCGCCGGTGCTCCACTTCCAGGGCACACTCGAAGAGGATGCCTACCGGACCTTGTTCGGAATCGCCACGGCCGGATGGTTCCTCGGCGCGACGGCGTGGACTGTTCTTGCGAAGAAAATCGCTAATCATCAATAGGCATTCGATTTGACACCATGCTAAAAACACTAGCGCCGGAGCAGGCGCTCACGCTGCGGAACTACTTTCGGGAGTGCGGCTACAGCACCGAGGGTCTGAAGGAACTGCTCGGGACGGAGGACTATCCATCGCGCCACCTGGGCAACATCCCGCTGCTGTTGCATCGCGCCGGAACCGACACGCCGCTGTCGATCCTCGCCCGGCTGTTCTATTGCGGCGCCAGCGTCGACGCCGAGGAGGTGGACGACCTGCTGCCGCCGGACGTGTTGACGGCGCTTGCCGGTACGGGCCTAGTTCAATCCGGCGCCGACGGCTTCAGCGCTCCCTTCATGATGCTGCCGCTCGAAGAGCACTTCCTGGCGATGGATCACTCAACGACGGTTGAGCGCGGTGACGACCCGAACGTGATTCTGATGCTGAACCCCACGACCCTCATGCTGTATCACGCGGCGATCCGGCGGCGGACACGCCGCACGCTGGAGGTGGGAACCGGCTGCGGCGCGGTGGGGCTGGCCGCGGCGTTACAGAGCGATCAAGTCGTGGCTACGGACCTGAATCAGCGCGCCGTCGACGTGACGCGCTTCAATGCCTGGCTGAACGGGCTGGACAATGTCGACTGCCGTCAGGGCAGCCTGTTTGAGCCAGTCGCGGGTGAGCGGTTCGACGTCATTCTCTCCAACCCGCCGTTTTTCATTACGCCCGACTTCGAGTCCGACCTCGTCTTCTGCCAGAATCCCGATCAGTTGGACGCCCTGTGCATGGGCCTGTTGCGCGCAGCTCCCGATCATTTGGAGGAAGGCGGCTGGCTCCAGATGTTGTTCGAGTGGGTGGCGGTGGAAGGCGAGCCGTGGCAGGAGAGGCTGAACCGCTTTGTGGCTAACTCGGGCTGCGACGTGTTTCTGATTGTGGGCGCCGTGCAGGATCCGGCCCGCTACGCGCACGACCGGATTCGCGAGCTTGGCCGGTCGCTCCGGCACGCCAGAGAGAATGCTTTTGCCGACTGGATGGCCTACTACCGGCACTTCGGCGTGACGGCGATCTATCGGGGGTTGATCGCGATGCGCCGGCGGAGTGGCACGAACTGGATGCGTGTCGTGGAGACCGGCTCGGTGCCCAAACGCCCGTTCGGCCACGGCATCGAGCAAGCCTTCGCCGCGCAGGACTTTCTGCGCAGCGGCCATGCACAGGAAGCGCTGCTCGGCATGCGATTCCGCCTGTCACCGCACGCGCGGCTCCAGCAGCGGTTGGAACCGCGGGACGGCGTCTGGCGCAACGATGTGACCGAGATGGTACTGACGGAAGGACTGCCCTACACACAGAAGACGGAGCCCCTGGTGGCGGAATTCGTGGCACAGTTCACCGGCCAGTACCCGCTCGGGCAGATGACGGAGGCCTTCAGCCAGCGGCTGGGCGCGGACGCCGCGGCGGTGCGGGCACAGTGCCTGGATCTGGTACTCCGGCTGGTGGAACGCGGCTACCTGACTTGGGAAGCGGGGGCTAACTAGCGCTTCTCCGCTTCTGCTAACTTGGAAGATCGATGCGCCAGCTTCAACCGGTTGTCTGGGCCAAGGGCACCTTCCTCACGCCGCAGCACTTGCAGGCACAGGACCGGTTTCTGGAGAACCTCCTCCAGTTCCGGCTCGAGACGCTGAACTTCCGGCCCACCGGATTCTCAACGCTACAGGTGGACCGGGAAGAACTGGCGGCCGGGAATTTCGCGATCACGAAGGGGTCGGGTCTTTTCCCCGACGGACTGCCTTTCGATATTCCTCATTCGGACCTACCGCCACCGCCCAAGATCCTGGCGCAGTATTTCGAGGGGGATGTCACGAGCCGCGACATCTATCTCGCCATTCCGCCGCACGTCGAGGGCGGCCTGAACGTGTCGACAGCGGCGCGCAACGCCGACACGCGTTTTCTCGCCGAGATCCTGATGATGCGCGACGAGAACACGGGCCTGGCGGAAAAGCCAATTCAGGTGGCGCGGAAGAATTTCCGGCTACTGGTGGGCGACGAGGCGCGCGAGGGAACGCCGGTGCTCCGCGCCGGTCGCGTCGTAAAGAACAAGGCGGGTTTGCTGCAACTCGATCCGCAGTTCGTACCCCCGCTGCTCAGCGTCTCGGCCAGCGAATACATCATGTCGATGCTGCGGCGGCTGGTGGAGATTCTGGTGGCGCGCAGCAGCACGCTCGCCGGTATGCGGCGCCAGCGCAATCAGAGCCTGGCGGACTTCACCGCCGGCGATATCGCGAACTTCTGGCTGCTGTACACGGTGAACACGCATTTGCCAGTGTTCCGGCACATCCTCGAGACGCGGCACGGGCATCCGGAGTCGCTGTTCGCCGGGATGAATTCACTCGCGGGCGCGCTGACGACGTTCTCGATGAAGATCCAGCCGCGCGATTTGCCGATTTACGACCACGACGAACTCGGCGCCTGTTTCACGGAACTCGACGAGAAGCTCCGGCAACTGCTGGAGACCGTGGTTCCGAGCAACTTCGTCACGCTGCCGCTGAAGTTGACGCAGCCTTTTATTCACGCCACCGCGCTCGACGACGAAAAGCTACTCCAGAATACGAAGTTCTACCTGGCGGTAAAGGCCGGTATCAGCGAGGCGGACCTGATTACTCGGACGCCACAGTTGATCAAGACGTGCTCGGCGACGCACATCGAGACGCTGATCCGGCAAGCCTTGCCCGGAATTTCCTTGCGGCACGAACCGATTCCGCCGAGTTCCATTCCGATTCAGCTCAACTTTCAGTACTTCAGCCTGAACCAGAGCGGCGCCGCGTGGGAATCGGTGCTGCGCACGCGGAATTTCGCCGCTTACGTTCCGGCGGAGTTTCCGGACCCGACGTTGGAGTTGGTGATCCTGCTTCCGCAGGCGTCGTGAGCCGACCGGCGCGTCTCCCGCTCGAACCCTATTCGCTATACACTGTCGGATAGGCACTTCCGTCGATGCGGCAGATATTATCCTGGGCTATTCTCGCGGCTCTTCCCGGCTTCGGCTTCGCGCAGCCGAGCTATTATCGCGATGTCCGCCCTATCCTCCAAAAGAACTGCCAGAGCTGCCACCAGCCAGCCTCGAAGATGTCCGGGCTCGATCTCACCACGTTCGAAGCCTTTAAGGCGGGTGGCACGCGCGGCGCGGCCTTCGCTCCCGGCGCACCGGAGGAGAGCCTCACGGTCAAGTTCATGACCGGCGCCATGAAGCCGCCGATGCCTCTCGGCCTGGACCCGCTACCCGCGGAATCGATCAATCTGATCCGCGAATGGATACGGGCCGGGGCGCGGGACGATTCGCCCGCCGAGGCCGAAAGCACCGAACCGACCATCTACCATCAGCCCCCTGTCATCACCGCGCTCGCGTTTTCGCCCGACGGCAAACATCTCGCAGTGAGCGGCAACCGCGAGGTGCTGCTGCATCCGGCCGATGGCCGCGGCCCGATCCAGCGGCTACAGGGCCGGGCGGAACGCATACTCTCACTCGCGTTCTCGAAGGACGGAAGCATCCTCATCGCCGGCGGCGGCACCCCGGCGCGTTCCGGCGAGGTGCAGATTTGGGACGCCAGCGAGGGTAAGCTTCTCCGCACCGCCCACATCGAGGGCGACACCGTGTTCGGAGCGTCGCTCTCGCCCGATGGCGCCCGCATCGCGGTCGGCTGTACGGACAACTCCGTGCAGGCCTTCGAGACCGCCACCGCGAAGGAACTCTTCAAAATCAACAGCCACGAGAATTGGGCGCTGGCCACGGTATTCGGCGTCGATTCCAGGCGTCTTGTCTCCGTTGGGCGCGATGGCGCGGCCAAGCTCACCGACGCCAACGCCGGTCAGTTTCTGGAAAACGTCAACAAGCTGCGCGGCGAACTCTCCGCCGTCGCACGGCACCCCGCCAAAGACGTTATCGTTGTCGGCGGCGAGGATCGCATCCCTTACATCTACACAATGGACAGGCCGCGCAACCTAAAGGTCGGCGAAGAGGCCACGCTCGTACGGGAACTCGAACGGCAGGGGGGCGCGATCCTGGCCCTCAACTGGTCCCCTGACGGCAAACGCATCGCCGTCGCGGGTGCGGCGCCGGGCGTCAACCTATACGACGCCGAGACCGGCGAGCGGCTCGCGAGTTGCACCGGCCACTCGGCCGGCATTTATGCTCTGGCCTTTTCCCCCGACGGCGCGGCGCTGGCAACCGGCGGTTTCGACGGCCAGGTTCGTCTCTATGACAGTGCCTGCAAGCTGGTGAAGGAGTTCGTTCCGGTTCCGATCAGCGCAGGGCAATCGAGCGGAGGTCTGGAATGAAAGTCGCACTGCTGTTTATCCTGGTTATCGCGGCCCAAGCTGGTCCGCCCGTGCTCACGGATCTCCAGCCTCGCGGCGCAGAGAAGGGCCGGCCGTTCACGCTCACAGTCGTTGGGACGGAGCTGGGCGAAGGCGCGAAGGTTTGGTCGACGCTGCCCGCCACATTCACACCGCTCGCCCCCGATCCTACAGGTGCGATGATGGCGGACCGCTATGCCTCGTTCCTGGTGGAACCGAAAGACGATGCCACCGTCGGCATTTATCCCATCCGCGTCGAAACGCCGGGCGGGATCTCGAACCTCCAGTTTTTCGCTATCGGCGCGTTTCCCGAGATCGTCGAAGAAGAGTCGCGGCCGGGCGCCCCACGCAATCAGAACGACAGCATCGAGAACGCGCAATCGCTGCCCTCCTCCGCGGTCACGGTCAATGGGACGTTGCGCGGACCCGAGCGCGACTTGTACCGGGTGAGCGGCAAGGCGGGCGAAAAGCGCGTGTTCGAGGTCGAGGCCCGGCGCTGCGGCTCCGCCATCGATCCGGTCATCCGCGTCTACGACCAATCCGGCAAGCAGTTGGCGCGTTCCGAGGACGCTCCACTGCTGGGACTCGATGCCCGCGCCGAAGTGACGTTTCCGAAAGAAGGCTACTACTACGTCGAAGTCCACGACGCGCGGTTCTCGACGCAAACCGCGAACTTCTACCGCCTCAAGACCGGCGCTTACGACTATCCGGCGGAGATCTTTCCGCTCGGCGGGCAGCGCGGCCAGGTGGTCGAAGTCTCGCTTGGCAACCGGAAGGTGACGGCCGACCTGCGCCAGGTCCCGGAGAAGTCGAAAGCGGCGTTTGTGAATCTGCCGGGCGGCGTATCGCTGCCGATACCGTTCGCTGTCGGCGATGCGCCGGAGGTGGTTGAGCCGGTCACAAAGGCTCTCCCGGTTCCTGTCACGGTGAACGGCCAGCTCGGCAAGCCAGGGGAGATCGACAAGTACTCATTTGGCGTCGAGCCGGGCGAGTCCGTGGCGTTTGAGATCGAGGCCCGCGAACTTGGCACCTCGAAGCTGATGGCGGTGCTCACCGCGCTGGACGAACAAGGCAGGAAGATCGCGCGCGCCGGCGACGAACCGCTGCCTGAGGATTTCTTCAACGTGAACCAGAGCCGCACGGCCGGCGATCCGGTGCTGATGTTGAAGGTTCCGGAGGGCGTGCGAACCGTTACTGTCACGGTGGAGGATCTCGCCCTCCGCGGCGGTCCCGGTTACGCCTACCGGCTTCACGCGCGCCAGGACGGTCCGGATGTCCTGTTGTCACTCGGGGTCCCCTATGTCAACGTTCCGGCGGGCGGCTCGGTCGCGGTTCCGGTGTCGGTCGCACGACGCGGCTATGAAGGCGATCTCCGCCTGCGGATACTAGGTCTGCCGAAGGGGTTGACGGCGGAGGGCGGGTACGTCATCTCCAGTCCGCCCCTCGGTGAGAATCCGCGCAACCGAAACAGCCGCGGTGTCCTGATTCTGACCGCCGAGCCCGGGCTGGAACTCCCAGCGGTTGAATTGAGCGTGGAGGCGGAGGGTGTTCGGCCCGATGGCACGCGTTTTACGCGACGGGCCGCCGGGCCCGGCATGCTGGTTAACGTGGCCGGCGCGACGCAACAGGGCTCGGTCGACCGCCAGCGTGCCCTCAACGCTCCGTGGCTAGCGATGGACCTCCCAGTGGCCGCGACCGAACCGCTGCCCGCCGCGCTGGAGGTGAGTCTCATCGATCGCAAACGCATGGCCGAGGGCGACGAACTGAAGTACCGGTGGAAGTGGACGCTGCGCGACAAATCCATCAAGCCGCCGGACACCGTCAACGCCGAAATGGTCGGCGCGGCCGACGTCAGGCTGATCGATGCCAAGATGGACCCGGACGATCCCACCACTGGGACGTTTCTGATGACGACGACCCGGCTCACGCTGCCGGCCACTTATGACACCTTCATTACCGGGCGGCTGACCATCGATGGGCGGCAACAGGACGTAGTGTCGCGCCCCATTTCCGTGGAAATTCAAGAGGTGAAATCCGCCGATGAAACGGCCACTGCTTCTGTTCGTTAGCCTCGCCGCCGCGGCCTCCGCCGCCTCCGCGGCGGACCGGTTGACGTACCTGCGCGACGTCGCGCCGATTCTCGACAAAACCGGCTGTACGTCCGGTCCGTGCCACGGCTCGGCGAAGGGCAAGAACGGTTTCAAACTGTCGCTCCGCGGCTACGATTCCCGCTTCGATTACGAATCCCTGCTCTACGATCTGTCGGGCCGCCGGTTCAACCGCGCCGAGCCCGCCAAGAGCTTGATCCTCGCCAAGCCGGTGCAGGATGTCGCGCACGGCGGCGGTCTCCGTTTCGAGAAGGACTCGGAGTACTTCCGGATCATTGGCGGTTGGATCGCCCAGGGCGTACCGTTCGGCGACGAGTCGAAAGACGCCGTTACGGCGATTGACGTCGAGCCCAAGGATATCTTCTTTGCCGGCGGACCCGGCGAATCAGCACAAGTGAAGGTCAGCGCCCGTTACGCCGATGGGGCGGTGCGCGACGTTACGCGCGACGCGACCGTGGAATCGAACTTTCCCGATGTCGCGATGGCCGACGCGAAATCGAGCGTGAAAGGCGAGCGAGTCGGCGAGGCGACGCTGCTGGTCCGGTATCAAGGGAAGCTTTCCACCATCCCCGTCACGGTTCTCAACCCGAAGCCGGGCTTCGCTTGGAAGGCGCTTCCGCAGCACAATTTTATCGACAAGCTGATCGACGCCAAGCTCGAAAAACTCAAGATTCAGCCATCGCCGGTGGCCGATGACGCGACCTTCCTGCGCCGCGCCTCGCTGGACCTGACGGGCCAGGTCCCAACATCAGATACGGTCCGCGCCTTCCTGGCCGACCCTGCGCCCTCGCGCGTCAAGCGCGCCAAGATGATCGACACGCTGATCGCGAGTCCCGCCTATGTCGATCACTGGACGGTGAAGTGGGGCGACCTGCTCCAGTCCAGCCGGAAGTTCCTTGGCGAGAAGGGCGTTTACGGCTTCCGCGAGTGGATTCGCGATTCGATCGCGTCGAACAAGCCATACGATGCGCTGGTGCGCGAGTTACTCACCTCGCGCGGGAGTTCCTACGACGAACCGGCCGCCAACTACTTCCGCGTGACCCGTGAAGCCAAGCCCACCATGGAAAAGACCACGCAGGTTTTCCTCGGCGTTCGCATGGTGTGCGCGCAGTGTCACGACCATCCTTTCGAACGTTGGACGCAGAATCAGTACTACCAGATGTCGGCCTTTTTTTCCGCCGTCGGACTTCGCGCGGGATACGAAGTGGGCGAAGAGATCGTCTTCGACCAGCGCGCCGATTACGAGATGAAGCACCCGAAGGACGGCCGCGTGGTGAAGCCGGAATTTCTCATCGCTTCCACACGCCCCGTAGCGATTCCCTCGGACTCGCGGCGCCGCGACGCGCTCGCCGAGTGGCTGACCTCGGCCGATAACCCGTTCTTCGCCAAGGCGGTGGCCAACCGAATCTGGAGTTATTTCTTCGGGAAAGGAATTATCGATCCGGTCGACGATATTCGGGCTTCGAATCCGCCCACCAATCCGGCTTTGCTCGAAGCGCTGACGAAGGAGTTGGTGGCGCACAACTTCGATCTACGCCACCTCATGCGGGTCATCGCTAATTCCCGCGCCTATCAGACTTCGTTCATGCCGAACGAATGGAACGAGGGCGACGCGATCAACTTCTCGCGCATGATCCCGCGCCGACTGACCGCCGAGCAGTTGATGGACGCGGTCACCTCGGCGGCCGGCGCACGGCCTGTGTTCCCAGAAGCGCCCCAGGATACGATGGCGCAGCAGCTTGCCGACCCGCATATCGGCAAAGAGGGCTTCCTCGACGTATTCGGCCGGCCGCCGCGCGAGTCCGCCTGCGAGTGCGAGCGGCGGTCCGATTTCAGCCTGCCCCAGGCTTTGAACCTTGTGAATGGAACAACGATCTCGAACGCCGTCGCCGATCCGAAAGGCCGCGTCGCCAACCTGGTGCTCGGTGGGAGTTCCGATCGGAGAATCGTCGAAGAACTGTATATGGCCGCGCTGAGCCGTCCGCCAAACCGGCAGGAGACCGAGCGCGGCATCGCCTATCTCGCGACCGGCGATTCCCGCGCGTCCCGCGCGCAGGATCTGCTGTGGGCCCTGTTAAACAGCAAAGGATTCCTGTACAGTTACTAAGTAAGCGCAGAGGAGCTTCATCATGTTGAACATTCCCGGCCACCGCGCCATGACCTGCGAAGGACCCAC
Source organism: uncultured Solibacteraceae bacterium (assembly GCA_964413655.1). Taxonomy (GTDB): domain Bacteria; phylum Acidobacteriota; class Terriglobia; order Bryobacterales; family Bryobacteraceae; genus CAYPUQ01. Next base: position 1,579 of record CAYPUQ010000161.1, on the reverse strand, counting down.
CCGGCGCGAGCTGATGCGTATCGGCTCGATCGGACTGATGGGGATCAGTCTGCCTCACTTCTTCCTTTGGCGGCAGCAGGCGAAGGCCTCGCCCGCGGCGGCGCGGCTCGAGGGTTCGCGCGGCTTCGGTTCCGCCAAGAGCGTGGTGATGGTTTTCCTGCAGGGCGGCCCGTCGCACATCGACATCTGGGATCCCAAGCCCGACGCGCCCGAAAATGTTCGCGGTGAATTCAAGCCGATCAAGACCAGTATCCCCGGTACGCTTGTCAGCGAGCACATGCCGATGATGGCGAAACACCTCGACAAAGCCACGCTCATCCGTTCAATGAGCTACACGCCGAACGGCTTGTTCAATCACACCGCCGCCATTTACCAGATGCTCACCGGCTACCCGCCCGATAAGGTCTCGCCCTCGGGCCAGTTGGAACCGCCGACCCCGGCCGACTTTCCCACCGCGGGCAGCCACATCGCCAAGCTCAAGCCAATACACGACCCCGTTTTGCCCTTCGTCGAACTGCCGCGGCCGCTGCAGGAGTCGGGCATCATCGGCAAGGGTGGCGCCGCCGGTTTCCTCGGCAAGGCGTACGATCCCTACCGGATGTATCAGGATCCCGCCAAGCCGGTGAAGTTAGAGGACCTTTCGCTACGTAAGGAGATTCCATCCGGGCGCTTGAAGGACCGCTTCGAGTTGCTCAAGGGCATCAATGAATCCATGTCCGACCTGGAGAAGGCGCTCGGGGAGTTCGCGATCGACGAGAACTACGCGAAGGCGTATGACTTGGTGCTCTCGGGTAAGGCGCGCGACGCCATGGACCTCAGCAAGGAGCCGGACACGATGCGCGCGCGTTACGGACAGCATACGTTCGGCCAGAGCCTGCTGATGGCGCGCCGGTTGATCGAGGCGGGGACGCGGTTCGTACAAGTCAACTGGCCTTCGGTGGCCAACGGCAATCCCGAAACAACGGCTTGGGACACGCACGCCGCCAATTTCGGTCCGCTCAAGAATCTGCACTGTCCGAAGCTCGACCGTGGGCTTTCGGCGCTGCTCGAGGATATGGATCAACGCGGTTTGTTGGCCGAGACGCTGGTTGTCGCCATCGGGGAATTCGGCCGCAGCCCACGTCTGGGTGTCTCCACGTCGGGCAACTCGAACTCGCCGGATGGCCGCGACCACTGGCCGTATTGCTACAGCGCCGTCGTCGCCGGCGCCGGCATCGGCCGTGCCGTCCAGTACGGCGAGTCCGACGCGACCGCGTCGTCGCCGAAGGAGAAACCGGTTCATCCGAACGATCTGCTGGCAACGGTGTACTTCGCGCTAGGAATTGACCCGTCGATGGAGATTCTCAACCACCTGAACCAGCCGCGGGAGTTGGTTAAGGGCAAGGTTGTCGCGGAACTCTGGGCGGGGTGACGGACGAGCAGTTTTATTCCACGCAAATCCTGCTTTGAATCGGGGCCATTAATCTACGCATGGAGTGCGTAGATTAATGGCCTACATCCACGAACTTCCAGAACTGGCCTCGGCTCCGGTGGAACGGCGACGCTCTTGCCGCGCCGCTTGCCGCTGTCCGTCACCGGC
>CAYPUQ010000160.1:0-12627 GCA_964413655.1 uncultured Solibacteraceae bacterium | reverse complement strand
CTATAGCGCCCGACAGGGTGGATGGCGAAGCATCCGCCGGTCCGGCCGTCCAGCCGCCACCCGGCGATTTGCCGAAGCCAGCCGTCACCGTTGCGCCCATTCTGCCGCCCATGGCGCCGCCACAGCCGGCTTGGAAGACTGAGCCGGTGGATGCGCCAGAGGCCAAGCAGCAACCCGGCGCCGAACCGGCTCCGGACGCCGGCGCTCCCGCTCCAGAAGGCGCCGAACCGCAAAAGGATGGCGGTCCCGAGCAGAGCTAGTCGGACAACGAAAGGTTCCGGAGACAAAACGCTATGTTGATGCCGAAGAAAGTCAAATACAGAAAAACCCACCGCGGCCGCCGGACAGGCAAGGCTTATCGTGGCGCGACCCTGGCCTTCGGCGACTACGGTTTGAAAGCGATGAGAAACGCTTGGATCAGTGACCGCCAGATTGAAGCAGCCCGTATTGCGATGACCCGCTTCATCAAGCGCGGCGGCAAGGTCTGGATCCGTCTCTTCCCGGATAAACCGGTCACCAAGAAGCCGCTCGAAACGCGCATGGGGAAGGGAAAGGGCGCGCCGGAAGGCTGGGTCTGCGTCGTCCGTCCGGGCCGGGTCCTGTTTGAGATGGAGGGCGTCGATGCCAAGACCGCCGAGGAGGCCATGCGGTTGGCGGCCCAGAAGCTGCCCATCCCGTGTAAGTTCGTCGCTCGCCATCAGGTCTGACGCGCGACAAGAAGGATTGGAGTCATGAAGATTGAGAAAATCCGCGAACTGGATGCCCGCGAGTTGGAAACGCAGAACCGCGAAATCCAGGAGCAACTGTTCCACCTCCGGTTCAAGATGGGCATGGGGCAGATGGACGGTCTGAAGAAGTACCGCGCGCTCAAGAAAGAGCGCGCCCAGGTGCTGACCGTGTTGCGTGAGCGCCAAGCGGCCTCGGCGGAAGAAGGGAAGTAGGTCATGCCGGAAAACAGCGCGCAGACGGTGGTCCACAAGAAGAACGAAAAAGTGGGCGTTGTGGTGTCCACCAAGATGGAAAAGACGATCGTCGTCGAGGTCACCCGGCGCGTTTCGCACCCGCTCTACCGCCGCGTGGTCCTCCGGCGCAAGAAGTTCTACGCTCACGACGAACAGAGCCAGGCCCGCACCGGCGATACCGTCCGCATCGTCGAGTGCCGCCCGATGAGCAAGCTGAAACGGTGGGAACTCGGCGACATCGTTCGCCGGGGGGTCCAGGTCGGCGTCGAGGAGAATGCCCGGTAGAGTGCGGCGAAGGATTCACAGGAGAACGCCATGATTGGAATGCGAACCATGCTCGAGGTGGCCGACAACAGCGGCGCGAAGAAGTTGCAGTGCATTCTTCCGCGCGGCGGCGACCTCGGTTTGCGCGCCGGACTCGGGGACGTCGTCACCGCCAGCGTCAAGGAAGCCGCGCCCGACTCGAACATCAAAAAGGGCAAGGTGGTCCGCTGTGTCATCGTGCGCCTGCGCAAGGAAACCCGCCGTCGCGATGGAACCTATATCCGCTTCGATTCGAATGCCGCCGTCCTGGTCAGTGAACTCGGCGAGCCCGTTGGCACCCGCGTCTTTGGCCCCGTCGCTCGCGAACTTCGCGACAAGCGGTATATGAAGATTGTCTCGCTCGCTCCGGAGGTTCTCTGATGCCGAAAAAGAAACTCCCCCCGCCGCCGCGCCGGATTTCCATTAAGAAAAACGATGTGGTCAGGGTCATCTCCGGCCGCGATAGCGGCAAGACCGGCCGCGTTCTCGAAGTAGACCGCAAACGCGGCCGGCTTCTCATCGAGGGCGTCATGCTCGTCAAGCGCCACACCCGCCCCAATCCTCAGCGGCAGATCAAGGGCGGCATCGCCGAGCGCGAAGGCCCCATCCATGTTTCCAATGTCATGATCCTAACCTCGGGTGGCGTTCCCACCCGGATCAGTTACAAGGTCGATGAGGCCGGCGGCAAGGTCCGCCGCACCCGCATCGCCCGCAAGACGGGAGAAAGCCTCGACCAGAAGGGCTGAAGCCATGCCAGCAAGACTTCGTGAGCATTATCAGAAGAACGTGATTCCGGCCCTGATGAAGGAGTTCGGCTACAAAAATATCATGGCCGTGCCAAAGCTCAATAAAATCTCGCTCAACATCGGCCTCGGCGAAGCGACTCAGAACGTCAAACTGCTCGACGTCGCCGCCAACGAACTCGGGACCATCACCGGCCAGCGGCCGGTCATCACCAAGGCAAAGAAGTCGGTTGCCGCCTTCAAGGTGCGCGAAGGTATGCCCATCGGCTGTATGGTGACCCTTCGCGGCGATCGGATGTACGAGTTCCTTGACCGTCTTGTCAGTATCGCGCTGCCCCGCGTCCGCGATTTCCGCGGCGTGTCCACCAAATCCTTCGACGGCAGGGGCAATTACACGCTCGGCCTCAAGGACCAATTGATTTTCCCCGAGATCGACTACAACAAGGTCGACAAGCTCAAGGGAATGAACGTTTGTATTACCACCACGGCAAGTAGCGATGCCGAGGGTCTGTCCCTGCTGAAGCATCTCGGTATGCCGTTCGCAGGGTCCCGCTGAGGAGATAAGGAATGGCGACTACCGCGAAGATCGCGAAAGACGACAAGCTGGCCGCGACGATGAGCCGCGAGCGCGGCAAACCGAAAGAACAGCGAACCCCAAAGGTGGCGGTTCGCCATCGCAACCGCTGCCAGCTCTGTGGCCGCCCACGCGGCTACTTGCGGAAGTTCAAACTCTGCCGGATCTGCTTCCGGAAGCTTGCCCTCGCCGGCGAGATTCCGGGTGTGACGAAGGCGAGCTGGTAACGATCATGAAGCGACTGTACATGGAGAGCCCGGTTTACCGTCTCCGTGAGCCGCACAAGTTTTTGACGATGGAGGATCGATGACGTCGGATCCTGTTGCAGATATGCTGACGCGAGTCCGTAACGCGCTGGCCGCGCGCCACCCGAAGGTGGACGTGCCGGCGTCGAAGCTCAAGATGGAGATAGCGCGGATACTCAAAGACGAGGGCTACGTCCTCAACTATAAGCTCGTCGAGGAGGGTGTCCTCAAGACTATCCGCATCTATCTGAAATACACGGGCGACAACCAACCCGTCATCAGCCGGATCGAGCGCGTCTCCAAGCCCGGATGCCGGATCTATGTCGGCAAGACCGAGGTTCCGCGCGTGCTCGGTGGTCTCGGTATCAACATTTTGACTACTTCGCGTGGCGTCATGACCGGGGCCGCCGCGCGGAAGGCCGGAGTGGGCGGCGAGGTGCTCTGCCAGATCTGGTAGGCCGCGCAGCGGGCAATGAGAGGAAAGTATGTCGCGAATTGGTAAGAAACCCATCCCCCTGCCGAAGGGCGTCGAGATTACGGCGGGCGCCGAACTCGAGGTGAAGGGCCCCAAAGGGACCTTGACCGTTCCCGTCCCTGCTGGTATCACTATCGAGAAGAAGGACGGCGTGCTCGAGATCAAGCGCGAAAGCGACCAGTATGCCGCCCTGCACGGCCTCACTCGCGCCCTCGCCGCCAACGCCGTGGCCGGCGTTTCCACCGGCTTTACACGCGAACTGGACATCGTTGGCACCGGCTGGCGCGCGGAGATGAAGGGCCGCGTGGCAGCTTTCAGCTTGGGGTACTCGCATCCGGTGGAGTTTCTCCTCCCCGAGGGCGTCGACATGAAGATCGACAAGCAAACCCATCTCGTGATCACCGGCGCCGATAAACAGTTGCTCGGCCAAACCGCCGCGATGATCCGCGCCCTGCGCCCGCCCGACCCTTACAAGAACAAGGGCGTCCGCTACACCGGCGAGGTTCTGCGCAAGAAGGCCGGCAAAACCGGGGCTAGCAGCAAGTAAAGGAGGCGTGAGTTTTTGATCACAAAACTTTCCCGTAACGAACACCGGGTCCGGATCCACCGCCGCATCCGCAAAAAAATCCGTGGTACGTCCGAGCGCCCACGCCTCGCGGTCTACCGCAGCTTGAAACACATCTCCGCCCAGATCATCGACGACCGTGCCGGCCGTACTCTCGTCGCCGCGTCCTCGAAAGAAAAAGGAGCCGGCCTCAAGATCGGCGGTAACGTCGCCGGCGCCAAGGAAGTTGGCAAACTCATCGCCGAACGCGCCCGCGCCCACGGCGTGGGCCGCGTCGTCTTCGACCGCGGCGGCTATCTCTACCACGGCCGGGTGAAAGCCCTCGCCGAGGCCGCGCGCGAGGCCGGACTGGAATTTTAGGAGCACGAGCCAATCGCATGCCAGCAAAGATTCTGAAAAAGACCGAGACGACGGGGTTGGATCTGAAAGAGCAGGTCATCTCCATCAACCGCGTCACCAAGGTGGTGAAAGGCGGCAAAAACCTGAGCTTCGCCGCGCTCGTCGTTCTCGGCGACCGCAAGGCCAAGATCGTCGGCTTCGGAACCGGCAAGGCCCGCGAGGTTCCTTCAGCCATCAAGAAGGCAATCGAGTCGGCCCGCCGCAACCTGCGCAAAGTCCACGTGCTCGATCACACAATCAAACACCCGGTTCTCGGCAGATTCGGCAGTGGCATGGTGCTGCTCAAGCCCGCCGCTGAAGGTACCGGCGTGATCGCCGGGGGCCCAGTGCGTGCTGTCATGGAGGCGGCGGGCATCCCCAACGTCCTGACGAAGTCCATCGGTTCCCATAACCCTCACAACGTCATCCGCGCCACCATCGACGCCCTCGAACAACTGCGCGATGCCGCCGAGGTGGCCGAACTACGCGGCCTGAATGCGGAGAATCTCAGCTAGGCGCTGCGTCTGAAGGTAAACAGCAATGGCGGAAGCGAAGATCAAGATTAAACTGGTCCATAGCCCTATCGGCCGGCAGGAGCGACAGAAGAAAATTGTCAGTTCGCTCGGCCTGAAGAAGATTAATCAGGTAGTCGAGCGGCCGGACACCCCGGCCTTTCGCGGCATGGTGGCCAAGGTGCCCCACCTGCTCGCCATCGTCGACTAAAGTCCAACGGCACCCGAGGAGAGCATTGCGATGAATCTGAGTCAACTCAAACCGCCCACCGGACAGAAGCAGTCCAAGCGTCGCATCGGCCGGGGCATGGGCTCTGGGCGCGGCAAAACCTCCGGCCGCGGCCACAAAGGCGCCCGTTCGGTCTCCGGCTACAGCATGATGCGCGGCTTCGAGGGCGGCCAAATGCCCTTGCATCGCCGACTGCCCAAGCGCGGGTTCACCAATATCTTCAAGAAACACTACGCCATCCTCAATCTCTCGCGTCTGGAAAAGCTGGACGGCGACACCTTCGATCCGCAGTCGCTGCTGGAGCGGGGCGCCATTCGCAAGCTCGAAGATGGCCTGAAGATCCTGGCCACCGGCGAAATCACCCGCAAGATCCACGTCAAAGCCCACTTCTTCTCTCCCGCGGCGGAACAGAAGATCCTCGCCGCCGGCGGCAGCGTCGAGAAGATCGAAATCCCTAAGCGCGGACCCAAGCCCCGCGGAAGCTCCAAAGCCGGTGCCAAGCCGAGCCGCGACCATGAGGGAGCGAATAGCTAACGAACCCAATTCGTAAGGTTCCCATGAACAAGTTCCTCGAAGCTCTGACCAACGTCTTCCGCGTCCCCGACCTGCGGAATCGGGTCCTGTTCATGCTCGGGCTGCTCGCCGTCTACCGCCTGGGCGCTCACATCCCCACACCGGGCATCGATGCCAACCGGCTGGAACAGTTCTTCCTCGAAAACCAGGGCACCTTCTTCGGCTTCATCGACCTCTTCAGCGGCGGTATGTTCCGGCGCCTCACCGTCTTCGCCCTGGGTATCATGCCCTATATTACGGCGTCCATCATTCTCCAGTTGATGACCGTCGTCGTCCCCACCCTGAAGAAGATTCAGGAGGAAGGGGAACTCGGCCGTCGTAAGATCACCCAGTGGACCCGCTACCTTACCATCGGTCTTGCCATGATGCAGTCGTTCGGCATCTCCACCGCCCTGCAGAAGATGGAAGGCGGCTTCGTCATGAACCCCGGCATCGGCTTCACGCTGATGACCATGCTTTCGCTCACCACCGGCACCGCCTTCATCATGTGGCTCGGCGAACAGATTACCGAACGCGGCATCGGCAACGGCATGTCGCTCATCATCTTCGCCGGCATTGTCCAGGGACTGCCTTCGGCCATCTACGAGATCTATACCAACGTGATGGTCACCCGGCAGTGGAATCCGCTCCAATTGCTCATCATCGTTCTCGTCATGCTGGCCGTCGTCGCCTTTATCGTGCTCGTGGAGCGTGGCGAACGGCGCATCCCAGTCCAGTACGCCAAACGCGTTGTGGGCCGCCGCATGATGGGTGGACAGTCGACTCACCTGCCGCTTAAGGTTAACGCCGGCGGCGTCATCCCGGTTATCTTCGCCTCCAGTCTGCTGGCCATCCCGCAAAGTTTCGCCGGCATGGAGTTCGTCCGCAATAGTAGCTGGCTGCGTGGGATGCTCGAATCCATCAGCCATTCGATGCCGCTTTACTTTGCGGTCTATGTCGCCGGCATCATCTTCTTCTGCTTCTTCTACGTCTCCATCATCTTCAACCCCAACGAAGCGGCCGACAATATGCGTAAGTATGGCGGGTTCATCCCCGGCATCCGGCCGGGCCGCAATACCGCCGAATACATGAATCGCATCCTGACCCGGATCACCATGGTTGGCGGGCTTTACCTCGCCGTGCTGTCCATCCTGCCCGAAATCATGATCTCGGGCATCAAGCTCCAGCGCCTGCCGCTCATGGGCAACTGGATCGATACCTATTTCCCCCGCTGGCTGCTTGACGGCCTGGGGGTCAGTTTTTACTTCGGCGGAACCTCGCTGCTGATCGTGGTCGGCGTGGCCATGGACACCGCGAACCAGGTTGAGGCGCAACTCATCATGCGCCACTATGAGGGCTTTACGCCCCGCGCCGGCCGCATCCGCGGACGCCGCAACGTGTTTTAGGACTCGCGCGAGTCCGGGTTTGGCACGCTACGTGCCGTTGAGTTAGAATTTAAGATAGGGATTTACGCGTTTCTAGCGCATTGTCAACCAAGGGATGATCGTCCGCAAAACACCCGCTGAGCTGGAAAAGATGCGCGCCAGCGGCTTGCTCGTCTACAACGTTCTCAACGAGTTGGCGAAAATGGTGGATGACGGCGTCGCCACGTGGGACCTGGAAGTGACCGCCGGGAAAATGATCGAGGACGCCGGCGCGCGCCCGGCCTTTAAGAATTACTATGTGCCGGCCGTCGGCGAGCGTTACGGCTATGTCTTGTGTACTTCGATCAACGACGAGATCGTCCACGGCTTGCCGTCGCCGAAGCGGCTATTGAAGAAGGGCGACATTATCAAGATCGATACTGGCGTTGAGTTGAACGGCTACTTCGGCGACTCCGCCATCACCGTGCCGGTGGGCGAGATCAGCCCCCAGTTGAGGAAACTGCTCGACGTCACCAAAGAGTCGCTCGAGTTGGCCATCGAGCAGGCGCGCGCCGGCAACCGTCTCTTTGACATCAGCGGAGCGGTGGAACGGCATGTTGCCCGGCACGGGTACGGGATAGTCCGCGAGTTCGTTGGCCACGGGATTGGCACCAAGTTGCACGAGGAGCCGCAGGTTCCCAACTACGTCGACCGCCGCAACGAGAACCCGAAGCTGAAGGAAGGGATGGTGCTCGCGATCGAACCGATGGTCAACGCCGGCGGCCCAGAGAGCAAAGTGGCCGGCGACCGTTGGACGGCGATTACCAAGGACGGGTCTCATTCGGCGCACTACGAACACTGCGTCGCCGTGACGGCTAACGGTCCATGGGTCCTCACCAGGCCCTGATATGGATCAGGCGCCGAACCGGCGGGCGCGCGCCGTTGTGGGAACCGTCGTCGAGTTGCTGCCCCAGGCGGCTTATCGCCTGGAGTTGGAAGACCGGTCGCGGGTTATCGCACACCCGGCCGGCGTGAGAGAAGTGAATTTTGTGCGGCTCCGCCTGGGCGACCGGGTCGAGATCGAGATTGCCCCGCACGACCGGGGCCGCGGCCGAATCGTCCGACTAATCGAGGATTGAAGAGCCGCCAGTTTGGATCGAATTGAGGTAGACAGCCATGAAGGTACGGGCTTCCGTGAAACGAATCTGTGAGAAGTGCAAGGTGATCCGCCGTTATGGCGTCGTCCGGGTGATCTGCGTCAACCCGAAGCACAAGCAGCGGCAGGGATAGGAGAACAGGATTTATGGCACGTATCGCTGGTGTCGATTTGCCCGCCCGCAAGCGGGCCGAAGTCGGTCTCACGTATATCTACGGCATCGGACGGACCCGCTCGCGCTCCATCCTTTATCGCTGTGGCATCGACTTCAATAAGAAGGTCGCCGATTTCACGGAAGAGGAAGTCAGCCGCATCCGCCAGATTCTCGAAGACGAGGGCGCCGTCGAAGGCGACCTGCGCAAAGAGCTCTCGATGAACATCAAGCGGCTGATGGAAATGGGCTCCTACCGGGGTCTCCGCCACCGCCGTGGCTTGCCGGCCCGGGGCCAGCGCACCCACACCAACGCCCGGACCCGCAAGGGCCCGCGCCGGGGCACCGTCGCCGGGAAGAAGAAAGCCGGACACAAATAGGATCCCGAGTTAGACACAGGAAAACATGGCCAAAGCAGCGAAAGCCGGAAAAGCCGGAAAGAAAAAATCGTACAAGAAGCGCGAAAAGAAGAACGTGCCCTCGGGGCTCGCCTATATCCAGGCCTCGTTCAACAACACCATCGTCACGATCACCGACCAGGTGGGCAACGTTCTGTGCTGGTCCTCCGCCGGCGGACTCGGTTTCCGCGGCTCGCGCAAAGGCACTCCGTTCGCCGCCCAGCAGGCCTCCCTCACGGCCGCGACCAAGGCCAAGGATTACGGACTACGTTCCGTCGTGGTGTTTGTCAGCGGACCCGGATCGGGCCGCGAATCCGCCGTGCGGGCGCTCGCTACCGCCGGGATCGAAGTGCGGTCTATCACCGACGTTACCCCGATTCCGCATAACGGTTGCCGGCCGCCTAAGAAACGGCGCGTGTAACCCAGAATTTCGCCGCCGCCAGGGCGGCACACGAGCAGGACGAAGCGCGGCGCGCGTAAACTGCACCTGGTCGACTCGAACAGGTTAGGAGAAGACGAACACAAATGGCTCGATACACAGGCCCCGTTTGTCGGCTTTGCCGGCGCGAGGGCATGAAGCTCTTCCTCAAGGGCGAACGCTGCCATAGCGAGAAGTGCGCCATCGAAAAGCGTAACTTCCCGCCCGGCCAGCACGGCAAGGCCCGCCGTCCCAAAATGCTCGGCTATGGCCTCCAACTGCGCGAAAAACAGAAAACCCGCCGCATCTATGGCGTGCTCGAACGCCAGTTCCGCAATGGCTTCGAACGGGCCGCCCAAACCAAGGGCATTACCGGCGAAGTCCTGCTCGCCAACCTCGAGCGCCGGCTCGACAACGTCATTTACCGCATGGGTTTCGGCACCAGCCGCCCGCAGAGCCGGCAGGTCGTCCGCCACGGACACATTCAGGTGAACGGCAAGAAAGTCAACATCCCGTCATTCATCGTCAAGACCGGCGATGTCATCGAGATCCGGGAGAAAAGCCGCAAGAACCCTACCATCCTCGCCGCCCGCGACGCTACCGCCCATCAGCCCACGCCTAACTGGCTCGAGGTAGACCGCGATGCCCTCAAGGGGCGCGTCGTCGGGGTTCCGAAGCGCGAGGACCTCGTCCAGATTCAGATCAACGATCAGATGATCGTCGAGTTGTACTCGAAATAACTACAGGAGGTGGCCATGTTTAAGGGATTTCAGAAACCAAAGCGCCTCGTCGCGAATATCGAAACCCAAAGCCAGCGTTACGCCATGTTCTGGGCCCAGCCGTTTGAACGCGGTTTCGGCACCACCATCGGCAACAGTCTCCGCCGCGTCCTGCTCAGCTCAATCGAAGGCGCGGCCATCACCGCTGTCCGCATCGAGGGCGTCGCGCACGAGTTCAGCCCCATTCCCGGCGTCGTCGAAGACGCCACCGACATCATCCTCAACCTCAAACAAGTCCCCTTCAAGATGTCCGGTGACGGTCTCTTCACCGCCACCATCACCGTCGATCAGGCTGGCGAAGTCCTCAGCGGCCAGATCCAGACGCCCCCAGAAGTGGAAGTGCTCGACCGCGATCTCCACATCGCTACCGTCAGCGAGGGCGGCCGTCTTCAGGTCGAAATGCGCCTCAAACAGGGCCGCGGCTACGTCTCGGGCGACCGGAACTTCGACGACGACCTCCCTGTCGACTTCATGCCCATCGACTCCGTCCATTCGCCCGTTCGCAAAGTCAACTTCTTTGTCGAAAACGCCCGCCTCGGCCAGATGACCGACTACGATAAGCTCACCCTCGAAGTCTGGACCAATGGCGCCATCAGTCCCCAGGATGCCGTCGGCCACGCCGCCAAGCTCCTCAAGGACCACATGGCTATCTTCATCAACTTCGAGGAACTCGATACCGAACGGCCCGAAGAGGATTACCAGGAACGCACCCTCAACCGCCTCAACGAAGTCCTCAACCGCTCCGTGGAGGAACTCGAACTCTCCGTGCGCTCCTACAACTGCCTCAAGAACGCCAACATCCAGACCATCGGCGATCTCATCCAGAAGTCGGAAGCCGAAATGCTTCGCACCAAGAACTTCGGCCGCAAATCACTCAACGAGATCAAGGAGATCCTCGGCGGTATGGGGCTCTCGTTCGGCATGCGCATCGACGCCCAGGGGAACCTGATCTCGCCGGCCGGCGCCCCCGTCGCGATTGGCGCGGAGGAGGAAGGCGAAGTGGCATCCGCCGAGTAGGATGGCCCGTCGCACCCGGAGTACAGCATGAGACATCGAGTCAGCGGATTTAAACTCAAGCGTGACGCCAGCGCCCGCCGCGCCTTGTTGCGGAACCTCGTCACCAGCCTCATCGACAACGAAAGCGAACGCATCATCACCACCGTGCCCAAGGCCAAGGCCATCAAGCCGATTGTCGATCGCATGATCACTCTCGGTAAGCGCGGCGATCTTCACGCTCGCCGCCAGGCCGCCGCATTCCTGCTTACCCCTACCGCCACCCGGAAACTCTTCGACAAGCTCGGACCGCGCTTCGGTCAGCGCAACGGCGGCTATACCCGCATCGTCCGGCTCGGCTGGCGCAAAGGCGACGGCGCCGAGCAATGCCTGCTCGAACTCGTCGATTCCAAGCTCATCCGCCGCGCCGCCGACCGCGCCAAGCGCAAGGAGGAGAAACTCCAGGCTATACGCGAAGGCCGCGAACGGGAAGAGTCCGGCGAGCAGTCCGGTAAGGAGTAACCTCAACCTCTCACCCATCGTCCGGAGGGCGGCGAGCCGCATTGGCCCGCCGCCCTCCAAACGTTTCTACGCTCCTCTGTTGCCGCCGCCATTCCTTTGCGCTACCTTGGGCCTGGAGATCTGAATGCCCTTTTGTACCCGCTGCGGCACGCAAGCGAGCGCCCGTTACTGTCCGAACTGCGGTAACGATCTGCTTGGTCCTTCGGCGTCCGCTCCTCAATCCCAGCCCACACCCCCGGCCGGCCCGTCCGGCACTATCCCGCCGCCGAAGAAAAGCAAGGTCTTGCCGCTCCTGCTGATTGGCTGTCTCGGCATCCTCGTTCTCGGTGGTGTCGGCACCTTCCTGACCGGCTGGTTCGTCACCTCCAAGGTCAAGGAAATCGCCGGCGGCCCCGGCGCCGCCACCGCTGTCGCCAAGATTCTGACCGCCGCCAATCCCGACATCGAAGTGATCGACGTCGATAGCGACTCCGGTGTGATCGAGATCCGTGAGAAGTCTACCGGGAAGCGCATGACCATCGACTTCGAGCAGGCTCGGCTGGGCCGCATCGCGATCCGGGACGAGAGCGGCGGCCGCGTTGAACTGGAGGGCGAAGGCGGCCGCTTGCGCGTTGAGACTCCCGAGGGTACTGCCACCTTTGGCGGTGGCGACCTAAGGCTTCCGTCCTGGATCCCCCGCTATTCCGGCCACATCGGCCAGGTGCTTCTCTCCAGCACCGAGCAGGGTGGCGAGCGCGGTACTGTCACCTTCAAGAGCAACGACGACCCCGGTACGGTCACTGCCTTCTACGAAACCGAGTTCACCGGCCAGGGCCTCGCCGTCGACCGCAACCGGACCGAAGCCGCCGGTTCCGCCGTCATCCTCCTCACCGTCAAGGGAAACGGCCGGACCGCTCGCGTCAACGCTCTCCGCGCCATGGGCGATACCGTCGTCACGATTCAGTGGGAGTAGCGCAGACCGCCTCGAAATAAGCGCTGTCCTGGTTCTCGATCACCGGGACGTTCTCCGGAACAATCTCCGCCAGCCGGATCGTCTTTTCCTCGAAATACAATGTGTGTCCGCCATCGTAGTGGAAGAAGGTCTTCTCGCGGAACCGTAGCGTCTCGCCCTCGGCGATCTCCTGACCGTCGAAATCGCGGAACCCCTGCTTCACGCGAATCAGCATCCCTGGACGGAAATCCCAGACTGTGAACGTCTCCGCCGCCTCACGGACGTCCTCCCAGCCGCCGGTGCTCGCCTCCGCCGCTTCCGTCGCGGTCAGGCCCTCAGGAGTTCGCGCGCACGGCCGGCCCGCTTCCACCGCCATC
>CAYPUQ010000159.1:0-12651 GCA_964413655.1 uncultured Solibacteraceae bacterium | reverse complement strand
ACTAGCTATAGCTAGCCTTTCCGTTCGTATATGGAATTGTCGAGAACGACAATCGCCGGGCGACTACTCAGAGTGGCGGGGACAGAACCGCGATGGAGTGTCGAGGTTGGAGAGGGTCACGCAACGCCCATCCTGGTTGGCAGCGCGGTGTATGTCTTCAGCGACGCGGCGACAACGAGTTGATGCCAGCGCTGAACGCCAGGACGGGCGACGTGCTTTGGTAGAGGGGCTAACCTCCTATTCGTGAAGAACGCGACTTTCTGTGACGCATTGGACATTGAACTAACGCCTCTGAGCCGCCCAGGCGGGAACCTACCTTTTACCGCCGCCCGGCGGCAGGTGAACTACCCACCGCACTGGCGGTCCGCTCGGAGGCGGGTTTCACCTTGACCAGTATCGGCTGCACCGCGGCATACGCCGACTGCTGCGGCGAACGGGTTTCGGTGACGCCTGCGACGTAAATCATCTGCTCCACTGGTTCGGCGTTCGGCAAGGCCCTCAACTGGAAGCTGCGATGGTTCTCGTCCTCCGTGATCAGGACGCCGTTCAAGCCGGAATCGGCGACCAGGACTCGCGGCGGCAGGTTGAGCACTTGGACCGGCACGCGGCCGCCGTAGTCGTTGTTGCGCTCGATTCTGACCGCAATCTCGGCTTGCCCGCCGGGCGTCAGTTCCACCACCTTCGTTTCGGCCATCATCAGCACGTCCGGCTTCGGCATGAGCGCGACAAACTTCACACGGTCTTCCGGGCTGGCGCTACGGACCGTCTCGCGGCCGCCGATGGCAGCCTTGCCGTTGACATCGAAGCGCGCGGCCCCGTCGATCCTGAAACCGTGATCGGCGCTGAGCAGAATTGTCGTGCTGTCCTGCCCGGCGGCGATGACGCCCTTGGTGGCGCGGAGACCGGTTGGCAGATCCGCCACCGAAACTTCGATGGGCCCGTCGAAACCGTCCATCCGGAACGCCGTCACCGTGACGGGGATGGTCCCGCCAACCGGCACGTTCGGGTTGCGCGGGTTCACCGCCAAACGGTAATCCGGCCGGGGCGGCCGGATGTTCAGGCGGTACGCGTAGTCGCTGCCGCCGAAGCCGCGCACGTCGCGGACGCGGACGTAGTAGTCGCCGTCGGCAGGCGCGGCGAAATCCAGATAGGAATCCTTGCCGTAACCGGCACCGCCGTCGTCGTTGCGGTAGTACAGCCGCGCGAGCGGCAAGCCATTCGGCGTGAACTGGGAACCGGGCGGGTGAATCTGAATCTTATAAACAGGCCGGTCGTTAGCGTGGGCTTCCGAACTCGTGCCGAAGAACGCCTTGCGGACGCCGCCGAAGCTTTCCGTCCGCATATCTTCGTCGGGCCCCTCGGGCAACTGGTC
The DNA here is from genome assembly GCA_964413655.1 of uncultured Solibacteraceae bacterium. Taxonomy (GTDB): domain Bacteria; phylum Acidobacteriota; class Terriglobia; order Bryobacterales; family Bryobacteraceae; genus CAYPUQ01. The sequence continues at coordinate 11,279 of CAYPUQ010000159.1, read as the reverse complement.
GACGCGGCAGATCTCGTTGCCAATCATGATGTAGTCGCCGACGTTCAGCAGGTTCCAACTCTGGATACGAATCCCGCGCGAAGCCGAGTCGTGGTCGCGTAGGACGACAAACGTCTCCCACACCGCGCGCGCCACGGCTCGTTCGATGGGCTGCCCCTTGGCGTCCACCACCTCGACCAGTGAATCCAACTCCGAACCGAACCGCCGCGCCTTCACCTCGAAGACCAACTTCTCGCCCTTGCGGGCGGCAAACCGGTAGTAGTGTTCCACCGGTACGCCGTTCACCGGTTCGCCGATGCGGCCGTTGATCGTCGCCGGCAGCGTGACGGGCTGCGCTTTGGCGCGACTTGTATTCGCCCCGGTAGACTCGACCTCGGGATCATCCCCCAGATCCAGCCGAACCTCGTTGAACGCGAGCCCGGCTGGAACTTTCGGACGCAGCGTCACGACCGCCGGGTCTTCCGCCGAAGGCTGGCCTTTGACTGTGTATTCGTTCGCGCCAAGATGGAACCCGTCGAGCCGGACGGCCGACTCCGCGCCGCGCCGCACGCCGAGCGGGTACACCGAAGTGACCACCGGAAACCGGCCGGCCAGAATGCGATAGAAATGCGTTCGCTGGCCAGTCTGCTCGAAATCGGTGATGCCGATGTAGTACCTTCCCGCCCTCTCGAAACGCACGGAGAACCGGCGCGCGGACTTCGTATGGTCGTAGCCGAATTCACGCAGCACCGACTGATCATCGGCGAGAACCCGCACCACCGGCTGCAAGGTGGAGCCGGCGTCCATCGCCTGGTTGTCGAAGTAGATCTCCTCGCCCGCGCGCGCCTCGATTTTGTAGTAGTCGACGTCGCCGGTCCGCGAAATGGCGCCGGTCAGCACCGCGGGCAAATAGGTTTCGACGGCGCGGTCGATGGAATCGTTCGGCTCCCGGTCGGAGCTTTCGCCGTAGAACGGCTCGACGAGGAACATGCCCGGGGGGCTGGTGCCGAGCGGCGTCAGCAGGCGGAAACTTACCGGGCCTACGGCGGCCTCGGCGGGGACGCTCACTTCGACGACAACCTGGTTACGCGGCGGCAGCGGGCCGAGATCGATCGTCGCCGGCAGACCGCCCGAACCCAGCCGTACCTCGGCCAGGTCGGGCAGTTCCTTCACGCGAACGATCTTGCCCGTTATGCCCGGCTCGCTGAAGTAGATGGCGGAGGCGCCGCCGAGGTTCAGGCCCTCAACCGACATCTCCGTCGTGGCGCCACGCGCGATGCCGAGCGGGGACACCATGTTCACCGTCGGCGGCGTGATGCGCGGACCGGTCGGATGCGGCTCGGATTGTGCGGCGGCCACCGACGCCGCCAACAGTGTGAGAAAGAGCGCTTTCATGGACATCACCTCGTGGCGAGGCGCTTTTCGAGCGCGTCGCGATACTGCGCGCTGTCGTACAAACTCAAAGTTCCGTCGAAGCGGCCGGCGGCCAGCGACTTGCCGTCCGGCGAGTACTCGACGCCGTAGGCCCAGTCGGACTGGGTCAGCAGTTGAATTTCGCGGAGGTCTGGAACTTCGAAGATCTTCAACGTGCGGTCGGCCGACGACGATGCTAGGTACTTGCCATCGGGCGAAAAGGCCAGTTTCAGGATGGCATCCTCGTGGGCCATCAGCGATGTGAGGATGGTTCCCTCTCGCTCGCCGAGGCGCCACAGCCGGATGGATTTGTCGAGCCCGCCGGCGGCCACGATCTTGCCGGTTGGGTCCACCGCGACTGTGTTGACGCCGTCCAGCGGTTCGCTCATCGTGTAGAGACGCTCGCCGGTGGAGGGATTCCAGACCTTGACGCCGCGATCGGCCGAACCGGAGATCAGACGCGAACCGTCTGGCGTGAAGGCGAGCGCGTAGACGGCATCAATGTGATCCTTCAGCGTGCGGATTTCCTTGCCGGTGGCGGTATCCCAGAGTTTGATCAGCTTGTCGTAGCTGGCGGTCGCGAGCGTTTTCCCGTCCGGAGCAAACGCCAATCCATAAATGCAATCGTCGTGTCCGGAGATGGTGACCGCCGCTTCCTGCTTCTCGACGTTCCAGATCTTTACCTCTCCGCGCTTGCCGGGGAGGCCGCCGGCCGCGGCTAGCAGCCGGCCATCCGGCGAGAACGCGACGTTGCGAACGGTGTCGGCGTGGCCGGTGAATGTCGCGCTAGTGCGGCCGGTGCGCGGGTCGGCGAGGCGGACTTCCTTGTAGCCGGCCAGCGCAATCGAGGCGCCCTTCGGATGCCAAGCCATCGCGAACACCTGGGGCTTCACCGCAGCGCGGGGCTTGATATCGGGCGGTTCATCGCGACGCCCGGCGCTTGCCCCGGCGGGCGTGTCGTTGATGGCGCCGGCGTCGATCCAGCGGCCAACCAAGTCGATCTGCGCCTCGGTCAACCGGGTGCCATCCATCGGCATCAGCGGCGCGGCCTGGCCAGTCAGAATCAGGTAGAGTTTGCTCTCGGCGCGTCTGCCGGGCGCCACGATCGGGCCATAGGTGCCGCCCTGCATCAGCCCTTCAAAGCTGCTCATGTTCAGGCTGCCCATCCTCACGAGTTCGGCGTGGCAGCCAAGGCAGCGCGCCTCGAACAGCGGCACGATGTCCTTCGTGTAGGATGGCGCCTGCGCGGCGGTAATCGCCGGCGCGAGCAAGAACGCGGCTATGGCGGTGGCGCGCATTAGTGGTTAAACAGAAACTCCTTGCTGGTGAGCAGCGCCCACATCATGTCTTCGAGGGCCTGCTGGCGGGCCTCGCGTTGCGCTTCCGCCGTCACCCCCTGCCCGCGCGACTTGGCCAGCTCCGCTGTGATCGTGGCCGCCTCCTGTCCGGCAGGATAGCGGCTGAAGGCGGAGAGAAACACGTGCTCGACGATGCGGGGATCCGACAGGCCGAGCTTTTGGAACAGCGCGACGTAGCCGTTCGGGTCGCTCAGTTTCTTGTTGAGGGTTTCGCCGTTGATGACGTGCAGTGCCTGGGCGATGCTGGGGTCCGACGAGCGCTCGGCCGCGTCGCAGATGACGCGCTCTGGGCGGCCAAAGGCAGCCAGGAACTCGGATCGCACGCGAACGTCCGGCAACTGTAACGCGCGAGTTCCGGCCGGGTAGCCCGGAAACGACTCGGGCACGCCGGTGACCTGCGACAACACGTCCAGCAGCACTTCGGCCGGCAACCGCTTCACGATGTACTTCGAATAGTAGACGTTGTCGGATTGATTAGTAGCGTTGGCCTCAGAGGAAAGCTGGTACGTGGCCGAGTTCATGATCCGGCGGATCAGATGCTTGATGTCGTAGCCGTTGGCGACGAAATCCTTAGTCGCCGCGTCGAAGAGTTCCTCATTCGACGCGGGGTTGGTGGCGCGAACGTCGTCGATGGGGTCCACGAGGCCCCGGCCCATGAAGTTGCCCCACACGCGGTTCACGATTGCGCGGGCAAAGTAGTCGTTCTCGGGGCTGGTGAGCCACTCGGCGAAGCGGATGCGCCGGTCCTCGGGCGAATCGAGCGCGACAGGCTGGCCGTCGAGGGGCGTCGGCGCGAGCGGTCGCAAGAGGCGCGGGTGGCTGATGTCGCCAGCCGCCTTGGCGTAGATGATGTTCTCGCCGGGCAGGTCGCCGTTCTTGATGCCGACACGCGAGAACAGGTTAGCGAACTGGTAATACTGCGTCTGCGTCCACTTCTCCATCGGGTGGTTGTGGCAGCGAGCGCAGGTGAGGCGCTGGCTCAGAAAGGCCTGCGTAACGTTCTCGGCCAGTTCAATTGTGTCTTTGTGCAGTACGTAGTAGTTGAGCGCGCCGTTGCTGCGGGTGGAGCCGGTTCCGGTGAAGATGTCGCGCGCGAACTGGTTCCACGGCTTGTTCTCCTTGACGCTGTCGCGAATCCAGTTGTAGAACGCCCACATGGCGTTGGCGCGCAGCTTCCGCGAGGACACCAGCAGGAGATCCGACCACTTATTGGCCCAGTAGTCGGCGTACTCATCGCGTTCAAGTAAGCGGTCTATGAGTTGGGCGCGCTTGTCGGACGACTTGTCCGCCAGGAACTCTTCCACTTCTTCCGGCGTAGGGAGGATGCCGGCGGCGTCGAGGTAGGCGCGGCGCAGGAACTGATCGTCGGTCGCGGGTTTCGACGGTGCAAGATTCAGGTTCCTCCACTTGGCGAGGCTCAGTTCGTCGATGAAATTCTTTGGCTGGAAGGATAAGTGTGCTTCCGGTGGAACCTGCTGGTCGTAAGGGCTGGCCACGCGGGCGTACAGCACCTTGTTCGAGTACCAGAGCGTGATGGCCGCTTCGCCCTGTCCGTTGATCTTGACGTTACCTTCGTCATCAACAGTTGCGACACCTTCGTTGTTCGAGCTGTACTTCACCCAGTGGGTGACGTCGCGGATTTCACCGTTGGAGTACTTGGCGCGGACGACAAGCTGCTGTTCGGCCCCGGTTTTCAGCACCGCGTGGGCGGGGAAGACCTCGAGCGCGGCGACCTCGGGATCGTCGCGTTTGGGACCGGGGGCGCCGCCGGCAACCCACTCGGCTACGATGCGGTACTCGATGGATTGCGGAGTGAAGCGTTTGCCGCCACCGTGGGGAATGGCGAACGTGGCTTTCTGGAGCAGAAGGCTCGACGTAGGCTCGGCGAGCGAAACGCGCCGCCCAACCGATTGGCGCGTGAGGGCATCGTAGTCGACCTCGGGAGCGTAGCCCCGCAACGTGAGCTTGAATCCGTTTTTGCCCGCCAGCGCGCCGTGGCAGGCGCCCTGGTTGCAACCGGATTTTGTCAGCACCGGGATGACGTGGTTGCGAAAACTCCACTGAACCGGCGCGGCCGCCCCTTTCACGGTAACCTTCGCCGTTGCCTTCCGGCCGCCGACGGTGGCGGTGATGACGGCTTCGCCGTTGCCGGTGGGGATGATCATGCCTGCTTCATCCACGCGCGCGACGGAGGGGTTGGATGTTTCCCATAGCGCCTGGCGCGAGACATCCTGCTGAAAGGTACCGTCGGTCGACTGGACGATCAGCCGTTGGCGAGATTCCGCAGAGGAGAGGGTGGCGGAGGGAGGAAGAACGGTCAGGTCAGCGGCGCACGCGGCGCCGGCGATCATGAAGAACAGCGCCGCGGCGCACGAAGGGGTCCGCCTAACGGACGGCTGCCCAGGGCGCCGGCCGCTGGCGGGGGAACCCGCCCCACTAAGAGAGCCTCGCATGGAAAGCCTCATTGTGAACGTAATGTCATCCCTCATGGCCTACTCCGGGCGGCCTGAGAGGCCACCGCACGCCACGGGCCTGCCCCACGGCTGTTCCACTTGACATTTTGCGCGAGGGGAAGCTTCAGCATCACACGTCACGCGAACAACTGGTGGATCGGCTCGTTGCCGCGATCCACGATTGGAATCGGCCGGCCCTGGGCGCCGGGGAGTTCCGTCTCCAAGTCGATGCCGAGTCCTTTATAAACAGTCGCAGCGACCATCGCCGGGGTCACTGGATTGTCCTTCGGATAGCCGCCGATGTCGTCGGAGGAGCCGAACACCTCGCCCATCTTGAAAGGGCCGCCTGAGACGAGCATCGTCCAGACCTGCGGCCAGTGGTCCCGGCCGCCGGCCGGGTTCACCTTTGGCGTGCGGCCGAATTCGCCGGTGCCGACGATCATGGTCTCCTTCAACAGCCCGCGCTGGCTCAGATCCCCAACCAGCGAACTGAACGCCATGTCGAACATCGGGCCGACTAGGTCCTTGTAGCAACTGATCGGACTAAATGGCTTCGAGCCGTGAATGTCCCAGGTGATCTCGTCGAAGACTGTCTCGAACATATTGATGGTCACGAAGCGGACACCGGCTTCGATCAGCCGCCGCGCCAGCAGGCAGCTCTGGCCGAACCGGTTCATGCCGTACTTCTGGCGGACGCTTTCCGGCTCGCGGTGCAGTTCGAACGCGGCGCGCGCCTTCTCCGAGGTCATCAGCGTGTAGGCCTGTTGGAAAGTCGCATCGAGCAGCCGCGCGTCCTGGGAAGTCTCGAACTTGCTGACCGATTTGTCGACCATCTCGCGCCAATTCCGGCGGCGATCCACGCGCAGCGCGCTCAGGTAATCCGGCGGCAGCATGTCGGGCACGCGGAAGTTCGGGTCCGACGGGTCCGCATTCAGCACGAACGGGTCGTACATCTTGCCGAGAAAACCGGCGTTCTGCCCGTGCGGCATGTTGCCGCCCGTGTTGCCGATCAGTTTCGGCAGCAGCACATGCGGCGGCACGTCGCCCTTCGGGCCTTTCAGCTTGCCGAGCACGCTGCCGAAGTGCGGATGCTCGACGCCGCCCTGGAACAGCCGTCCGGTCTGCATCATCTGGTGGCCCGTGTCGTGGACGGCGGCCGCTGTGTGGTAGCAGCTCCGGATCAGCGAGAACTTGTCGGCGTGCTTCGCCATCCGCGGGAAGTTCTCGGAGACCTCGATTCCCGGCACGTTGGTCTTGATGGGTTTGTAAGGGCCGCGGATCTCAATGGGCGCGTCCGGCTTCATGTCCCACGTGTCGAGCTGCGATGGACCGCCGACCAGCATCAGGAAGATACAGTTCATGTCGGTCTTCGTCCGGTCGACGGCGCCCTGAGCCTTGAGGCCCAGAAACTGCGAAAGACCAAGGCCGAGCGTCGTCAACGACCCGGCGTGCAAAAAGTCGCGACGGCGCAGGCCGTCGCAGAATTCGACAGGGCGATCCGCATCGAGGCGAAACATAAAATGCCTCCCAGAGGTGTAAAGTTCGTTGCTTCTATTCTATAGTGCTACAGCGATAGAGGCCACTCGCGCCCGCGCGGCTCGCCCGGACGAGTGATGCCCGGCGGCAGATAATCGCGGGTGTCGTGCATCCATTCGCTCAGCCGCCGCTGGAGGTCCAGCAGGATCGGCTGGTGCGCCGCGCTCGTCGCGAGGTTGGTGAACTCGTGTGGGTCCTCCTGGAGATCGTACAACTCGATCACCGGCCGTGACGGCGCCATCATTGTCATTTGTCCGGGCGTCAGCGTCCCGCGCCGGGCTTCCTGCTGAATTGACTTCCAACTGATGGAATCAGCCAGATCCCAGGCAGGGCGATACGGGAAATGCGGCGCGGCATTGAAGATCAGCTTATGCCGCCCGGTTCGCACACACCGCATTGGATCGAAGTTGTCGTGCCAATTGCGCTCGGAGAACACCGCTTCGTGCGGCGTGTAGGAGCCGCCGGTGAGCAGGTTGAGAAAACTGCGGCCCTGCATCTTCGTGGGCCTCTCGACGCCTGCTACGTCGAGCCACGTGGCCGGCAGATCGACGTGCGCGATGAGATCGTCGCTGATGCGGCCGGGCTTGATCCGGCCGGGCCACCAGGCGAGCATGGGGACGCGGATGCCGGGGTCGTACATGGTTCCCTTGGCGCGGGGAAACGGCATCCCGTTGTCGCCCACGAACATCACCAGCGTGTTGTCGTGCACGCCGTGCTGCCTCAGAAGCGCGAAGATCTGGCCGCACTCGCTATCCATGCGCGCAATCTCGTCGTGATACAGCGCCAAGTCCTCGCGGACCTCGGGGGTGTCCGGGAGGAACGGCGGCACGGTCACCTTTGCGGGATCGTGCGGCGGGTTGAAAGCGCCCTTCTGATAGGGCCGGTGCGGGTCGATGAATCCGGCGTGGAGGAAGAACGGACGGTCCTTCGGGCGGGCCTCGAAGAACTTCTCGAACGGCGTATTGGCGGGCCCGTAATAGTCCCAGCGTTTATCGAATTCCTTGCCTTGGTGAATCTTGCGAAACGCTCCGGCGAAGTAGCCCTTTTCTTTGAGCGGCTCGATGTAGGTCCGCTCCCACTCGGGCATCGGGGTGTGGAGCCGCGACGTGGACGTTGTGTGCGGCGTACACCCGGTGAAGATGGCCGAACGGTTCGGGCTGCACTGCGGCGAGGCGGCATAGGAGTGGTTGAAGCGGATGCCCTCGGCGGCCATGCGGTCCAGGTGCGGCGTTTGGATGACCTTATTGCCGTAGCAGCCGAGGTCCGGCACGCTGTGGTCGTCCGAGATCAGGAAGACGATATTCGGCAGGCGGGCTTGGGCCTGCAACTTGGGGATGGCGGGCACGCCGAGAGTCGCGCCGAACAGGGTGCGCCGGGAAAGATTCATCGTTGTATCCAGATTGGCGAACTCCAGGCGACCTGGTTGTCCACCTGCTGTACGCGTACGTAGTAGTAGCTTTCGCCGGGCAGCGGTTCGGTGTCGGCGAACTCGAAGTCGGCTTCGCGCGCGTGATGCTGCGAGGAACTGATGATTTTATTGCTCCGGATGATATCCACCTGGCGGATGGGCCGCGTGCCGATGGCTTTCACCTTCAAACGCACCGGCCCGTTGTGCTGGACGATCTCGCCTTGCATGTGTTCGCGATCGCCGGCGCGGAGGCGGTAGTCGAGGATGATGTTGTCGGTGGCGCCGTAGTTGCGCCGCGCCTTCATCGCGCGGAGCAGGCCTTCGCGGGTGAAGTCGTCTGTAATGGTGCAGGCGTAGGAATAGTGCGTGGACAGGTGGTCGGACGACGCCTGCACGCCGAGCTTGTATCCCTTCGCCCACGCATTCCACACGTAACCGGCCGGGCGGAATCCGCCCGGCTGCTCGGCGGGGTTGCCGGAATAGGCGGCGAGCGGCGCGCCTTCGTACTCGGCCGAGACGCGGTCTCCCTGGAAGATTTCGACCAGCGGCTCGACCTCGGGATCGTTGTCGCGCCAGTCGGTGCCCATGTTGGTAGCCGAGGTATGCGAGATTGCGATTCCGTCGTACTTCTTGAGGTATTCGTAAAGCGCCTTGGCGCCGGTCTTGGCCTTCTGCTCTTCCACCGGAATCGGGAGCGTCGGGTTGCCGCGCTTGGCGAAGATCACGTTGCGGTGGCCGTTGGGATAGCCGAGGCTGCGCTCGTAGCCGTAGAGCGGCACGAACGTACCGGGCACGGTGAAGACATCCACCATCTGCTGGAGCAGCCAGTTGACATAGTCGATGTCGGGGCCGGTGACTGAGTTGTGTTCGCTCACCATCAGGTAGTCCAGTTCGGCGGCGTCGATCGCATAGCGGTAGGTGTCAAGCAGGCTGCCGTCGAAGTTGCCGTCGTGCGAGAACTCGGTGTGGCGGTGCGTGTCGCCGCGGTAGATCTTGTAACGTCTGCCGCCAGTCTCCATCGCGTAGCCGCGGATTCGGTTCAGGTCGGCGCGCTCGTCTTCATGCAGCACGGCGGCCCTCAGTTCAGGTACGATGCGCGGCTTGAGCTTCGGCGCGGCGGGTGCCCCGGCGGGAATCGGGACACGGGCTACCTGGGCGTCCGAGCGTTGCAGGATGAACGTCTCATAGTCGCGGCCGTCGGTCGGGAAAGCGGCATACACGTTGCCGCGCGAATCGTTCGCCAGCGCGTAGCGCACGTCCTGGCGGGCATTGCTGAACGGGAAGTGGACGGGCTCGCTCCAGCGGTCTCCTTCGTAGGAGACGCCCCAAATCTCCCACGCGGCACGGTGAGCCGCAGCTTCGAGCGGCACGTCGCGAATCCGCAAGAGCCGGCTGCGGAAGAAGAGCCAGATTCGGCCGGCGGGGTCGAGGTGCAGCTTCGGAAGATCGTTGTAGCTTCGCTGAAATTCAGGCAGCGAAGTTTCGGCGGCCGCCACCGGCTCCTCCCACTGGCCGGTCGAGTAAACCGCCACTTTGACCTTTCGCCATTCGTACAGCATCGATCCCTGGCGTTTGAGCAGGAAGCCCGTGTCCTTACCCCATTCGAGACCGGCTTCGTTCCACGCCACCCAGACGCGATCCTGCTTGTCGCAGGCCAGCGTCACGTAAGCTTCGAACAACGGGGTCGAGGCGACATCGATTACGCCGGACCACTGTCCGCCCGACCATCTTCGCATCTGCACGTCGTAGTTGCCATTGTCGTAGGTATCCCAGGCGACGTGGACGCGGCCCCGGCTGTCGGCGGCGATAGCGGGCCCCCAGTCGTTGGCGGGCGATGTGGAGACACGCTCTTCGGGCAGCCAGCGCGAGCCGTCGTGGCGGCGGGCGAAGATGTGCGATTTACCGCTGCGAAAGCCCTGCCAGACCACCCAGGCGTTGCCGTTCGAGTCCGTCGCGGCGGCGTGGTAGATGTCCGGCTGCGGCGCTTCGGTCAGACGTTCAATCGCCGACCACGCCTTGCCGTCCCAGCGGCGGGCGTAGAGGTCGAAGTTGCCGTTCACCTGCGCGGACCAGACGAACCACGCGCCGAGCTTGGCGCGCGCCGTTTGGACCATATAGATGTCCTCGTGATCGCCCGAAACCGTCTGCGGCGCTTCCCACGACGTGCCGTTGAAGCGCCGCGCTTGCACGCTGTTCTTCCCGTCACCGTAGGCGATCCAGGCCGTCCACATCTCGCCGTCCGGACCGGCGAGCAGGGTGCCGTACTCGCTGTTGGTCGCGGGGTCGGAGATCGCGCCGACGGTGGGCACGCGGTCCACCAGCACGGCGCCGTCGAGGTGCGTGTGCGGCTGGTTGGGTTGGAGAGCGGCGAGATCGATCGTGAAGTTGCCGTGCGGCGTCGAGACCCGCAGGCGCGCGGACGGCCCTTTGACGTCCACAATCACGCCCGGCAACAACATGTAGGATTCCGGAGCAGTGACGCGCTGCTTCTCCCAGGCGCGGTGGTTGAAGTTGATGCCCCGGCGCGTCGCCAGTTTCCAAGTTGTGCCGGCAACCTCATCCTCAGGCCGCGGTCGCCAGTTGCGGAGGTTGACGATCTCGCCGCTCGTGACGGTTATGTTTCCATCCCAGCGGCGCGGCTCGGCGTCGTTGATGCCGAACTGGATTCGTAGCGACACGAGGTCGGGGTCCAGCGCGGGCGCCGGGGCAGACTGGGAGTAAACGGTGGTCCGGCCCATGTACCAGACGCCCGCACCCAGGCCGAAGAATAGGGCGACCAGAGGATACCGTGCGCGCATGGTTCTCCTTTTGGAACCGCCATCTTATCGTATGGGTGAGCACAGTGCTGGTCGCGCTTGTTTGGCCTACGCCAGAGAGATCCTTCACGGAGAGAAGGTTTACCCAATCGCATGAGGCTTCTCGCCGGCGAGAACTTTCCTCGCCTGGCCATCGTAACGCTCCGCGAAGCTGGTCTGGATGTCGTGTCGATCGCGGAGACCGGACCTGGGGCGCGCGACGACGAGGTGCTCGCTCAGTGTATCGCCACGCGGAACGCTATTGACCTTCCACAAGGATTTCGGAGAACGGGCTTATCGCCAAAGGCTGCCTTGGCCGTCGCGGCTGTCGGATCTT
>CAYPUQ010000158.1:3640-12659 GCA_964413655.1 uncultured Solibacteraceae bacterium | reverse complement strand
CTGCTGACCACGGCGAGTTTTGTAGCGCCTTCCTTGCCCGCCCGCCGGGCCTCGCGCATCGACCCGATGGAGGCCTTGCGCGTGGAGTAACCGATCCGGACCCTACCGCTTCCGCTGGCCCTTTACAATCTTCTTGATCTTCTTCTTGTTCGATCCGCGCACCACGCCGGCGGCTCGCGGAGCCTTCGGCGGCGCTTCTTTGCGGGCCGTGCGTTTGGCGGTCTTGCGCTCGGCACGATCGGTAATCTGCTTGGTGTTCATTCTTCGATCTTCAATCCTGCGTATTTTTCCAGAATCTTCTTCAAACCATGGGCCGGAAACAGCACCGTCAGTTTGGCGTCGTCGCCGTCGCCCTCCCGCCGCAGGACCTTTCCGCGGCCGTACTTGGGATGATCGATGCTCGATCCGGCTCCGAAAGCCTTCTTCGCGCGCGGCGGGCCTGCCGGCGTCCGCGGGTGATTCGGCGGCGCCGGCCGCGCGGCCGGACCCAGTGCGGAAGCCGTCTGTGGACGCGACGCCGGCGAGGGCATCGATACCACCTTGCCGCCACCCGGTCTTCCCGCCGGCGGCTTGATCCCGCGCTCGCGAAAGAACTCCGAAATGTTGTCCAACGAATTGTAAGTCTTGCCGGTGTACAAATTGCGCCGTACTGTCTCCCGGACTTCGTGGCGTTCCACGAACAGGTCGACGTCGCCCTCGTCCATCGGGTCCTCATACGCGACGCCGCTCCGCTCCACCACTTGCCGCGGCAGCTCCAGGAGAAATCGCGACCGGACGCCAGGTTCGTAAGGACCACCGCCAAACCGCCGCCGCAGCCGCGCCCACGACAGCGTCAACTGCCGTTGCGCCCGCGTCATCCCGACGTAGCACAGCCGCCGCTCTTCCTCCAGCATGCTTGGCGAGTCCTTAGACCGCGAGTGGGGAAACAGTCCCTCTTCCATGCCGGCCAGGAACACCACCGGAAATTCCAGTCCCTTGGCATTGTGTACCGTCAGCAACGCCACCGGCGCGTTCAGGTCCGTCGTGTCGGTGGATGCCACCAGAGCGGAATGGTCGAGAAACTCAGCCACGCCTTCCAGCCGTTCCGACGCCTCCGCCGCGGCGTTGATCAACTCGCTCAGGTTCTCCAGCCGCGCCTCGTTCTCGGGCGTCTTCTCGGTTTCCAGCATTCTCCGATAGCCGGTGACCTCCAGCAGATGCTTCAGAAGGTCGGGAAGGAAAGCGGTTCGTGACCGTTCTGTTAGGTCCTCGATGGTCTTCCGGAACGCGCCCAGCGCCGCCTGCGCCCGTGCCGGCAGCATGCCGCTGTCGAGCATCTCCCGGAGTGCATTCCACAGCGAGAGCCGGCCCGCCGCGGCGTGCTTCTCAATCTGCTCTACCGTGCTCCGGCCGATGCCCCGCGCGGGCGTGTTGATCACCCGGAGCAAACTCACGTTGTCGTCCGGATTGATGATCAACTTCAAATAAGCCAGAACGTCCTTCACCTCGGCGCGTTGATAGAAGCTGAATCCGCCCACGACCACGTACGGGCGCCGGTAGCGCCGCAACGCCTCTTCAATCTGCCGCGACTGCGAATTCGTCCGGTACAGCACCGCCACGCGCTCGCCTGGGGTGGCTTTCAGCAGCCGGTCGGCCGTGTCGGCGATATACAGCGCCTCGTTCTCCGAATCGGACGCCTCATACACCGCGATCTTCGCGCCGGAAGGGGATTCCGTCCACAGGTTTTTTCCCTTGCGCTGGGTGTTGTTTGCAATCACCGCGCCCGCCGCCTTCAGGATGTTGCCGGTCGACCGGTAGTTCTGCTCGAGCCGGATGATTGTGGCGCCCGGATAGTCCAACTCGAAGTCGAGAATGTTCTGGATGTCGGCGCCGCGCCAGCTATAGATCGACTGGTCCTCATCGCCCACCACGCAGACGTTCCGGTGCCCCTGGCTCAGCAGCCGCATCAGGTCGTACTGCACCCGGTTCGTGTCCTGATACTCGTCGACCATCAGGTAGGCGAGCCGGTCGTTCCAACGCCGCCGCGTCGCATCGTCCAGCCGCAGCAGCCGCACCGTCTCGCCCAGGAGATCGTCGAAGTCCAGCGCGTTGGCCGCGCGTAGTCCCTGTTCGTAGATCTCGTACAGGTGCGCGATCCGCTTCGCGTTCGGGTCGTGCGCCTCCTTCTGCAAATCCTCCGGCGTGTCGCCCCTATTCTTGGCATGACTGATGCGGGAGAGCACTTGCCGCGGCGCCAGCGACTTGTCGTCGTAGCCGGCCTGTTTGTACAGCGACTTCAGCAGCGCAAGCTGATCGTCGTCGTCGTATATCAAGAAGTTCCGCGTGAACCCCGGCCGGTACTGTGCCAGCGGCTCACCGTCGCGCCGCAACAGACGCACGCAGAAGGAATGAAAGGTGGACAGAATCAGTCCGCGGGCGGCGTCGAGCCCGCCGATCAGCGACCCTACCCGATCGCGCATCTCGCCAGCCGCCTTGTTGGTGAACGTCACCGCCAGGATTCTCTCCGGCGGCACGCTCCTCTCCCGGATCAGATAGCCTATACGGTGGGTGACGACGCGAGTCTTACCGCTTCCGGCCCCGGCCAGGATCAGCAGAGGTCCGTCCGCGTGGCGGACCGCTTCCTGCTGCTGGGGGTTGAGACCGGCGAGAAAATCCATGAAAATACTGGCAAACCCAGATTGTAGCATGACCTCTGGAAGCCGGTCCGATTCGGCCATACATAATGAGCATACTGGCCTCAGCGCGCCATACATTAACCAGATTTATATATTTGATGCTAACTTCGCTCTTGTTGACGAGCACCGGGCCTTTGTAACCTAGGTCTTTGTAACCTCATCGTTTGCCGGGTCGCCTTCTCCATTGACTGCGGATTGCGCGTTGGGTCCGGCGGACGGCTTGTGGCAGGCCGGATGCTAGTAGACTTCGAGCTGATAGAACGCGCCCGCAAAGGAGACGATGCGGCCTACCAGCAGCTTGTGTATGCGTACCGGAAGCGTATCCTCGGGACCATTGCCCGGCTTATCGGTAGACCGGAAGATGTTGAGGACGTTGGACAAGAGGTATTTCTCCGGCTGTATTTCTCGTTGGACCAGTTGCGGTCTCCCGATGTTTTCGAGCCCTGGCTGTACCGGCTCACAGTCAACGCCGCCTACGACTATTTGCGGAAGCAGAAGCGCCGGCCGGAGGCCAGGATGGCCGACCTCAGCGAGCAGCAGGTTATCATGGCGGACGCAGCCGCGGGTGGCAAGGCTCGGGACGACGAGGTGCACCGGTCGGGCATCCGCGAATTTGTACAAGCGCTGTTGAGCGAAGTTTCCGAGGATGATCGGATTCTTTTGACGTTGAAAGAAGTGGAAGGTCTGAGCTTGAAGGAACTGGAGAAGGTGTACGACACCAACGAGAACGCTTTGAAGGTTCGGCTGTTCCGCGCTCGACAGCGTGTCTTGAAGGCTTATAATAAGATGCACGCTGCCCAAGGGCAGAAAAAAGGGGCCAGCACGAAAGGTTGACTATGAACGACGACCTGGATGTCCTGTTTGGAGCCTACCGCGAGGATCTCCCGGACCCCGAACCGGGTGCTGGGTTTATGCCGGGCCTGTGGGCCCGCATCGAGGCCCGCCGCCGGTTCTCCTTAAAGTTGCGGTTCTGGGCGCAACTGGCCGCCTCCTCCGCGATGGCTTTGTTTATTGCCACCGCGGTGTTCCAGTTCCTGCCCGACGCCGATTCTCCGACGAGCTATACGCATACTTACGTCGAGGTTCTCGACGAAGAGTCCGCTCCGGAACCGTTCGTTGCGGCCAGTTTTAACGGCCGGTAGTGAGGTAGAAGAAGAAGTAGATGGACATGAAGCGATCCAATCTGGCGATCGCATTGTACTTGGGTATTGTCTTCCTGAGTGGCGCCGTAGTCGGCGGCCTGGCAATGCATCTGTACGATGCGGGCGGTGTTCGCGCCACCTCCGGCAAGTCTCGTTCCGAGGCGTGGCGCGCGCAATATTTGGGCGAAATGCAGGAGCGCCTCAACCTGACGCCCGATCAGCGTGCCCGGCTTGAAAGCACTCTAGACAGCACCCGCCGCCTCTTCCGCGAACTCAACGAAAAGCACCGGCCCGAGTACGACGCCATTCACTTGGCGCAGAACGATCAAATCCGCGCCATCCTCACCCCAGAGCAGCGGGAAGAATACGAAAAGCTCCGCATCGAGCGCGAAGAGCGCCGCAAGAAGCGCGGCCCTCACTAGGACGAGGAAGCCCAGTCATCCCTACCGTTGCGCCCGCCGCGGCGGTTCCAGTGCGGCAGTGATCGCCATAACCGCGTACGCGGTTCCCGCCGTTGAAATCCACTGGTCGTGACCATACGGGTAGCCGCTTTCGAAGTATGGCTGGACCGGCAGCGCGCGCGACTTCACGTGCCAGGTGCCGTCGGGAGCTTGCGTTTCGATCAGGAAGTTGAGGCCTTTCCGATAGGAGGCGTGGCTGGCCGGAACGCCGCCTTCGGCCATCGCGTATAAAGCGAGGCCGGTGGCGAATGCGTCAGGTGGCATCCCCGGCAGTTGCGACCAGCCGCCGTCTTTCCGCTGCATCGTCTGAAGCCCGCTCGCGGAGCGATCGAGTGCGGCGCGAGGAGCTTGGGACCACGCCAGACCCAAAAGGTGGAACGCTTTTTCCTGCGTGGTTCGCGGTTGCGCTTCGAGCAGCCAGGAGCGCGCCCGGGCGATCCGCGCTTCGGAATCGGCGCGCTGCGCCTCGGGCGTGTAAGCGTTCAGAGCGTGGATCGCGAACGCCGTCGTGGTGAAATCGTCCAGCGTTAGCGGCGGACGGTTGCCTGTCGTGTGCCAGTGACCCGCCTCCTCCTGAAGCGATTTCACGTAGTACACCAACGCCTCGATGCGCGCATCCAGCGGCCGACCCGATTTCGCATAGGCGAACAACTCATAGCCAACGGAGTTGACGCCGAACATCGAGTACTCGATCAGCCTCTCCGTCGTGAACTCGTTGACCTCCGGCGGGAGTTGCTCGATCGGCTCGCCAGTGGGGATGCCGCGCGCCCGCGCCATTGCCTGGGCGGCAGCGCCGAGCATCTGATGGTGGCAGGAATTGCAGCCACCCTTCTTGATGAACGTGGGACTCGTCTTTTCAATCAGGTCGAGCCCTTTCTGCACGGCGCTACGGAGCACCCCGGCCGATAGGTCGGCCGCCGGCGACATGGCCGGCAGCAACAAGGCGCTGAGCGCGATTGCACCCTTTTGCGCCTCCCGCAGGAGGCGTGTCGTTTCGGTTTCGCCGCGCTTGGCGGCAATGCTGAGTGCGGTTTCGCCTTCGCCGGTCGCGTTCACATCGGCGCCGGCATCCAGCAGCAGCCGGATCAGCTCGACCGGAGCGTTGTCGCAGTACGCCGCATGCATGAGCGGCGTGTAGCCGCGGTAGTCGGCCGCGTTGACCTCGGCGCCCTTGTCGAGCAGGAGCTTCGCGCTCTCGAAGCTGCCATAGTTCGCGGCGTTGGCCAGTGCCGTCTCGCCGCGCTTGGTGCGAGCCTTTACATCGGCGCCGCGGCCGATGAGCAGGGCAACGGCCTGCGGGTTCGCGAGCGCCGCGGACATCAGCGCCGTCGCGCCGGTTCCCGTCTTCGCTTTCGGATCGGCGCCGTTGTCGAGCAGCAGCCCCAGGGTGTCCAGACTGGCTCCGGTAGCGGGAAACAACGGCGTTACTCCGGCCAGCGTGCGGGCATTCGCGTCGGCGCCCGCGTCGAGCAGAATCCGGGCAACACCGGCGCCCGCCGGCCGCATGGCCGACAAATACAGCACCGTGCGTCCCTCGATCGTTTTTGCGTTCACATCGGCTCCGGCGGCGATTAGGAGCTTTACCTTGTCCGGGTCGGTCACAGCCCAGTGCAGGGCCGTCGCGTTCCTGCTGTTCGTGGCTTTCGGGCCGGCGCCGGCAGCGAGCAGCGCGCGCACCATGCTCACCGTCCCCGCGTAGGCGGCATGCATCAATGTGGTGGACCCGTTTGCATCCGCGGCCTTGGCCAAGGAAGGATCCTCTTTCAGCCCTCGCTCGAAGCCAGCGGTGTCGTGCCGGTGAATTGCGTCGATGAAAGCCTGTGTCTTCGGATCGGTCTTCTTCGGAGCCGTGTACTCAATCGCGCGGCCGGGCATGTCGGCACCTTGATCGATCCAGGCGCGTAGGATTCCAATTTCCTCCGGGGTTAAAGGACCGGCCGGCGGCATCTGCAACCCGGCGGTTGATCCGGCCAGGCGGAGGATGAGCTTGCTGCCCGCGCCGTCGCCGGGATTGATCACGACTCCGTAGTCGCCGCCGCGGAGCGCGTTCTGCCGGAGATCGAGTCGAAGCCCGGATTGCTGCTGCACGGGACCGTGGCACGAGAAGCAGTGTGCCGCCAGGATCGGTTTAACGTGCCGATCGTAATCGATCTTACTGTTCGCGACCGTCTGGGCAGCAAGCCCGGACACGGAGGCGAGAATGAGCACAGAGATCCAGCGCATAGCAGAGTGTAGCTGGGAAACCGATACAAGTCAAAGGAAATTCGTGGCGCACGTTGAGGGCGTGCGCCACGAATTTCAAAACCGAGCTAAAAGTGGAAGCGCAGCGTGTACTGCAACTCGCGCCCGCGGTTGCCTTGGGCTTGCCCCGTAGACCGGCCGAACAGAGCGTTGGCCACAGCCATGTTCGGATTAGCCCACATCAGCGAGTTCGTCAGGTTGTAGGCTTCCATGCGGAACTCCAATCGGTATCTCTCCGTGATCGGGAACGACTTGGAAACGGTCCCGTCGAGGTTCCACATGATCGGACCTGTCACGTTGTTGAACTGCCATGGATTGTCGCGCGGAGTGAACGGCGCCAGCACCCGGAACTGGCCGGTGTCAAACCACCCCTGTGGTCCGGGGTTGCCGACCGTCGGGTCGCCGCCCAAGTACTCCATCGCATTGAAGCGGAGGAATTCACCCGAACGGTAGGTGTAGATCCCACTGAGCTGCCAGCCGCCGACTACCGCGTTCATCACCGGATGCATCGAGGCGCCAAGTAGCTTGCCCTTGCCGACGGGAAGATCGTAGCTGCCAGCCAGTGTCAGGCGGTGCCTGGCGTTGTTGGAGCCGAGCCAGAAGGGCTGGTTAGCATATTCCTGGATATCGTTGAAGAACGCCTCGTTGCGCTCCTGATTGTAGTTGTAGGCAATCAGCACGCTGGCGCCCGCGGCATAACTCCGCTGCGCGCGCAGTTGCAACGCCTGGTAGCGGGACCGCCAATCGCCGATACCCTCGACGTTCAGGACCCCGTAGTGCGGGTACGGCCGCAAGAGGCTTCCCCGCGTCACCGTGGATGGGTTGCGCAGGTTGCCCGGAAATACATCCGGCGTCAGGTAGTTGTGGAACGGGTTTGGAACGTTTTGAGCGAGCTGCCCTTGCAATGAGTAGGTCAGAGCCGGGTCGACCATATTGATCTGCCGGCTGTGCCCAACGTGCCGTCCAACGTTCATGAACCAGGTTGCGTCGATCTTGAACGAACCGGGGACTTCGCGCATGATGGTGAAGTTCACGCGATCGTTGATCTGCGCCCGGTAGTCTTGCTCCGGCCAGTTGGCGGCATTACCGACGTTCGTGAACGGTCCCAGGCTCTTGCCGATCGGCAATTGCAGCGGATTCGCGTTGGCCCCGCCGGCCGGGAACGGATCCGAGAGGACCGCCTGCGGGCGTCCCTCCACCATCGGCAGCGGATTGGAGAGCTGACTGAACCCGATGCACCATGTGCAGCCGCTCAGAGTCCTGGCGCTGCCCGGCGTACCGTTGCCCGCAACCACTGGCACCACGTAGCGCGCGAAGCCGACGTTCACCGCCGTCTTGTCGTTAACCCGGATCGCAACTCCAGCGCGCGGCAACAAGACCTTCCTTTGGGTTACGAAGGGCTTCCGGTTGTTGTCGTCGGTGAATATCCACGCGCCGTTGAACCGCGGCGTGGACAGCGCCAGCAGGTCCGCGGGAATCGCGGGCGGTTGCTGCTGCATCAGAGGGTTCGGCGCGCCAAGATCCAGATACCGCGAGTAAATGTCGCGATCGTCGTATGGACCCGACTCCCACTCGTAACGGAGCCCGAGGTTCAAGGTCACGCGGCGGGAGATCTTCCAGTCGTCGTGGACGAAAAGCCCGATGAAGGGAACCCGCATGGTCTGAAAGGGAATCGCCCGGGCGTTCGTCCGCTGGTCGAGTACGCCGAGCAGGAACGAGGCGTACCCGTCACCGCTCACCGCCGTGTTCGGCGACAGGTACGTACTGGCGGTCTGGTCCGGATAGAAATTGAGGTTCATCAGGTTCGGGAAGATGCCTTTACCGGTGTGGTAGCGGTACTCAGCGCCGGTCTTGAGGTAGTGCGAGCCGCGCGCATGCGACATCTTGCCGCTGAATGCGTAGTGGTTCGGATGCTGGAACCAATAGCTGCCTTTGCCAAACTGCGAGTTCGCGCCGTTGATGATCACGTTCGGGTAGTAAATGAGCGGCATGTCCCCGATGTACGGCGTGTACCACGGATTGTTGGGCCAGAACTCGGCCAGGCCTTGTGCGCCTACCGCGTATTCGGGCGCCGAATAATCGTCCTCGAGCATTGCGTAGCTGCCGCGAAGATTCAACACCGTCCGCGGCGAGATCATATATACAGCGTCGCCCGCCACGTTGCGCGAGTTCATGATGCCACCGTTATCGTTCGGCATCGCCCGCGAGTTGTTCGGCGTGTAGTTGCCTTGATCGAGCGTGGTGCGGAAGAACGAGTATCGTCCGAAGACCTTCAGTTTGTCGCTCACGTTCCAATCCGTGCGGTTCGAGAAATTGGCGTTCTTCATCGGCCACGGATAAGACGCCTTGAAGTTGTTCGATCCCGCCAGGTCGTCGCCCGGATTGTTCGGACCCCAGATGTCCTGCATGATCCGGCCGGCGGTCGGGTCGATCCGGCTCGCCGGAATGATGTTGCCGGCGAACGGCTGGCGTGTCGCCGTGTTCGTCGCCGCGTTGAGGA
>CAYPUQ010000158.1:0-3540 GCA_964413655.1 uncultured Solibacteraceae bacterium | reverse complement strand
GGTGATCGGATTCACGACGGCGTTCAGCGCGGGGTTGCGGCCGAAATAGTAGCTCGTTCCGTGAATCTCGTTGGTGCCCGACTTCATCGACAGCGACAGGGTACCGCCCGCCGAATGTCCGAACTCCGCGTCCACCGAGTTCTGCTGAATCGAGAACTCCTGCACCGCATCCATCGGCGGCGAGTACGAACCCTTCGGTCCGATTTGAATCGGCGCGCCATCCAACAGGAGGTCATTCTTGCCGGTGGTGTTGCCGCCGACGTCCATTAGCGACGAGGACCACATGAAGAAGGGGTTCCGCTCGGCAAAGTAGCGGTTTACCACGGCGGGATCCAGCAGCGCCAGCGTGAACGGATTCCGCGCCTTCACCGGCAAGTCCATCAACATCTTCTGATCGACCGTGAGTTCACGCGTTGTGGTGTTGAACTGGAGGGTGACGGCGGAGGCCGAAACGGTGATCGTCTCGACCAGCGTGCCCGGCTGCATGCTGAAATTCGCGGTGACATCCGCGCGCGTCTGCACCAGCACGTTCTCCTGGACCTGTCGCGCAAAGCCGCTGAACTCCGCCGACACCGTATACGTGCCGGGCTCGACGTTGTCGAACAGGAACGCGCCAGTCTCGCCCGAGGTGCGGGTCGTGGTGATGCCGGTCCCGTTGTTGCGCAACGTAATCGTCGCGCCAACGACGGAGGCGTTACTGGCATCCGTCACAATGCCCTGGACTCGGGCACGATAATCCTGCGCCGGTAGCACGGCGGCAAGAGTCAAAACTCCGACGATAACAAGTGCTCGCATAGCAACCCCTTTCGAAGGGAAATTGCAGCAAGGTTGACACGCCTTCATCTGAAAGTCAAGGGCTAGATTCCACAAGTGAACAAACTGGCGGTGGTCGATCTTGCCTGCCGCGGTGAAGAGGTTGCATCGGCCGCAATGTCTGTGCCATACTGATTTCAACTACGTAAGTTAGTCGTTTTCGACTACTTGCATTCCCAGCGGCGATTCCCAAATCGTCGCGACCCCCTCTCAACAAGGCCCCATGTTCCCAGCATGGGGCCTTCTTCATTGCTGTATAACAGAAACCTTTCTTGTTACAGTAGAAGGTTAAAATTCATTTATAGTTGTGCGGGGCGACGGTTCGCTCGCCCATTTGGCCCGGATCGCCTACAATCGCCTTATATGCTTCCGCGCATGCTGAGTCTCGTTTTGCTGGCGTCCGCCTGGGTAGCGGCTCAACCCACGATGTTCCCGCCGGTGCGTGGAACCCGCGAAATGGTGGCGGCGGCGAACAACTTCGAAGTCGAGGCCGGATTCCGCATGCTCATGAACGGCGGCAACGCCGTGGACGCCGGTGTCGCCTCGGTCCTTGCCGCCGCCGTCACAGAACAGGCCCGCTTCGGTCTCGGCGGCGAAATGCCCCTCATCGTCAAGATGAAGGGCAAACCGCCGGTGATCGTCAGCGGCGTCGGCATCGCGCCCGAACTCGCCACGCCGGAGTTCTACCGTTCGCGCCAGGCCGAACCCTGGGAAGAAGGCCGCCGCGTTCCACCCATCCCCTCGAACGGTATGCGCGCCGCCATCACGCCCGGCGTTTTCGATGGCCTGATGCTGGCGCTCGAAACTTACGGCACGATGTCCTTCAGCGAAGTGGCGGCGCCCGCCATCGAGTACGCTGAGGCGTTTCCGCTCGGCGAGGAGTTCGCCAATTTCATCCGCAACAGCCGGAAAACTCTCGAGCACTGGCCCGATTCGCGTACCTTCTTTCTCCCTGGCGGCGAGCCGCCCCGGCGCGGCGAAATCTTCCGCCAACCCACGCTGGCCCGCACGCTGAGGGACCTGGTCGCCGTCGAAAAGAAAGCTCGCGGCAATCGCGCCCGAAAGATCCGCGCCGTCCGCGACGAATTTTACACTGGCAGACTCGCCAAGCGCCTCGCCCGGTTCAGTGAGGAGAACGGCGGCCTGATCCGGCTCAAGGATCTGGCCGCGGGCCGCGCCTCGTTCGACGAACCCGCCGTCGGTACTTATCGCGGCTACACCATCGTCAAGCCGGGCTTCTGGTCCCAGGGGCCGGTGTTGATCCAGGCCCTGCAAATTCTGGAAGGCTTCGATCTGAAGAGCATGGGGCACAACAGCACCCAATACCTCCACACCGTCGTTGAAGCCGCCAAACTCGCCTTCGCCGATCGCGACCGGCACTACGGCGACCCCAAGTTCGCATCCATCCCCGCCGAGAAACTGCTTTCCCGCGATTACGCCGCCGAACGCCGGAGCCTGATCGATCCCGCGCACGCGTCCCTGGAACACCGGCCCGGTTCCCTCGGACCGTTCCTCGACCTGTCCGGTGCGAGTGGCGTCTCCTCCAACGTCCAGGACACCACCTGCGTCAACGTCGTTGACCGGCACGGCAACGTCTTCTCGGCAACACCCAGCGGAGCCTGGCTCCCCTCTGTCATCGCCGGTGACACCGGCGTACCTTTCAGTACCCGGCTCCAGTCCTTCGTGCTGATCGACGGCCACCCGAACTTGCTGGCCCCGGGGAAGCGCCCACGGATCACTCTGAGCCCCACCGTTGTGTTGAAGGACGGTGAGCCGTTCCTCGCCATGTCGACCCCAGGCGGCGACAACCAGGATCAGGCGCTGCTGCAGACGCTGCTGAACATCATCGATTTCGGGATGTCGTCGCAGGAGGCCGTCGAAGCCGCGCGCTTCCAGAGCGAGCACTTCTACAGTTCGTTCGGCTTCCACGAAATCTCGCCGGGCAAACTGAACGTCGAGAAACGCATCGCACCCGCAGTGATAGAGGGCTTGCAGCAACTCGGTCACGAAGTCGAGGTTCGCGGCGAATGGAGCAATGCATCCGCGCCGACGGTGATCGTGCTCCGCGACGGCGTGCTCGACGGCGGCGCCGACCCCCGTCGCGGCCGCTTCATCATGGGCCGCTGAGCTGGTGGACCCTTTCACATCCCGCGCGGCAAGTACCGGCAGGGACACTCATGGCGTCAGTAGGACGAATCGGATTGCGGTTTGACGATGGCTGTTCGGGGTTCCTCCTGGCGTCCAAGTTTCAAGTTGGGGTCGAGAACCTGTTCGAGGGTGGGGTCGTTGGGGCCGATCCCAATTTGGGTTTGTTTTTGCAAATCGTCCGCAGGGGCCGGCGCCGGGGCGGCTTCGGCTTGCTGGGCGGCGAGTTCGGCGTCGAGGTCGCGGCGGCGCTGGATTTCCGCGGCGGCCTTGTCGGCGGTGCGCTGCAACATCCTGCGGTAGGACATCAGCCGCTTGTGCCGCTTCTCGATTTGGGGGTCGGGGTTGCGAAGAGGGTCAAAGCCGGTGGTCTGGAAGAGGTGGACCTCGGCGACGGTGAGGATGTCTTCGACCACCGCGTTGCGGAAGCCTTCGAACGGATGTTCACCACGGCAATTTGAGGTAAGTGGCACTCGCTAAAGAGGTTAGGTCTGATTCGACCCGGAATGTGTAGGCATGCATGTCGCCCGCGCCCGCTGGCCCTCCTCGAACGGCAAGATCTACGAGTCCATCTACCTCCGC
>CAYPUQ010000157.1:0-12729 GCA_964413655.1 uncultured Solibacteraceae bacterium | reverse complement strand
CTTCATCGTCGTGCATTCGGCCGCATAATGCTGGGTGCCGCCGCCGCATCGGCGGCCGCTCCATTTGCCCGTGCCCAGCGCCGGCTCGAGCCGTTGACGCCAGGTATTAAGATCTCGCTGCAGATTCCAACCGGCGCCCCGGACGAATACCTGACGTTCGCCAAGCAAATGGGCGTGGACTGGGTGAATATTCCGACGGGCGGTGCGCAATCCACTCTTGAGAACTTCATCGCCATGAAGAAGAAAGTGGAAGCCGCCGGCTTGAAGGTTTGGAACATCGGCAACAGCAATGTCCACAACATGCCGGAGGTAACGCTGAACCTGCCCGGCCGCGACAAGAAGATCGAGGAATACAAACAGTTCCTGCGCAACCTCGCGACGGCGGGCCTCCGCTATACCACCTATGCGCACATGGGCAACGGCATATGGTCGTCCGAACGCGAAACCACGCGCGGCGGCTCCTCGGCCCGCGCCTTTCGTCAGGAAACCGCCAAAGGGTATTGGGTGGGCAAAGTCTTCGAGGGTCCGCTCTCCCACGGACGGAAGTATACGAAAGAAGAGATCTGGGAGAACTACGTTTATTTCATCAAGCAGGTGGTGCCCGTCGCCGAGGAAGTGGGCATCCGTATCGGCATTCATCCCGACGACCCGCCAGTGCCGGAACTCGGCGGCGTGCCCCGCTGCATCTTCGGCAACTTCGACGGCTACGTGAAGGCGCTTGAAATCGCCAACAGCCCGAACGTCGGCGTCTGCCTTTGCCTGGGCACCTGGATGGAAGGCGGCGATCTCATGGGCCGCGATATCTACGGCGCTATCCGCGAGTTCGCCAAAATGGACAAGCTGTGGAAGATCCACTTCCGAAACGTCAGCGGACCCGTGCCGTACTTCGTCGAGACGTACGTCGATAACGGGTACATGGATATGCGGAAGGCGATGAAGACGCTCGTCGAGGTCGACTTCCGCGGCAACCTCATCGCCGATCATGTACCGCAGATGATTGGCGACCGCATGACCGGCTGGGCCTACAGCATCGGCTACATCAAGGCCCTCTACGCCAGCGCGCTCGCCGAGGCCGGCAAGGCCTGACCGGCATTTGGCGTTCTGCGCGCGGTCAACGCCCCACCGGACCCTCGAACAACGCAAACGCGAAGATCGCGCTGGCCGACGCGATCGCCACATACTGCTTGCCGCCCACCGCGTAGGTGACCGGCGAGGCATACAGCGGTTCGCCCGTTTGGAAATGCCAGAGGTGGCGGCCGTTGCGGGCGTCGACCGCGATCAGGTGTCCGTCGTCGTCGCCGGAAAAAACAACCCCGCCGGCCGTCGATACCGTGCCCGCCCACATCTCGCCCGGCCCCGTCATCGGGTACTCCCACTTACGTTCGCCGGTCTTCGGATCGAAAGCACGCAGAAAAAACTGGCCGGGCGAGGACGGTTTCGGCCCCGCTCCACCGCCCGCGAAGTTTTTCATCGGCTCCGGCTCCTTCGCCGAACTGGTGTAGACGTCGCACTGCTCCAGCGTTACCACGTAGAGCCAACCCGTAGCCGGATCAAATGTCGGCGACATCCAGTTCGTGGCGCCGCGAACGCCGGGGCAGACGTAGTTTCCGGCGGGCGTCGGGTCCTTGTCCGGCGCGAGAATCGGCCGGCCTTTCGCGTCGATGCCTTTCGCCCAGTCGAGCTTGTCGATGATCGGCGTCGCGTTGAGATACTCGCCGCTCACGCGATCCAGCACGTACAGAAAGCCGTTGCGGTTCGCGTGGAGCAGCAGCTTGCGCGGCCGGCCGCGGTAGTCCATGTCGACAAGCACCGGCCACGCCTGCGCGTCCCAATCGTGCGTGTCGTGCGGAGTGAACTGGAAATACCACTTCATCTTCCCGGTGCCAGCGTCCAGCGCAAGCACCGAGCAGGTGTAGAGATTGTCTCCCTTCCGGTCGCCGCCATAGAAATCGGGCCACGGGTTGCCCGTCGTCCAGTAGACGAGATTGAGATCTGGATCGAACGTGCCGCTCAGCCACGTCGCTCCGCCGCCCCACTCGATGTAGTTGCCCCAGCTTTCCGCGCCCGGCTCGCCCTTGGCCGGCACGGTATAGGTGCGCCAAACCTCTTCGCCCTTCTCCACGTCGAACGCCGCAATGTAGCCGCGCATTCCGCTGTCGCCGCCCGAGACGCCAACGATCACCTTGTCCTTCAGCGCCAGCGGCGCCAGCGAGGCGTAGAGTCCGTCTTCCACCCGTCCGTACTGCTTGTGCCACAGGACTGCGCCCGTGCGGCGGTTCAACGCGACCAGGTGTACGTCCGAGGTGACGAAGAACACCCGGTCGCCGAGGATGGCCACGCCGCGATTCACGTCCTGCTTCTTCGCACGCGAATCGCGGTAAACCCAAATGCTCCGGCCCGTCCGCGCGTCCAGCGCGTGGACCTCGTTGCTATTGGTGACATACATCACGCCGTCATGGACGATCGGGCTGGTGCGGAGGCCGTTCGCCTTCGGAATCCGGTAGACCCACTGGGGCGTCAACGCGCCCGCATTCCCCACCGTGATCTGTTTCAGCGCGCTGTGACGGTGACCGCGGTAGTCGCCGGCATAGGTCAGCCAGTTGTCGCCCGCACCCTTGAGAATCTCCTCGTAGCGCACTTGCGCCGGCGCCGCCGCGGCCAGCAGGGCCGTCAAAATCCACGCTCGCATTATCTGTCCTCCGCCGCCGGCTCGCCGGCTAAGTAGGGCCTCATCGTCTGCCGGCTGAGATACGCCAACACATCGTTCACCTCTTTGCGGCTCAGCCGCTTTCGATAGTCGTCCGGCATCGGCGAACGCTTCCCCCGTTGCAGCTTCTCGACCTCGTTCATCGCCAGCAAATGAAGTCCGCCGCGGCTGTCCTGCACCTGGATCGAATAGTTGGTGCGATTTCGCGCCACGCCTTCGATCCGCCGCCCGTCGCGCAGCACGAGACGGACGGGCTCGTAACCGGCCCATCCGTCGGCGTCCGGGTCGAGCACCGACTCGCGGATCCGTTCCAGCGGCCGCGTGGCGCCGATGTCGCTCAGGTCGGGACCGAGATGACCGCCGCGGCCTCGAACCGAGTGGCAGTTACCACACCCGGCCTGGCCCCAAAACAGCGACTCGCCGGCTTGTGGGTCGCCGGGCAACGGCGACTCCGCCGCGGGCGCCGTCAACGAACGCACAAAGGCAACCAACTGCCAAAGCTGAGCCTCGGGCAGTTTGGTCGGCGGCATATCGGCGCCCGCCACGCCTTTCTCGATGGTTTGGTACAGCCCTTCGTCGCCAAGCGGATGCCACGCTCCGCGCTGGACCAGGTTCGGCCCGCGGCCGCCTTGCCCCGACGGACCGTGGCAGCCCGCGCAGGATCCGGCGTAGAGTTTCTGGCCGGCGGTGATTGCTTCGGCATTCCCGATCGCCGAATGCCGCTTCTTCTTCCCCGCCTCCCGTGCCTCGTGCTGCGCCGGCGCAATGCCGAGCCACAGCACGGCCAATATTGTTCCCAGCAGGACCGCCCGTCTCATGAGTTTTCCCATTATCGCCCAGCCCGGCCGTCCGGATGGTGGCGGCTCCCGACACAACTATCCAGGGCAGCGGGGTGTCGGGCGGGTTGGATTCGACAGTACTACTCGGATCATGTCAGCGTCTGGACCCCACAGAGAGTTACAGGTCGCGCAACACGTTGACGTAGCTGTCGCTCTGCGGCAAACCGTCCATCACCGCGCCAGAATATTCGTGGCAGTCCCCTCGCCCGAATCCTGGGACTCCTTGAATGCCGGTAGCCCGGAACCATCCTTCGGGGACCAGCAGCAGCGACCAGACCTCATCATCATCCACCGGGTTCCGCTACGGCCTGCTGTATGATGACCCTTGAGATGAGAAGCACGGTACTCCCGCTTCTGCTCGTGAGCGCGCTCCTGCTTCCCGCCAGCGCCGCAACCCCCGAGACTATCCTCT
The DNA here is from genome assembly GCA_964413655.1 of uncultured Solibacteraceae bacterium. Taxonomy (GTDB): domain Bacteria; phylum Acidobacteriota; class Terriglobia; order Bryobacterales; family Bryobacteraceae; genus CAYPUQ01. The sequence goes on along the minus strand of CAYPUQ010000157.1, from coordinate 8,771 downwards.
ACGGCGTTTCCTATTACCACGAGTACATGCCATACGAGCGCCTTGACCGGGATGTCGAGATGATGAGCAAAGCCGGGATCACCGTGGTCCGCCTCGGCGAGTCCACATGGTCCAGTTGGGAGCCGCGCGACGGCCAGTTCGAATTCGCTTGGATGGAACGAATTCTCGACCGCTTGCACGAAGTTGGCATTCAGGTCATCCTTGGCACGCCGACTTACTCGATTCCGCCATGGCTCCACAAGAAGCATCCCGACATTATCGTCACTCGTTTCGGCTCGGCCCCACCTCTATCCGACCTCTACATGCCCAGCTATCCTGGCTCCGTCGCGGGCGGCGCCTACGGTCCCCGGCAGAACATCGATCTCACAAATCCGGCTTACCGCCGCCATGCGGAGCGAATTATCCGCGCCATTATGGGCCGTTTGAAAAACCACCCCGCCATCATCGGCTACCAGGTGGATAATGAGACCGGCCCGAATGGACTTCCGCTGCCCCACGTCCAGGCACAGTTCGTCGAACGGCTGCGGCGGACCTATGAAACCCCGGAGCGATTGAACCGTCTGTGGGGTCTTGCCTACTGGGGACAACTGGTCGAAACCTGGGACGAGTTCCCGTCCCGCGACGGCATCCTTAACCCCGGCTACAAACTGGAGTGGGAGCGGTTCCAGCAGGAGATCGTGACGGAGTTCCTTGCCTGGCAGGCGTCCATCGTCCGGGAGTATGCGCGTCCGGGCCAGTTCGTCACGCACAACTTCGTCGGCGGCATCCGCACCAACCTCGACCAGTGGGCCATCACCCGCGCCATGGACATCGCGGCGGTGAACCCATACCACCCCTGGCAGGATCGCTTCGACGGGCGTGACATTTGGTTTTCGGGCGATGTCTGCCGGTCTCTCAAGCTGGCGCCGTACCTGGTAACCGAGACCAACGCCCAGACGATCGGATGGGATTCGCGCGCCCAGTATCCGCCTTACGACGGGCAACTGCGGCTGGCCGCATGGGCGCACGTCGCCGCGGGCGCCAACATGGTCGCGTACTGGCACTGGCACTCGCTTCACTACGGCCAGGAAACATACTGGAAAGGCGTTCTCTCGCACGATCTCGAACCTAACCGCGCCTACGCCGAGGTCTCGCGCGTCGGCGAGGAACTGAAACGCCACGGACGCCTGCTCGCGGGTTTACGCAAAGACAATGCGGTGGCCATCCTTTTCAGCAACGACTCTTACCACGCTCTCCGTTTCATGCCCTTTTCCGATCAGGCCGACTACTTGACCGTGCTGCGCCGCCTCTGGGACGCACTCTACGACCTGAATGTGGAACCGGATTTCGTTACGCCGGAATCCGACTGGAAGGCCTATAAAGTCCTGCTCGTTCCGCCTCTTTACAGCGCCAGCGACACGATGCTGGCCAAGATCGCCGCCTTTGTCCGGGGCGGCGGGCGCGTGCTCATGCACTTCAAGAGCGGCTTCGCCGATGAGCACTCAACCGTGCGATGGCAAATAGCCCCCGGGCCTCTCCGCGAAGTGGCCGGGTTTCGCTACCAGGAGTTCCAGAATCTGGCGCGGCCGGTGCCGCTAACCGGAGCACCGCCGCTAGGAGGCACGCAAGCGTCCGTATGGGCGGAGTACATCGTGCCGGAATCCGCGCGGACGCTGGCCTCCTATGACCATCCGCACTTGTCGCGGTTCGCCGCGGTGACGCACAACCGGGCGGGCACCGGCGCGTTGACTTACTGCGGCACTCTGCTGTCCCCCGAGGCGCTGCGCGCGCTCACGGCCGACACCCTTCGCGACGCGGGCATCGCGGTTCAGGATGGTGAGCCCGGAATACGCCAACGGCACGCATTGACGCGCGCCGGCAAGCGGGTCCATTTCTACTTCAACTTCAGCGGAGAAACCAGGCGCGTCGCGTACGCCTACGCCGGCGGCTCCGAAATACTTGCCGGCCGGAAGCTGACCTCCGGCGCTGCACTTACCTTCGCGCCGTGGGATGTGGCCGTCGTTGTAGAAGAATGAAAACGATCTCGATCTTTTGCCTGCTGATTGTGTCTGTCACATTAAACGCGGCCACCTACTACGTGGATTGCGCCGAGGGGGACGACAAGGCGGCCGGCGTTCAGCCCACCGAAGCCTGGCGCAGCTTGGCCCGCGTGAATGCCACGAAGCTTGACCCCGGCGACCGTGTGCTGCTGCGGCGCGGAACGGTGTGCAAAGGCGCGCTGACACCCAGCGGTTCGGGCGCGACGGAGCGTCCGATCGTGCTGGCCGCTTATGGCGCCGGGCCGCCGCCGCGAATCGAGGCCGACGGCACCCCGGCCGCCGTTCGTCTGTTTAACCAGAGTTATTGGCACATCCGCAACATTGAAGCCACGGGTTCGAGCGAGTACGGCATCTTCGTCGGCGGCGATTCCGGAACCATGGCGCACTTCCGAATTACGGACGTGCTGGTTCACGGCGTGCATGGAAAGCTGAAAGCCAAGAACTCGGGCTTGATCGTCTTCGCGCTCACCGGTTCGGCGTTGTTTGAGGACATCGTCATCGACGGGGCTACCGTCTGGGACACCACGCAGTGGGCGGGAATCATCGTCAACGGCGCTGCCCACGCGAAGCCGCTTGCCGAGCGCCGCTCCAGGGGCGTCGTCATCCGCAACTCGATCGCCCACGACGTCTGGGGCGACGGGATCGTCCTGTACCAGGTCACCGATGGATTGATTGAGCGATCGGCGGCCTGGAACACCGGCATGCAGCCCACTCAGACCATCGGCACGCCCAACGGAATCTGGACATGGCGGTGCGCGGATTGCACGGTACGTGAATGCGAGAGCTACTTTGCCGACTCGCCCGGAGTCGATGGCGGCGCCTTCGACATCGATTGGGGCAACGACCGCAATATCGTGGAACTCAGTTACGGGCACGATACTCAGGCCTACTGCTTTTCCGTGTTCGGCGCCGGGCAGCTGACGACAACCGCCAGCATCGTCCGCCACAACGTCTGCGCCGGTAACGGACGCAGCCCGCGCCTCGCGCGGCACCACGGAGCGGTCCACCTGACCACGTGGGACAAAGGCAGTTTGGACGGGGTCGCCATTCACGACAATGTGATCCTCTGGGAGCCGCCCGTCGATGGGCCGGTCGTGAAGAACGACGCTGCATTTCAGGGTTCGGCGCCGAATGTGTTCAGCAATAATAGCGTCTGGTCCGCCGTTCCTCTGATGGCCGCCTCGAACGCTTCCATGCGCTTCGAAGCCAACCTGTATTGGGTGGTCAGGGGCCGGCCTGAATGGCACTACGCCGGAACGCTCTATCAAGGTTTCCCGAATTGGCGGGGCGCCGGCAACGACAGGCAGGGCCGCTTCGAGCAGTTCACGCCGGAACCAAAACTCTCACCCGTCAACGACACGGCGGAACTGGAACAGTTCGGATTCGACGCCGGCTCGGTGCGAGGCCGTTGGGCGCTGGTGTCGTTGCTCGATCTCCGCCCGGGCGAGGGCCGCCACGACTCGCGCGCCCAGGCCGTCAACTTGCGTAGCGCGGCTTTCCAGCACTCCGCGCATGGCCTGCGCGTGATCGCGGTAGCCGCCGCGGACGCAACGGCCCTCGACCGCGCCCAACACGACTGGCGCTTGGAGGGAGTTGAGATGCGGCAGACCAGCCGCTCTTCCGGCGCCGTCCCATTCACGGTCTTGATCGGTCCGGAAGGGAAGATCGTGGCCCGCTGGAAAGGCTACACGCCCGCCAAGGATGTTATCTTTCCGCTGCGATTCCTCCTCGGCGGACCTATTGGCGTTCCAACTCGCCAATAGATCCGGCGGGCGATCCCGGCGCTGCCGGCAATACAGCTAGAACTGGATGCGCGTGCCAACCATGAAACTGCGTTCGTTACGGGTCGACGTGATCCGTCCAAAGGTGGCGGGTGTAAAGAAGCTCGTCCCGACGCCGTTGAACTGGGTGTGGTTGAAGATGTTGAAGCCGTCGGCGCGGATCTCGATCTGACGGCCTTCGCTGAACCGGACCACCTTCTGGAACGACATATCGAACTGGTTCCAGCCAGGTCCGGAGAGGATGTTCCGCGCCACCGGCGAGAACGTGCCGAACTCCGGCTGAACGTAGGCGCTCGCGTCGAACCAACTCGTGATGCTCCGCTCCCCGCGGGAGAGGAAGGGGGTGCGGATGGCAGCCGGACGCTGCCGGGCGGCACTGCCGACCCCGGCGATGTCGCGGCCCAGTTCGGGGCTGATCGGTAGGCCGGTGCGCATCGTGACGACACCAGAGTATTGCCAACCACCGAAGACTTTCCCAACAAAGTCCTTACGGCTGCGCAGGAATGGGACATCCCAGAGATACGAGGCGATGAAGTTGTGGGTGGCGTCGAAGTTCGCGCGTCCCCGCTCGCCGGAGGAGTCGCGGGTATTGGGAACAAAACCGTAGATACCGCCGGTGAAGTCGGCGTTGTCGATCGCCCTTGACCAGGTGTAGGCCACTTGCAACATCAGGCCGCGCGACAGGCTGCGGTTCAGCCCGGTTTGCAGGCCGTGGTAATTCGACATGTAGCTCTGCTCGCGATGGTTAATGACGCCCCATCCCTGATACGGCCGGAGTTGGTTGGCGTTCTGCTGACCGCGGGCAATGGCTTCGCTGGCCAGCGGCTGGTTGATGTCCTGGGTTCGCATCAGGTGGATGCCGCGGGAACCTGAATAGCCGATCTCCAGAACGGTATTTCCGGTGAGGCCGTGCTGGATATTGAAGTTCCACTGCTGCGTGTAGGGCGTGAGCTGGTTCATGTCGATGGAGCCAAGCGTGATCGGCAGATCGAAGTTCCGCGCGGTGCCGCCGCCTGGGTTCGACAGCAGCGTATTCTCGACGGTCAGCAACTCGGAGAACGGCGGATTGCCAGACATCAGAATGAACGCGCCAAGGATTTCGCGCGAGTAGAACATGCCGTAGCCGCCGCGGACGGCGGTGCGACCGTTGCCGAAGAGGTCGTAGGCGAAGGAGAAGCGCGGGGCAAAGTTCCTCTTGGAGGTCCTCCAGTAGTTGGTCGGATCGACGAGACCGTTGAACCGGTCGCCGCCGGTGCGGGGGATGCGGCCCGCCGAGTCGACCGTCACCGCGTTGGCCGGATTATAAAGCTCCGGAATGAAGACGCGGAAGCGGTTGTCGGGCTCGTGGGCCGGCGGGAAGAAGGAATAGCGCAGACCGAGGTTGAGAGTCAAGCGGCGGGTCGCCTTCCAGGAGTCGTCGATGTAGGTCTCAAAGGCGTTGCGGCGGTTGTCGTTGAAAGCGACGGTATCCGTTTCGTTATAGGACGCGGCGCGGCCGATGAGCAAATCGGCGAAGGCGTCGCCGACACCGCCCTGCGGTCCGGTGGCACGGCCATCGAAGTTAAAACCGCCGAAGACGTTGGTATTGGTGGGCTCAAACTTGATTTCGTAGGCGTAAGTGAAACCGGTCTTGATGGTGTGGGCGCCCTTGATCCAGGTGAGGTTGTCCTTGAATTCGTAAATGGTCTGATAGTTGCTCCAAGGCGCCGACGGCGCGATACCGGAGTACCCGGTGAGGCCGAAGGTGGGAACACGGTCGGGCACCCGGTCGAGGTTCAGGCTCGCCAGTGGATAAGTCTCGGGCGTATCGGCGAACAATTGGGGGATGTCAATGCCCCAAGTAGCGGGGCTCACATCGGGTGGGAACTGCATGATCCGGTTGTGTGACCGGACCCAGTTGAAGTCGTTGAGCAAAGTCGGGCGGAGCGTGGCATTGTAGTTGATCGCCATATTACGGGCCGGAGTACGGTCCTCGCGGGTGAGGAAGTCGAAGCCCGGGGCCAGCTTGAAGTTCGCCCGCCGGAACTCGGGCGTATAACGCCACATCACGCGATGACTGTCGCTGAAGTGGTGGTCGACGCGAAAGTTCTTCTCGTTGGTGTTGTCGAGCCGGCCGTGTTGGGATTGGTGGTTGCGTCCGGCCGAATCCATAAAATTTGGATCGGGATACATGCGGGCGTAACCGACGGCGTTGGAGTCGATGCGCGATTGCGGAATGATGTTGCCCGAGAAGGGGAGGCCGCTCAGCGGGTCGTAGATCGCGCGGTTGAGGTTCGAAAAGTTGCCCTGGCGATTGGCGACGGTGGGAATTACGTTAAAGAACTGCTGGGCCTGGCGCTCTTTGATGTAGCCGAGCAGGACGAAAAAGAAGGTCCGGTTCTTGCCGTTGTAAACTTTCGGGATGAACACGGGGCCGCCGACGCTGAAACCGAAGTCGTTCCCTTTGAAAGCGTTGCGGGTTGGCGAGAAGAAATTGCGGGCGTTGAGCTTGTCGTTGCGGTGGAAGTAGTAGACCGACCCGTGTACATCGTTGGTTCCACCCCTGGTGATGACGTTGAATTGCGAACCGCCGCCAGTGCCAAACTCGGCCGAGTAGTTGCCACGAATGGCGCGGAATTCGGCCACAGTCTCGATATTGGGGGCCAGCGGGGCGCCCCAATTGCCTCCGGTATCAATGTTGTAGCCGCCGTCGATCAGCCAAGCATTGTGGGTCGGCCGGATGCCGTTCACCGACGAGTTGTTAGCGCGACGGTCATAAGGTGTAGTGGAAATGACACCGGGCATGAGTTGGGCGAACGAGAAGGTCGCGCGGCCGCGGGCAGGCAGGAGGACCATATCACGCCCGTCCTGGAGCGAACTAGTTGTGCCAGAGGCCACGTTGACGGCGACAGCGGTCGCCTCGACGGTGATCTGGTCGGCGACTTGTCCAACTTCCATGGAGAAAACGATGCGCCGGTTGTCATTGACGCGAAGGATGACGTCGGCAACCACTGCGCGCCTGAAGCCGGAGGCCTCGGCCGAAACCTCGTAGTTGCCGATCGGGAGCAAGGTTACGGAGAAATTGCCCGATTCGTCGGATGTCGTTTGCCACGAGCGTCCGGTACCGGTGTTGTTGAGGCGGATGATAGCGCCGGGGACGACGGCGCCAGTGGCGTCTTGCACCACTCCAAACACGCCGGCGGTGACTTCCTGCGCCGGGACGGGTGTTGTCAAAGCGGCCAGCGCGACAATGATCGCGATGGCTGCGAGAAACGGAGACTGTTTCATGGGAATCTGCCTTTCTGTCCGGGAGAAGCAACAACTCAGGTGCATCCGATCCGGCGGCGAATTTAGCGTGGAGAGCACTGCAACCCCTGGGTAACCCTCTCAACGGAGCTGAGGCTATTAATGTACCACCGAGGACGGCCTGATGGTCAAGTAGAAATTCGAAAAAAGCAGTCTGTCTACTGCACGGGCGGGCTAGGAAGGCCGGTTGGGCGCCGGCCGCGCGCGGCGGAGATGGGCTGCTACCCTGAGCCTAGCCTAGTAGTCCTGGGCGACGTCTGGTTGGCGGGTTGGCAGGCGAGGGTCGAGGCAGTTCCGCGCCCAACGCCGGGTCACCACTCCGAGTAAGCCGTGCCTTCCAGGCTGATCTGGTCCGAGCCGCTGCGGACGTCGAAGATACCAGGCTCCTGCTGGTTGATCATTGTGACGGCGTCTTCCATGATGATGCGCCAGGTCTGGTTGGAACCGGTCATCGGGTCTTCTGGAACTTGCCGCATGTAACCTTCGCGCACAAGGTCTTCGAGGCTCTGCGGGGCTTTTTGCTTGTCGTAGGTGTACTCGTCGATTACCGTGCGCATGGTGAACAGGTTGCTGCGCAGCACGCTCTCCTTGGTGCGGATGAGCGTCTTCTGGTAGATCGGCACGGCGATCGAAACAAGAATGGAAATGATCGTCAGGACGATGACGATTTCGACCAAGGTGTAGCCGCGCTTTCCGTGAAGGTCGATCATTCCCCTGTCACCACTCGGAATAGGCCGTGCCGTCGGGCGCTTTCTCGTACGTCTTTGTGTAGACATTGAAGACGTTCTGGCCACCCCAACCCACCGACTGCGGATCGTCCTGCATGGAACGGAGACCCCAGTCCGAGGTCCCCGTGAAGGGATCGCGCGGGATCCGCCGGAGGAACTTTATCTTTTTCTCCACAGCTCCGGACATATCCACGCCCTCAACAAGGATCTCCAGGTTCTCCGGGTAGCCGTAGGTGTCCAACTTCGGTGGACCGAACAGTCCGGCATCGGAGGCGTCCTTGTGCCGGTCGATGGCGGTGCGGATCTCTCTTAGAGCCCACCGGAGTTCCCGTTCTTTCTCGCGGCGGACCTTGTAGCGGGCCAGCGGCACCGCCATTGAGGACAGCAGAAGCAGAATAGTAAAGGCGACGATCAACTCGACCAGCGTCATGCCGCGCCGCCCGCGGTATCGAAACTGGTTCATGGCGCTTCGACTCACCTACTGAACGGTTATCTTCATGACCGGAGCCGCCACCGGAGCCGCCTGCATCTGGGAGTTCCGGAGCGTGATCTCCGGCACAGTGACCTGTGTCTCGCCCGCCGCGATCGCTTGAAAACGGAGCACAACCAACGCACCGTTCCCGCTGACGCCTTGCGTGCCGGGCAACCTGTTTAAAAGGACGGTCGCCTCCCCATCCTCATTACGAACGTTGCGGGTGAAGATGGGCTGCTGGCCGCCCGCGGCGAACATCCCGCCGCGTGCGACATCGTTCAGCCGGAGAATCTTCGGATCCCAGCGGATCTGAATCGGTACGCTGAAAACGTCCGTGCCGCCTTCAAGCTGCAGGGTCGCGACGACCGTTCCGTTTGGCTGCACCGTTGCCGACCCCGGCAGAAAGACCACACGCGCCTGTCCGGGCGCCTCCGGCGGCGCGGCGGTTTCCTTCGGCGGCGCGGCT
>CAYPUQ010000156.1:0-12734 GCA_964413655.1 uncultured Solibacteraceae bacterium | reverse complement strand
TTGCTCGGCCGATGACGTCCTCGTCAACCGACAGAGTGATGTTCATAAGCACATTTAAGCACATTATACGTGCGCACGGATCATGTGTCAGTAGCTTGGCGGCCGAGGCTGATCGAGGCCACACATACCTGTCGTTGCCGTGTCGCGGCCGAGCGAACGATCACGCGCCGCCGGAGAATTTTTCGAGCCATGAGATGGCCGCGTCGAGGTCGGCGCGGCTGAGTTCGTGGCCGCCGGGATACCAGTGCAGATGGACGTTCGCACCGGCTCCGGATAGCAGGGCCGCCAAGCGTTCCGCATGGTTGCGCGGAACAATGGGGTCAAGGCGGCCGTTAGACAGGAGCGCCTGTACACTGGACAGGCTCGGCAGGGTCTCCGGCTCGATCGGGACCATGGCGCGAAACAGAATCGCCCCCTGAAGGACGCCTGGATGGAGCAGCAGAACCGCTGCGGCGATGTTAGCGCCGTTGGAGTAGCCGGCGGCGATGACACGCTCCGGGTCGAACCCGTAGCCCGCGGCGGCAGCGCGGACGAACTGGGTTAACTCCTCGGCGCGGAAGCGGAGGTCCTCCAGGTCGAAGACCCCTTCGCGCAACCGGCGGAAGAAGCGCGGCATGCCGTTCTCCCGCACCTTGCCGCGCGGGCTGAGGAGATTCGCTCCGCCGGGCAGCGAAGCGGCCAGTTCGCGGCCAAGCGGAAGCAGATCGTTCTCGCTGCCGCCGGTCCCATGAAGCAGCAGCAGCGTCGGCGCGGAGGCAGGGTCTGCCGCCGGCACGAAGCGATGCGGAAACCCCAAGCCTTCACTGGTCATCGGCGGCGTTTCCGGCACCCGGAAGGCGGAGTTTCGGCAGCAGGCCTTCGAGGCGTTCCCTCATCGGTTCGTACTGGCGCGGTAGCCGCAGCGAGGTGCCGAGGCCAGCGGGGTCTTCATCGACGGTAAAGCCGGGCGGATCGGTAGCCAATTCGAACAGAACTCCGCCGGGCTCCCGGAAGTAGATCGACTGGAAGTAGGTGCGGTCGATCACGGGCGTTACGTTGAAGCCAAGCGAAAAAACCTTTTCGCGCCACTGCTTTTGGGCGGCGCCGTCCGGGACGCGGAACGCGACGTGGTGCACCGTGCCCGGCAACGTGGAGCCGCGCCGGGCGTCCGGCAGACAGACTACGTCCACGATCGAAGCGCGGCCGCCTTGCCCGGACACGAAGCGGAAGCGGTTTCCGGATTCCCCTGCGGGACGGTATCCGAAGGCGCCCGCGAGGAGACCAGCGGTCCTCTCATAGCCCTCGACTGACAGGGTGACGCTGTGGAAGGCCTGGACCTCGGGCCCCGGCAAGTTCGGAACACCTACCAGTTCCAGGCGGAGTCCATCGGGATCTTCAAAAGACAGCAACTCTTCGTGGAAGCGAGTGGACGGGCTCTCTACGGCCACCGAGTGCCAGGCGAGCCGCTCCATCCAATAGCCGAGCGATTCGGCCGCGACAGCGAAGGACGTGGTTGTCACCTGTCCGGTACCGGACCGCCCGCGCGGCGCGGCGGGCCAAGGGAAAAATGTCAGGAGGGTGCCCGGCCTGCCCTCGCTATCGCCGAAGTAGAAGTGGTAGGTCTGTGGATCGTCAAAGTTCACGGTCAGTTTCACGAGCCGGAGTCCGAGCACCTGGGTGTAGAAATCGAGATTCCGCTGTGGATCGGCGGCGATGGCCGTGACGTGGTGAATTCCGGGAATTGTTGAGTTCATTATTGGTCCCTACCGAATCCCTGGTGGATGCGAATTGGCCAGTGGTCGATGTGTCACTCTGCCGAGGATACCAGCAGAGCTATGCAGGAGGGCAAGGAGATTGACATGAGGAACGATATTACCGGGACCAAATGCGGCCGAATTCGACGAATCGTTTTTCGTGTTTCTCACGGGGACGCAGAATCAACAGTTTCGCGGCGCGCTGCGAAAGGGCGCGCCGGCATCTGGGGCGACAGCCGTCACGCACAAATCTCGGGCCGGCGCGAAACGGCGGCCGAGCGTCGGCAACCAGTGGCGCGGCCGGGCTAAGGTGCTCTATCCGGCTTTCGCCTGGTTGTCCCCGGCGGCTTCGCCGCGGGCCGCGGACCAGCGCTTTTTCTGGGCTTCCGACATGCGGCGCCGAGCGTCCGCGCTGAGCTTCCTTGTCCTGACCGGAGCCTCACCGCCATCGCTGGCGGGCTCTTGTTGCCCTTCGCGAAGCTTGGCCATCCAGCCAGGCGGGCGGCCCCGCCGCTTGCCCTTACGCTGCGCCAAGTGTTCCAGCACCAGGATCGCCTCCTCGATCATCCGGCGCTCCTCATGGAGTTCGCCAATCATTTTTTGGAGGTCCATACTACTACTACGATCCTACCGCACCCACTGTTTGGCGGGCCTGACGAGGCTACCATTAGCCGGATTTTTGCATCGACTTAGCGGATAAGGAGCGGAATAGTGCGGAATATTCCAGCGCCGACCGGCGCCAGGAGAAATCCCGCGCCATGCCGGCCAGCATCATTTGAGTCCAGCGCGCGGGATCGCTTACATAGAGCGCGAGCGCACTCTCGATCGCTCGAAGCATCGCGCCGGCGTCGTACTCCGTGAACTTGAAACCCGTTTCAGCGTCGATGGTGTCGTCCAATCCGCCGGTTGCCCGCACGACGGGGACGGTTCCGTAGCGCAGACTGTAAATCTGATTCAGGCCGCAGGGCTCGTAGCGGCTGGGCATTAGGAAGATGTCGGCGCCGGCCTCTATCTTGTGAGCCAGCCGATTGTTGTAGCCGGCATGGAGCGCCACGCGGTCCGGCCGCGCCTGCGCCATCCAACGGAACAGATCTTCGTACTTCGACTCTCCGGAACCCAGCACGGCCAAGTAGTTATCCGCGCCCATCAAGGAATGGGCGGCCCCGGCGATCAAGTCGAATCCCTTCTGGTCCACGAAACGCGACACGATGCCGATAATTGGACGATCGAGCCCATCTAGCGGGAGCTGAAGTTCGCGCAACAGGTCCGCTTTGCACACCCTCTTGCCGGCCAGGTTTTCCGGCGAGTAGTTCGCGGCGATCAGCGAATCGTGGCGCGGATCCCACTCCGCATAGTCCACGCCATTGAGGATGCCGTGGAGCACGCTTGACCGCGCCCTCAGTAGGCCATCGAGGCCGAAGCCAAACTCCGGGGTCTGGATCTCTCTCGCATAGCCGCGGCTGACAGTCGTGATCGCATCGGCGTAGACAATGCCCCCCTTCAGCAGGTTGATGTCGCCGTGGAACTCCATGAGATCGGGGCGCATCAAGGACCCGTCCAAGCCGATGTCGCCCAATTGATAAGATCCAAACCGGCCTTGATAACCGAGATTGTGAATTGTCGTCACAATCCGCGTTCCGAAAAACGACGGATCGAAGCGAAACGTTGTGCGCAGATATGGGGCCACCAGCGCTGCCTGCCAGTCGTGCAGGTGGAAGATGTCCGGCCGAAACAGATGCCGCGCCACGCCGAGCGCCGCGTAACACAGTACGGCGAAGCGAATGTGGTTATCGGGATAGTCGGCGCCGCTGACCATGTACAGTCCGGGACGGTCGTAGAGAACGGGATGATCCACCAGGTAGTAAGTAACGCCGCGCAACTCCGCTGCGTAGATATCGACCGGAAAGTGATGCGGGCCGGACCACACGTCCAGCCGGTCCCAGACGCGGCGCAGGCCCTGCAGCGAGATATGGCCATAGCGAGGCAAGACAACAGCGACATCGTCACCGGCCGATTTCAGCTCGGTGGGAAGCGCGCCGGCGACATCGGCCAAACCACCCGTTTTCGCGAAAGGCACAGCCTCGGAGGCCACCATGAGGATGCGGGCCATGAGAGTCCTTTTGATTATTGCAGAGCGCCGGATTGTGCTCGCCGCGAAACCGCGATAGTGTGTAGCGCATGAAACGAACGTTGACGATTGCGGCTTGCGCACTGGCGGCCGGCGCTTGGTGCGCGGCGGCGCCGCTGCATTGCGACATGGGCGAATTCCAGCCCGTGCGGGGGATGCGCATGCAACCCGTCGCGGAAGGGCTGCGCGTCGAATGGCCGGGCGCGCAAACGCAGGAACTGCGGGCCGTGTTCGGCATCGAACAGGGTGGGCCAGTGGTGCGGCAACTGGCGGCCCGGCGGCGAGGCGGGCCGTGGGTGGTGCTGGGAGAGAACCTCTCACCGGATCTCTTCATTACGACGGGCAAGCGGCGTATCTCGCAGCAGCAGCTCAGCCCGCTGGAGAATCTCGGCCTGACCAGTCCGGAGGTTCTCGAAAAGGAGAAATGGAAGGTTTTCTGGGACGCGCCGCTGGTGATTCCCGGCGCGGCGGGCCGGAATCCGGGGCTGCCTCGGAGCCCCGATGAAGTGCGGCGAAGTGCGGCCGTGTTTCAGACCGCCGGCTGCAAGGTGAAGACCGATGGCGCCCGGGTGGAGATCTCGTTCCCGGGCCTGACGGCGGGGATCTTCTCGGGCCGGCTTCAGTTCACGTTGTACCGGGGCACAAATTTGATGCGTCAGGAGGCCATCGCGAAGACGGACGAGCCATCGGTCGCCTATCACTACCGGGCAGGTCTGAAAGGCTTCCGGACGAGCAATGCTCCACGGGTCCGGTGGCGTGACGTGGCGCGCGGCGAACAGAAGTACGAGTTTGGCGGCGCGGTGAACGAGGATCCGGTCGGACTGCGGGCGCGCAACCGGCTGCTGGTGGTGGAGTCGGGCGGCGGGTCGCTGGCGGTTTTCCCGCCCCCGCACAAGTTCTTTTGGGCGCGCGAGATTGAACTGAACCTGGGTTACATCTGGTATCGCAAAGATGCGGAGTCCTCGTTTTCGGTCGGCATCCGCAACGCGGACCGCGAAGAGATGTACCGGCCCTACGGTTTCTCGGACGAAGTCTGGGAGCGGCGCCACCGCCAGTCGCGAGCCTTCGCCACCGGAAACTTCGCGCTGTACAACGCGCCACCGGGGACGTGGCAGCGGATGCCGGTCTACTACTACCTCAGCCCCGACGGGCCGGAAGAAACCCGGAATGCCGTGCTTGCCTTCACCAATGGCGACCGCTACAAGCCGCTCCCCGGCTACCAAGTCGCGATCAGCCATTTCCACACCCACTTTCACGAACAGCTCAGCGACTACGGCAGCCTCGACTTCCAGCCGCCGTGGGTGCCAACTTTCCGGGCTATGGGCGTGAACATTGCGATGATGTCGGACTTCCACTCCGACGGCCACCCGAAGGATCCGGGGCCGATCCGGCTCAGCGAAATGCGGACGTACTTCGAGGGATGCCGGCGCCACTCCGACTACGACTTCCTCATCCTCCCCGGCGAGGAACCCAACGCTTACTTCGGCGGCCACTACACGACGGTGTTCTCCCGGCCGGTCTACTGGACCCATGTGCGGCAGCCTGGCCAGCCGCTGGTGGAGCAGCATCCGGAGTATGGCCCGGTGTACCACGTGGGCAGCGCGGCGGACGAACTCGAGATGTTGGAGCGCGAGAACGGCGTCGCGTGGCAGGCGCACCCGCGGACGAAGGGGTCGAGTGGCTACCCCGACGCCATCAAAGACACCGTCCACTTCCGCAGTGGCCGCTACGTCGGAGGCGCGTTTCAATCGCTGCCCGTGGACCTGTCGGAGGCGAGGCTGTGCGAGGAACGGTGCCTCAGCACCCTGGACGACATGAACAATTGGGGTGGGCCGAAGTACGCGCTTGCGGAGGGTGATACGTACGCCAAGAATCCGGACGATGAGACGTACCCGCATTTGATGGTTAACTACATTAAACTGGCGCGGTTGCCGCGCTTCGACGACGACTGGTCGCCGATCGTCGCGGCGATTCGGTCGGGCGAGTTTTTTGTGACCAGCGGCGAAGTTCTGATCCGCGACTGGAGCGTGGAAGGGTCGGGACAGAACCGCGCGGTGAAGGCGGACGTGGAGTGGACATTTCCACTGGAGTTCGTGGAGGCGGTGTGGGGCGACGGCGTAAAGACGGAGCGGGAGGTGGTTGCCGCCACTGGACAGCCCGCCTTCGGGACGCACCGGTTCGAGATTCCGTTTAACGCGGCCGGGAAGAAGTGGATTCGCTTCGCGGCGTGGGATTCGGCCGGCAACGGCGCCTTCACGATGCCGAAGGAACTGCGATGAGACGGCGCGATTTCCTGTTCGCCGCGGCGGCCGCGTCGAGACTCCGCGCGTCCGAGCCGCTGATCCGAGAGATTGAGCAGGCCACTTTCTGGAACAATCTTGGCGGCGGCGGCGAGACCTGGTTCCATCCACGGGTCTGTCGCGCACTGGCGACCGGCGGCATGCGATTGTTGATGACGCTGCAAACGATCAGCGGCTCGGACTACTACGGCCCGGTTCATTGGAGCGAGTCGCGCGACCTGGGACGTTCCTGGAGCGAGCCGCAACCGATCCCCGGCATGGGCCGCCATCGCAATCCGGATGGCGTCGAGGAGGGCTACTGCGACACCGTGCCCGAACTTCACCCGCCGACCGGAACGGTGATCGCGATGGCGCACAACGTCTACTACGCGGGCGGGAAGCTCACGCGACCGGGCGAGCAGCGCTGGCCCGTGTACACTGTGCTCGGCCGCGAGGGCTCCTGGGGACCGCCGCACAAACTCGAGTGGTCACACCCGGAAGCGACCGCCATTTACACCAGCGGCTGCGCGCAACGCACAACGCTTCCCGATGGCGATGTACTGGTTCCGCTATCCTACGGCCCGCTGGGTCGCCCCGACCGCGGCGTGGGCACGGTTCGCTGCTCGTTCGACGGCACGCAGCTTCGCGTCAAGGAGCACGGCAACACTCTGCGGCTGTCCGCCGGTCGTGGACTGTTGGAACCGTCGCTGGCGTTCCTCGACGGCCGGCACTACATGACGATCCGGGCGGAGAACAACCAGGGGTTCGTCGCTGCGTCGGCGGATGGCTTGCGCTGGGAGGCCATGCGCGCCTGGGTGTGGGACGACGGCGAACCGCTGGCCCTGTCCACGACGCAGCAACGGTGGCTGCCGCACAGCGGCGGGCTCTACCTGGTCTATACGCGGCGCCATCCGATGAACGTGAATGTCTTCCGTTGGCGAGCGCCTTTGTTTACCGCCGAGGTTGATCTGAAGACGCTCCGATTGATCCGGCGCACCGAGCGCGTTGTCATACCGATGAACGCCGACGGAGTGAAGAACGCCGGTGACGTGGAGCATCAGGGCAACTTTCATACGACGGCGATTTCAGCGGAGGAATCGCTGGTGACCGCGGGGACGGTGATCCCGAAAAACTGGTGCGGCGCCGTGCGGATTGCAAGGGTGCGCTGGTCGCGGCCCAATGGGCTTCTGTGAGCAGTTACAGAACGGCTCTTAGAACGCGGAACTCGCGGTTCTGCGATTCGGCCACGGCTTGGCAAGTAATGCTTCCCCGATAGGTGTTCACGCCCTCCGCGAGGGCGGAGTTCGATTCGCAGGCTTGGGGCAGGCCCTTGTTGGCGAGTTCCAGCAAATAGGGAAACGTCGAGTTGGTGAGAGCGAGCGTTGCAGTGTGCGGCACCGCTGCGGGCATGTTCGACACGCAATAATGGAGCACGTCGTCGACGAAGTAGATCGGGTCCGTGTGGGTTGTGGGCCGCGAGGTCTCGAAGCAGCCGCCCTGGTCGATCGCGACGTCCACCATCACGGCGCCGCGCTTCATGTTCTTCAACATCTCGCGCCGGACTAAGTGGGGAGCCGAAGCGCCCGGAATCAGTACCCCGCCGATCACAAGATCGGCGTGGCGCACTGCCTCGCCAATGGTGTACAAGTTCGACGCGAGCGTTCGCACCTGGCTGAGAAAGATGTCGTCGAGATGCCGCAGCCGGTTCAGGTTCTTGTCGATGATGGTGGTTCGCGCGCCCATTCCGAAGGCCATCTTGGCCGCGTTGAGCCCGACTACGCCGCCGCCGATGATGACGACATTCGCGGGCGCCACGCCGGGCACGCCACCGATCAGCACACCGCGGCCTCCGTTGGGGCGTTCCAGATACTGTGCGCCCACTTGTACCGCCATCCGGCCGGCGATCTCGCTCATGGGCGTCAGCAGCGGCAAAGAACCGTCCGGCTCGCGGATGGTTTCGTAGGCGATCGAAGTCACCTTCGCGCCCACGAGTTGCGCTGTGAGTTCCGGCAGCGGAGCAAGGTGGAGGTAGGTAAAGAGAATCAGTTCCGGCCGGAAGTGGCCCACTTCGCCCGGCTGCGGCTCCTTGACCTTCACCACCAGGTCGGCCTGCCCCCAGACGGCCGCCGCAGTATCTACAATTTTGGCCCCGGCGGTTACGTACTCCTCGTCCGGCAGCGAACTGCCATCGCCGGCGCTGGTTTCGACCAGCACCTGGTGGCCGGCCTCGACCAGGGCCACAACGCCGGCGGGTACCAAGCCAACCCTTGTCTCGTGGTCTTTGACTTCCTTCGGAACGCCAACGATCATTGACTATCCGCTTTCGGCGGCTCGGGGAGCTGCGCCGGCGGAGCCCGCTTGGGCCCAAGTCCTAGTGCAATGAGCGAAAGGGAATTCAGTTTGCCGGTGGCGCGGATGTTCTGGTCTTCCTGGAAACGGCGGAGGGCCTCTTCGCTTTCCGCTCCCCACGCCCCATCGGGCTGGGCCTTCAGGTAGCCGCGATCGAACAAAGCCTGCTGGATTTCGGTCAGGCGCTCTTTGGCGGGCTGAGTCTGATAGACGCGGCGCGTGGGCGTCGTCCGGGCGCCGGCGCGGCTGCGGCGGGTAATCGGCTGCTTACTCGCGGACTTCTTGGCGGTGGTTTTCTTGGTAGCGGTTTTCTTCGCGACGGTCTTCTTGGCTGCGGTCTTCTTGGCGGACTTCTTCCGCGTCTGCGCCGGGACCGTTTCGATCAATAACGCGGCCGGCACAAGGAGAGCGAGGGCGAAAGCAAAGTGTCGCAACACAGCCGAACTCCGATCTTAGCAAAAGGGGAATCGCATGAGATTCCCCTCGCGGCGTCACTCGGTCGGTAGCGAGCCGGCCAGGAACAAGCTCTGGTACTGAATGCTGCCGCGGCTGCTCATGGCGGCAGGACGCATGATCCGGAACGCGACGGCATCGCCGGGGCTCAATGTTTGCTGTATCCCGCGCAAATCGTCTATATCGGTCACCGGCTGCCGGTTCACCGACACGATGATGTCGCGCTCCTGCAGGCCGATCTCCGCGGCGAACGAGCCCTCGATGACACGCGTCACCAGCACTCCGCGCTCGCCCTCCACCCCAGCGGTTTCCCGCTCGGCGGCCTGGAGCTTGCGGACGTAGATACCGAACTTGGCCTCAGTGCCCTCCTCCCGGCTGGGCTCGGAGCGCGGACGGCTGCGGGCAAAGCGTGGGTCGTCCTTGAAGACTTCCTCGCGATCTTCCACCGTGATCGGCAAATCGATCTTCTTGCCGTCCCGGTCGACTGTGACGTTGATCTTGTCGCCGACCGGCGTAGCCGCCACTCGCGCCACCAAGTCGTTACCGTCAACGACCTTCTTTCCGTTCAACGCGATAATAATGTCTTCGGTCTTGACGCCGGCGCGGGCGGCCGGTCCGCCTTCCTTCACTGCTTCCACAAGCACGCCGTGATCGGTCCCCAAAGCTTTCAGGAGCTGATCGCGATCCTGCACCCGGCTCCACGAAATACCGATCGAACCCCGCGTCACGCGGCCGTACCGGATGATTTGGTTGTAGACAGTCACCGCGTCGTTCATCGGCAGGGCGAACCCGATGCCCTGGTATCCGCCCGATGCCGTTGCGATCATGGTGTTCACGCCGATCACCTCGCCGCGAATGTTCAGCAGCGGGCCCCCGGAGTTGCCGGGGTTGATCGCGGCATCCGTCTGGATGAAGCGCTGGAACTGTTGAGCAATGTTATCCCGCCCCATCGCGCTGACGATTCCAGCCGTCACCGACGCTTCCAACCCGAACGGTGAGCCGATAGCCACAGCCCAATCGCCCACGCGGACGGCGTCAGAGTTGCCGATGGGCGCCACGGGCAGGGTCTTACCCGGGCTGATCTTGATGACGGCGAGGTCGGTCTCGGTGTCGGCACCGATCAACGTGGCCTTATACTCCCTGGTATCGCCATGCACCTTGACCTTGATTGCGTCCGCTTCGTCGACAACATGGTGGTTCGTGATGATGTAGCCCTTCGAATCCACGATGAAGCCCGAGCCGGTACCGCCCCGCCGGCGCGGCTGCGGTTGTGGGCCCGGTCCGCGGAAGAACCGGCGGAACAGTTCCATGCCGTCGTCCTCTTCCTCTTCGCCAGGCGATTGACGGCGGGCGGTTGGGCGCGGCGTATAGTCCGTGGTGATGTTTACCACAACGGGCTCTAGCTTTTTCGCCAACTCGGTGAACTGGTTGGGCGCCTCCAAAGGCTTGGGAATGACGAGCGGGGTGGCATCGCCGGCCACCTGGCCTTTGTCGGCGCTGACGTCGCTATTGATCAACGTTCCGATCAGAATGCCGGTAGTCAACGTCGCCAACACGGCAGCCACCGAAATGACTTTCTGGCCCTTAAATCGTGAAAACCAACTCATGGGAATCTCCTATCGCCCCGCTTGCAGCCTGTTCTCAATTATAGAGGAAACGCTCCGCACACGCGCTATGTTCTAAGGATGCGGCAAGCCTCGGCGCGGTTTCAGCTCAACCGCGAGAACGCCGGCTAGAATCAGCGCCGCGCCGCCTGCCGCACGCACGGTAAGCACTTCTCCCTCTACGAAGTAGGATGTGATCATAGCCGAAACTGGTTCCAGCGCAAAGATAAGAGCCGTACGCGCCGGCGTCGTGTGCCGCTGTGCCCACGCCTGCACGGTAAAGGCCAGCGCGGTACAGAATAGCCCGGTCACCAGAATCGCGGCGACCACAAGTGGACTCCAGCGGACAAAACATTCCTCGGCCCACCAGAACGAACCTCCTGCCAGAACCGCCACGGCCGCCAATTGCAGCACGCTCAGGCCCTGAAATCCCACCCGGCCGGTGAAGTGGCCGATGGTCAGAATATGAAAAGCAAAGGCTGCCGCCGCGCCGACCGTTAGCAAGTCGCCGCGATTGGCCGCCATACTGGCGCCCGGCAGCGTCATAAGGCCCGTTCCAGTGATCGCGAGGACCACCCCGGCCAATTCCCGGCCTCTGGGTGCAATTCGATAGACGGCCGACCCGAACAAAGGTACCAGCGCCGTGCACAGAGAAGTGAGAAATGCCGACTTCGAAGCGGTGGTGAACCGGAGCCCCATCGTTTGCAGGAAGTAGGCCGCGAACAGGCAGAGCCCGGCCAGCAGTCCCGCGCGAGTTCCCCCGCCGAGCCGCAACGGCCCGCTGAGCCGGAAAGCCACCAGCAACGCGGATGAAGCGAACAAAAAGCGGAGAGCCAGGAAGACTAGCGTCGAAATGTCATCCAGCGCCGACTTGACGAGAACAAACGACGAGCCCCAGACAATGGTCACGCCAACCAGCGCGAGCTCGGCCCGAAAACGAAGCGGCGATGGGGACGCCATGGGATCGCTGGCGGCTGCTTCAGCCGGCGTCCGGCTCGGAAAGCAGGCACAAGGCCAACAGAATCCGCCGCAGTCCGGTCTCGCGGCCCTCCGGATGAAACCACTCGTTCCGGGTGTGTGCTCCGCCGCCGCGGCCCCCGGCGCCGATGGAAACCGCCTGCATGCCGAGCGACAAGGGAATGTTCGCGTCGGTCGAGGCGCAGTCGAGATGCGAGCGGATCTTCAGGTGAGAGTCCACCGCGCGCAGGCGCGTAACGATCGGCGCATCGTCGGCGAGTTGTCCGCCAGGCCGCGAACCGATCTCGCGGACTTTCGCGGCCACCCGGCCCCCGTTGGCCCGCTGATTCTCGGCTTCGATCGCCTGTTCGACGCACTGCGGGAGCAGGCCGGACATTTCTTCCAGCCGCCGCGAATCTTCGGACCGGAGGTCCACCTTCACGCGAGCAAGTTCGGGTATGGAGTTGACGCTCGTGCCGCCCTCAATCACTCCGAAATTGAACGACGAGCGCGGCGGACCGGGCGCCAGAACGAACGGATGCTGCGCGAATAGCGCGATTGCGCGGCCAACGGCGTGAACCGGATTGCCGACCCCGTAATCGCTCCAACTGTGCCCACCTGGTCCCGTAATGGTGACCTCGAACCGGCGGCTCGCCAAAGCACGGCAGGTGATGTGGTCCGTGTTCGGTCCGTCGAGAATCAGAAAACTGCCGATCCGCGAAGCCAGCCCGCTTGGCCGGCAGATGTACCGCATCCCGCTCAGGTTGCCCTCGCCCTCTTCGCCCACATTCGCGATGAACACGAGCGGAAGGCCCTCGTCGCGCAAGGCCGTGCCCTCCACCGCGTGCGCCACCGCCAGCAAAGCGGCGAGCCCGGCGCCATTGTCGGAGACGCCCGGCCCATGGAATTTGCCGTCGCGGCCAATCGCGATGTCCTCCGGAGTGAGCGGCTCGAGGACCGTGTCGAGGTGTGCCGTCAGGGCTACCAACTGGCCGCCCCGGTCCCCGCGTGGATGCCCGATGACGTTACCGGCACGGTCAACCCGCACTTCGTAGCCCGCCGCGCGAAACTGCTCCGCCATCCACTCCCCGCGCTGCTGCTCCTGAAACGTCGGCGCGGCAATGCGGCACAACTCGAGGTGCCGCTCGTTGATCCAGCGCTTGTTGGCCGCGAACCACTCCGAGCCCTCGCGCACCGCCGCCCGGGCGGCAATCGCCGCCACCGGCTTGAC
>CAYPUQ010000155.1:8176-12770 GCA_964413655.1 uncultured Solibacteraceae bacterium | reverse complement strand
CTCCCGCCTACACGCGTACGTACGGCGGTACGTTCCAGAACCACGGCCTCTATCTGCAGGACGAGTGGCGCGCCACGGAGCGCTTCACAGTGATCGGCGGCGCGCGCCTCGATAAATCCAACCAGGTGGACCGCTTCATTGTCAGTCCCCGGGCCGGCGTAAAATACGGACTGGCCGGGAACGTCGTCTGGCGCGCGACCCTCTCCACCGGCTTCCGGGCCCCCGCGGTTTTCGATGAGGATCTCCACATCGCCCAGGTTGGCGGCGATGGCTTCGTTCTGCAAAACGACCCGGGGCTCAGCGAGGAAAAGTCGCTCAGCTTCACCACTGGCATCGACGTCGCCGGTAGAGCCTTCGGCCGCCGCTTTCAGCTTGCCTCGAACTTCTTCCACACCGGCCTTCGCGATGCCTTCACTCTGGCTGAGGATGTTGTCACCGGTCAGTCCTTCCGGCGGCTCCTTCGGGTCAACGGTGGCGCGGCCAGCGTCGGCGGCCTTTCCCTCGACGGCAGTCTCCAACTTGCACGCGATCTCGCGCTTCGCGGCGGCTTCACCTTCCAGCACGCCCGTTGGAGTGAACCCGAGCCGCAGTTCGGCGCTCGCGACTTCTTCCGAACCCCCAATCGCTATGGCTTTGCCGGTTTCGACGCCGTCCTTCCGCTCAAGATCGATCTGACCGGAACTTTCGACTATACCGGCCCCATGACGGTGCCGCACTATGCCGGGTACATCGCCTTCGACCGGATCGAGAAAAGTCCGCGCTTCCTCGTCGCCGGCGGGGTGCTGAGCCGCACCTTCGATGCAGGCGACGACTCACGGCTGCGGCTTTTTCTGAAAATGCAGAATATCGGCGACGCCTATCAGCCCGACCTCGACAAAGGACCCAACCGGGATTCCTCGTACATTTACGGCCCGGCCGGCATGCGCCGTCTTGTTGCCGGGCTCACGTGGGAGTTCTGAATCGGGACGCCGATAGGTGTCGGATCGCGTGCCGCTTCGAACCGTGCGCGGCGCACGCCCCTACGGCTGCGAGGGGCCCACACCGACCTCTTCCCGCTTCGCCTTGGCCGCGCGGGAGCGACTGCGGAGGTACTCGATGAAAATGGGCGACACAGACGCCAGAATGATGCCGATGATCACCTTTTCAAAGTGCGCCTGCACTATAGGCAATCGGCCGAGCGTGTAACCCAGCATGGTTAGCCCGAACACCCAGCCGATACCGCCAAAAACGTTGAAGGCTAGGAAACGCGGGTAGCCCATTCGGGCCACGCCGGCGATAAACGGTGCGAACGTACGCACGATGGGAACGAAGCGGGCGATGATGATCGTCTTCCCGCCGTGCCGGTCATAGAACTCCTGCGTCTTGCGCAGGTACGCCTGCTTGAAGAAACGCGAATCGGGACGGCTGAAGATGGCCGCGCCGGTGCGGCGGCCCAGCGCATACCCGACGCCGTCCCCAATGATCGCGGATGCCATCAGGAGGACGTTGATCGCGACGATATCGAGGTAGCCGGCGCCCGCGACGACACCAACGGTGAAAAGCAGCGAGTCGCCCGGCAGGAAGAACCCCATGAGCAGACCGGTTTCGGCGAAAACGATGCCGGCGAGCAGTGCGTAGCCGTACCAGCCGCCGAAGATTGTGGATAACAGCGCGATCAGGCGCTCCGGTGTTGTCAGCGCCCGCAGCGCGTCGATGAAGCTGTGAATCAGACTGCTCAAGAGGACGTTACTAACTTCTGTAAGAGGAGATGATCCGCTTAATGACGTCGTCGTAGACCTTCACCTTGCCCTCTTTTCGGAGCTGATCGATCAGACTCTCCTCGAAAAGGTCGCGGCGCTCGCGCAGCTTGCGGTCCTTGATCATCGACACGATCGCTTCGCGCTCCTCCGGCAACTTGGAAGGATCCGGTGGCGTCTGCGAAAGGATGCGGAAGAAGTAAACGTCGCCGGAAACGCGGTACGGTCCGATGACCGCTCGAACCGGGTTCACGAATGCCTGCTCGCCGAAGTAGGCGGCCGGGCCGATGCCCTGCATCTCGGTTTGACGATCGAACTCGCCCGAATCGATCAGCTTGTGACCCAGTTCGCGCGCCGTTTTCTCAAAGTCGTTATTATTGGCGCGTAGGCGGGCTTCAAACTCCTTGGCCTTTTCTTCGGCCATCTCGCGCGCCTTCTCGCTGATATAGGTCGTACGCACCCGGCTCTCCACTTCGGCCAGCGTCGCGGGCCGGGCGGGATAGACTTCGTCGACGATGGCCACGACGAGACGGTCGCCCTGTAGTTGGAGCACGGGCGTGACGCCGCCCTTTTCCAGGGCGAAAGCAGTGGCTTCCAGTTCCTGGTTCACGCCGAGGACCGGAAACGGGTCGCCCGGACCGACCTTGTCCGCCCGGGCATAGGTTAGGTTGAGTTTCTGGGCCACTTCACGCGCCGCCGACGGATTCCCGTCGAGTGCGGCGCGCGCCTGTTCAGCCAGCGCGGGCATCCGGTCGTAGAGCTGGCGGCGCTTCACCTCCGTCACGAGTTCGTCTTTCACTTCCTCGATCGGCTTCAGCCGCCCGGCCTGCTTCTCGAGGACCTCGATAATGTGGTAGCCGAACTCGGTTTCGATTACGTCACTGACCGTCTTGGGCGCGAGCGAGAAGGCGGTCTCTTCGAAGTTCTTAACGGTCTGCCCGCGCGCGATGAAGCCGAGGTCGCCGCCTTTGAAGCCCGATCCCGGATCTTCGGAGTGCTTCTTGGCCAGTTCCTCGAAGTTGGCGCCGCCGCGGATTTGTTTGAGGATGTCCTCCATCTGCTGCTTTACGCGGGCGTTCTCTTTCTCGTCGCCCGGCGTGGTTTTCATCAGGATATGGCGGGCCCGGACCTGCTCCTCGACGCGGAAGCGCTCGCGCTGCGAGTCGTAGGCCTGGCGGAGCTGCGCGTCGGTCACGTCGATGGATTCGCCGAGTTTCGCCTCATCCACGATCACCAGGCTCACGTCGCGCTTGACCGGAATCTGGAACTGCTGCTGCCGCGACTGAAGAAACTCCTCCAGTTGTGCTCGGGCGGGTGCGATCCGCGACTCGAAGTCGCCCGGCTTGAAACTGACCGCGTTCAGACGGACCTTCTGGTTTCGCTTGTTGAACTCCGCTTCGACTTCCTGCGGTGTGACGACGATGCCTTCAAACGCGATCGACTGGAATTTCTGCAGCAGGATCTGCCGGCGGACGCTCGCCTCGAACTCCGGAATCGTGAGGTTCATCTGGGCGAGGTATTGCCGATAGATATCGGAGCCGGCGAACCGCCCGCCCTCGAAAAGCTGTGGGATCAAATTGCGGATCGCTTTGGCTACGTCGGCGTCGGTTGCCTTAAATCCCATCCGCTCGGCCTGGTACGCGGTGGCGTATTCGGCGACCATCTGGTTGACGATCTGCGGGACGAAGAGGTCCAGCAACCCGGCGTTCACCTGCTGGTTCTGCATCTGCATCTGGATGACTTGGCGGAGCATGCGGGAGCTCACGACGTTGTCGCCAATCTCGGCGACCACCTGATCGCTGCCCGGCCCGCCCGTGGCGGACCCGAAGCCGGGAATCAGCGTAATGACCAGCGACAGCGCGACGAGCGACAGCAGCACGGTGAGGAGGATGCGCACAGCACGGTCACGGGAACGAAATAAGTCAAACATGGGAAAAGATGCTCCTAATACTGCAAACGGGTGCTTGTAGCCAGTATAGCGAAGCCCGCCACCCACGGCATACACTCGGAAGAGATGACGCAAACAACAGCACGGCCGGCGGCGGAACCGTGGCTGCGCGGACCGATCGAAGGCGCCGATCCGTTGCTGGCCCCGGTGCTATTCGCCCTCCAGCAGGCACGCGAGGATCTCGCGCATCACACCGAAGGGCTGACGCCCGCGCAAATCTGGGTGCGGCCGCACCGCATGACGCCGCTCGGCTTCCATCTGCGGCACATCGCGGGCAGCATCGACCGGCTGACGACCTATCTGGAGAATGGCCAACTTAGCGAGCAGCAGTTGGCGTTTCTGAAGGCCGAAGCGGAGCCCGGCGCCGGCCGCGAGAAGCTGTTAGCCGGAGTTGAGGCCGCGATCGCGCGAGCCGAGCGGGTGATTCGCGCAATCGACCCGGCAACGCTCACGGAGTTTCGCGGAGTCGGACGTAAACAATTGCCGTCGACCGTGATCGGTCTCGCCGTCCACATCGCCGAGCACACGGCGCGGCATCTCGGGCAGGCTGTCAGCGCCGCGAAACTGGCGCGGGTCGCGCGCCTCGCGGATTGAATCAACCGGCGAGTTTGCGATAGAGCGCGCGAAACTGTTCCAGGGTGAGCTGTTCGGCTCGTAGCGGCGCCTCCGGGAGCGGATCGACGCGCTGTGCGCCGAAAATGGGGCCGAGGTTGTTGCGGAGGGTCTTCCGCTTCTGCCGGAAGCACAAGCCGATAAAGGCGAGCAGCGGCGTCGGATCGGAGTGTACCGGCATCCTGCGGGGCGTCAGGCGAACCACCGCCGAATCCACTTTGGGCGGCGGACTGAAAGCCGACGGAGGCACCTTGAACAGGGTTTCGGCGTCAGCGAACATCTGGGTGGCGACGCTGAG
>CAYPUQ010000155.1:0-8076 GCA_964413655.1 uncultured Solibacteraceae bacterium | reverse complement strand
CGCGCTCCAGGCAAGCCGCCTTCGCGATGCGCGCGAGGATCGCCGGGCGCGTGAGAAAGTGTTGTCCGAGTTTCCGGGGCAAGGATGTGCGTGGGTCAGCCCTTCACATCCATTTTGCTACGGCGCAGGGTGATTCGGGTACGTCCGCTGGCGGGCTTGCCGAAGACAGTTGCCGGTGCAAAGTGCGTGTAGAGCAGCGTGCTCTGCAGCCCGCGGACGAGATCCGGATGCACGGCGCCTTGACCGACTGGGATCGCGTAATCGATCACCCGGCCCTGGTTGTCGATGATGAGGTCAACAATAATGTCCGCCTCTTCGTCGGCCAAGCCGAAGGCGAAGGACGACTTGAGGACCGGGCCAGTCGAGAGTACGCTCGGAACGTCGGAGGCGATCTCGCGGTTGACAAGAAGGCTTGGGGCGAGCACGCCGAACAGGACAATGGCCGACACCAAGCCACCGGCGAAGGGCACCGCCAACGGCTTCATCAAATTCTGGGCGAAAAGCGCGAATACTTCGCGGCAGTAACCGAACCAGCTTTGCAGACTCGAACGGCGGCGGCCGCGCTGCCGCTCCCGTGACGCCAAAACCCGCATCTTTACTGGGAAACCCGCTGGGGGTAGGGGGGGCGGCAGCGAATGCAACGCTCTGCCGAGATCGTCGCGATTCATGAGGTTCATTGCCTGGTCCTCTCTTCTCCCCGTTACGCCGCGGTCTGCGGGCTAAGCGCCACTTTCGCGCTGGGAAACAACTGTTCCTCCAGCGCGGAGCGCAACGCCTCCCGGCCGCGCAAAATCCTCGACTTTACCGTGCCGATGTTGATTTGAAGAATCTCGGCTATCTCCTCGTAGCTGAACTCCTCGATATCGCGCAGAATCACCGCGGTTCGATACACGGGCCGCAGCGAGCGCAACGCCTCTTCGATCTGCTCGCGCGTTTCACGATCCAAGGTCACCTGAAATGGCGACCGGCCCGTGTCTTCCAACGTCTGGTGGAGGCTCATGCCGCTCGCTTGCTCGTCCTCGATCCCCACCTCGTGGCTGCGTTTCCGGCCGAACCAGCGCCGCTGGTTGTGGGCTTCGTTGATCGCGATGCGGTAGATCCACGTCTTCAAGCTGCTCTGCCCGCGGAAAGACTTGATGCTGCGGAACACTTTGATGAAAACGTCCTGAACCACATCGGGAGTATCGGCGGGATCGCTCACCAATCTGTAGACCAAACCGTAAACCGGCTGCGAGTAGCGGTCCACCAGCGCCTCGTAGGCGCTGTTTTCAAAGGCCCGGAGCCCTTCCACCAGCAGCGCTTCTTCGGAAGTCAAACCCCACTCCGGGGCGCTGCCATCCCTGCTTGCATCCAGACCGAATGTAATCGTGGTATCCGCCAAGGCTCTGCCTCGTTTCCATTCTACGCCTATGGCGAACCGGTGCGCCGGTTCAGGTGGCGATACCGCTCCACCACCACTGATGTAGACACCACAACCGCGGGGAAAGTTCCCACGGAGGGCCGGCCCCGCCACTCAGCCCGCCGCCACCTCGCGGTACAGCTCCTCGTATTGGGGAATCACCAACGAACTGCAAAAGCGCGCCTTTGCCGTTTTTCGGGCGGCTTCCGCCATCCGGAGGCGCAGGTCCTCCCCGGTCAACAGGCTGGCAACGCGACGCGCCTGGCCCTCGATATCGCCTACTGCTTCAAGGAAGCCGTCGACGCCGTCGGTGATCAGTTCCGGCACGCCGCCAACCCGCGTCGCAACCGGGACCACGCCGCATGCCATCGCCTCCAGCGCCGCCAATCCGAAGGCCTCCAGTTCGCTGGGCATCAGCAGCACGTCGCATTGCGGGATCAGCCGCTCGACGCCATCCTGCTTGCCCAGAAACCGCACGGCATGCCCGATGCCCAGATCATGGGCCAATCGCTCGGCGGGTCCGCGGTCCGGGCCGTCGCCGGCCAGCCAGAGTTCGGCCTCCACCTCGGCCAGCACCAACTTCAGGACGCGGATGCAGTCGAGCACGCGCTTCACCGGGCGGAAGTTGGAAAGGTGCAAGAGCCGCCGCGGGCGATCACCCCGCTCCACCGGGTGGTAGCGGTCGCAGTTCACGAAGTTGTGGATGGTGCCGATGGGCCGCTCGATGCCAAACACTTCGCGGGTCCGGTCGCGCAGGTAATCGCTGACCGTGGTGACCGCGTCGGAAGCTTCGATGGAATACTTGGTGATGGCGAAGTAGGCCGGCTCGATGCCCACCAGCGTGATATCGGTGCCATGCAGCGTGGTGACAAACGGCAACCGGCGGCGCGGCGCCAGCATCTGTCTAGCCAGCAGCGCCGAAATCGAATGCGGGATGGCGTAGTGGACGTGGAGCAGGTCCAGTTCGTATCCCTCGGCGACCTCGGCCATACGCGCCGCCAGCGCCAGGCAGTACGGCGGGTAGGCGAACAGCGGATAGTTGGTGACTTCGACCTCGTGGTAGTGAATCCGTTCGATCGTCGGGTCGAGCCGGATGGGATGGGCGTAGCTGATGAAGTGGACCTCGTGGCCGCGCGCCGCCAGTTCCATGCCGAGCTCGGTAGCGACAATACCGCTGCCGCCGTATGTGGGATAGCAGGTGATTCCGATTCTCATTGCGGCTCCATGTGCAGGATGGCCAGGCCAATCCGCCCGTTGATGTTTTCCGCCGGGTGGGCGGCTTCGCCGCCACCGAACCATACAAGCGTCTGGCCGCCGTGGATTTCGACGTGCGGGTCGCAGACCACCTTCTCGTTCCAGGGCTGGCCGCCGGCGAGGACGGCGGTTTCCGCGTAGCGTTTCCAGCGCACGCCATCCGGCGAGGAAGCGAGGCCGAGGCGGCGATACTCGCGGCGGTCACGGCCGGTGTAAAGCATCCAGTAACGGCCGTGGGCGGCCCAGACGGCTGGCTCGCCGAGGCCATTTTCATCGAACGTGCCGGCGCCGCCCATCTCCAGGATCGGGTTGGCGCGGAGTTTCTCCCAGGTCACACCTTCGCGCGAGCGCGCCACGCCCAAGCGCTGACGGCGGGCTCGATCCTGGCCGAGGTAGTACATGTAAAGCCAGCCGTCGCTTTCTACGACGTAAGGGTCGGCCACGCCGCGCTCGTCCCAGCTTCCATCGGGGCCGAGGGGCACGACCGGTTCCGGGTGGCGGTCGAGTTGGTTCGCCTCGCCGCGCGCCAAGCCGATCCGGGGCGGGTCGCCCGCCTGATACCAGTAGTAGATCTCTCCGCGATGCCGCAGGGCCGACCCGTTGGCGGCGATGTAGCTGCCCTCCCAAGCGGAAGCACCAGGCGAGAGCAACTTCCCTTCCTTATTCCATTGGCGGCCGTCCACCGACCGGGCCAGCCCGGTGTGCCAGGTGCGGCCGTCGTAGCCGGAATAGAAGTTCAGCCAGAGGCGGTCCTGCCGAACGACGGAAGGGTTCAAGACATCCACCGAATCCCAGGAGCCCGGTTCGCCCCGGTCGAGGACGGGATACGGGAACACATCCCAGCGCAGCTTTATCTCGACGGCACCGTCGCCCTGCGGCGCCGGGAGCGTGAAGTCCGCGTAACGGCCGCAGGCCGACAGGCACAGCGCAGCGGCGCTCGCGACGAGACCGCGCCTAGCGGCGGTAGAGATAGAGCGTATGGGAGCGGCCCTCGCCGTCGTCGACGATCGTTTCCACCTTCTCCGGTGTCCAGCCGGAGAACTCGAAGTCATGCGACACGATGCGAGTGCCCGTCTTGAGCTGCTTTTCCAGCATCGGCCGGATCTTGT
The DNA here is from genome assembly GCA_964413655.1 of uncultured Solibacteraceae bacterium. Classification (GTDB taxonomy): domain Bacteria; phylum Acidobacteriota; class Terriglobia; order Bryobacterales; family Bryobacteraceae; genus CAYPUQ01. Next base: position 4,314 of record CAYPUQ010000155.1, on the reverse strand, counting down.
CGTTCGAGCTGGGCAGCAGGTACACCGTCAGGAGGTCAGCGCCGCTGAAGTCCTGGCGGGCGATATCGCCGTTGATGATCCGCGCGGTCTTGTCGAGCTTGAGCTCCCGGATACGGTCCATGCTTTGCTTGAACAGGTCGGAGTCCAGTTCGATGCCTGTCGAGTTGGCCTTGAATTTTTGGGCGGCCATGATAACAACGCGGCCATCGCCGCTGCCGAGGTCGAACATCTTCTCGCCAGGCTTCAGTCCTCCCAGCTCGAGCATTTTCTCCACGACGACTTCGGGCGTCGGGTAGTATGGCGCCAACTTTTCCGGCTCCTTCTGCTGGCTAAAGACGATCAGCGGAAGGCTTAGTGCCAGAGCAAGATACCGGGTCATAAGGTGTCTCCCCATTGAGAAAGTGTACAGCACACCGCGACCCTATTGGACGACGTACAACCGGACACGGTTACCACGCTGGCCGGCGGCCTCGATATAGAGTTCGGCGGCGCCTTGGTTCACGATCTTAGGTACCTGTATTTCAACAAGATAGAAGCCGATGTAGCCGGGGGCGAGGGTGGCCGACAATACCTCGACGGGGGTGCCATCGAGGAACACGCGCACGGGGGCAGCGACCGCAGGCGGGTTTTCGAGCGGGGCGGCAAGGCCGGTGGGCCATTCGGGCGTCACGCGACCGAGTCCGGTGGCGAGAACGCGGATCACCGAGCCGGCACGGGCGGGATTCATGCGGTCGAGCAGCACCTCGGTTTCACCGTCGAGGACCATCGGACTGCCGTCGCGGTCGATGAATATCGCCGGCGAAGCGATTCGCAAAGGGACGGCCAGGGCGCGCGATCCAGCGCGGCCGGTGAAGGCCACGGAGAACAGGCCACCGGTGGATTCAAACGGCACCTGGATTTGGGACTCGGCGGGCGTCGCGGCCAGGACCGGAACGCTGAGATTGCCCGAGCGAGCTGTGACAACCTCGCGGCCGAGGAGGCTGAGCAGGCTGCCGGGCGCGGCGGGGCGCCCGCTCCAGTCGGCCGCGTTGATCAGCTTCGGACTCAGCAGCCGGTGCGGGGCCATCGCGGTAAAGACCCCATGGCCCTCGACGCACACATAGAGGCGGTGATTGCCGGCATCCTGCCGGACATCGCGGACGGCGCCGCGCGGCAGTCCCTCGCGAATGGCGATCCAGGGGGTTGCCGGACCCGCGCTGACGAGGTCGGCCAAAGTGAAGTACAGGCCGGAGGCCGTTCCCAGGTAGATGGCGCCGGTTTCGAGGTCGGCGGTTACGGCTAGCGCGTCGCCGGGCGGCAGATCGGCCGTCAGGTCGTCCCAAAACAGGCCGCCATTGATGGTCCGAAACACACGCGGTCCGTCGCCAACGGCCAGGACAGTGCGCGGATCAGCCGCGTCGGCAAAGATCGAACGAAGGGCGCCGGCGCCGGGCACGGAGAAACTCCGCCAGTTCGCGCCAGTGTCCGGGGAAGCAAACAGCCGGCCGTCCTGCGTTCCGGCGTAGACGAAGCCGCCCGCGGTAGCCGATGCGGTGACGCGCACCCCGAAGCGAACCGAGAGCGCGCCCTGAACCACTTCGCGTTCGGTGCTCAACCGGCGGCCGGCGGGGATCCAGACGGACTGCTCGCCGGGCAGCCATTCCACTTCCTGGCCGGTGGAGTCGAGGAGGACCTGGAGGCCGCGGCCGTCTTCGGGGATCTCGACGATGCGGGCGGCCGGGAAGTTCGGGAGCGCCAGATTCAGTCCGGTCCAGGAGATGCCGCCATCGAGGGAGCGCCAGACCCCGAAGCGGTTGGCCACCACCAGTTCTTCGCCGTCGAGCGGCGAGACGGCGATATCGGCGAACCCGCCGCCGAGGATGCCGCGGGTGCGATGGGTGGTGACGTCTTCCCAGTTCCTGCCCTGATCGGCGGACCGGTAAACGGCGTCGCCGATGGTGTAGGCCATCGACGAGAACGGACCCTCGCCGCGAACCACACGCTGGGCGGCCGGGGGTTGGACGCCCGCGGTTTCCGTCCAAGTTTCGAAGTCCGATGTCTCGAAGATGCGGCCGTTTTCGCCGAGGGCATAGAGCGCGAGTCCATCGGCCGAGTACCACACCCGGGCGACCGGTCCGCCGGCGGGCGAGGCGAGGCCGGCTTCCCAGACGGTGCCGCCGATCTGGCGCCACGCGAGGGTCTGGGCCGAAACAAGGTTTTCCGGTGCCTGAGCGGACGCCACCCACGGTAACAGCAGGAAGAGGAAGGGCAGCAAGGCACTAAGTGCGGCGCTCCTCCCCAGGCGATTTGTGGCATCCGGACACATCCGTGAGACTATTTTATCCTTCCGGCTACTGACGCTCTATGATTATATGGTTCGAAACGGTTGCGTATGACGGCGGTTTCGGCCAAGATAGGGTTTCGGTATAGCAATTGCACTGCAAAAGCAGTGCTAGACTGAAGGGTCGGATCGCAGGAAATCGTAAAGTTTCCGGCGGCGGGCCCCGAAAATATTGGTAAGGACGGGCCTGAAGGTAGAGGGATAGGCTTCAGGGAGTATGCGTAGCCGAGTGCCAGCCCGGGTTTCGGTCGGGTGGTTGTGTCTAACCGCCACGTTCTCTGTGTGCCTTGCCCAGCAGCAGGTTCCGCTACTCGCCCCACCTCCACAGAATCCGGAACCGCCGGCGAATACCGCCGCGCGGGTGACGTGGCTGGAAGGCCAGGTATCGGTTCTCCGCGACGACGTGCCGTGGGCGCTTGCGATCGGCCACACGGTGGCGCAGGGCAGAACGATCGTCACGGGCGCGGACGGGCACGCGGTTTTCCAGGTGAACGACGGGAGCACCTTCGAAGTTTTCCCCAACTCGAGGGTGGTATTCCGCAGCAACCCGAATTGGAGGGACCTGATCGACGTCTGGCTCGGGAAGGTGAAGGTTTACATCCAGCAGTGGGGCGGCCAGCCGAACCACAACCGGATCCACACGCCGACGGCGGTGATCTCGGTCCGGGGGACGGTGTTCGACATCGAAGTGGACGACGAGTCCACGCTGGTGAGCGTCGAACACGGTCAAGTGGCTGTGCGGCACCGGCTGATTCCGCAGGACGATCCGCGCATTCTCAACGCCGGCGATACGATCCGGGTGTTCAAGAGCGTACCGCTCGCGCAGTCGCGCATCGATAAGGGGACGGTCGCGCAGCGCACCGCGAATGCGCTGGCCGAGGCCTTCTACACGATCCTGATGCGCACGTCGCGCGGCGGGGTGGGTGGAATTCCGGGGCCATCGGGCGGTGGTTCGCCGCTGCCGGGCGACACGAAGGGCGAGACGCCACCACCGCCGAGCGATACGGGTTCGAGCGCACCACCGCCGGCTCCTCCACCACCGCCTCCACCGCCACCGGGGCAGTAATCGCCCGCCCCACCACCACTTTTGCTCAGGAGCCGCTTTGACTGACGGTTGTTCTACCGCGGCGGGCTTGCGTGCCAGGATGAACCGGGCAGCCTGGGAGGCTGCCGCAGCCCACGGGGCTGCCCCATCGGTGGGATTGCCGCCGGGGAGTTGCTTAGGAGACACTGTTAGTCGATGAGTGTGTCGATCGGGTTCGCAATTCCGGCGTTTCTGGCGCTCGGTCTGCTGTGTCCGGTGCTGAGCACTGGGCAGGGACTGACACCGGAATGGGAGATTCGCAAGACATTCCAGGTATTGCTGAACCAGGTGAAGAGTATCGGTCCGGTGCTGGAACAGGTCAAGCCCGCGGAGTGGGACGACGCGGGTGCAGCCAGCGGCTATGAGCAGCAACTGAAGACAATCCGCGACGAGCTCGGGTATCTGGAGCAAACCATCGGCACGCTGATGGAAAAGCCGGACAGAATGAAACTGGCGCTGGAGATTTATCTCCGGATTCAGTCGACCGATTCGATGCTGCATTCGCTGATCGCCGGGGTGCGCAAGTACCAGAATCCGGCACTGGCGGAGGTGCTGACCGGCGTGATCGATGAGCACGCCTCGACCCGTTCCGAGTACCGCGAATACCTGATGGAGTTGGTGGCAAACAAGGAAGAGGAGCTTCGCATCGCCGACGAGGAGGCGCAGCGCTGCCAGGCGTCGTTGGTCCGGCAACCGGGGGCACGAAAGCGGTAACGACTCATGAGCGTCGAATTGCGATTCCAGTGCAGCATCTGCAGCGACCCGTCCGGCGAGATCTGCCGCTCGTGCACCAAGGACGCGTGCGCGAACCACCTCTGCGAGCGCTGCCTCCGGTGCAGCGATTGCTGCAGCTGCGAAATCCGGCTGGACGAGCATCCCGAGTCCGAGGCGGGGACCGGGCTGAACGGCA
>CAYPUQ010000154.1:0-12816 GCA_964413655.1 uncultured Solibacteraceae bacterium | reverse complement strand
ATCGTTCCGGGCGAGCAGCCGCGCGTGCAGGTAAGCGTCTGGTAGACCGCCTTGCTCCGCGCCGGGAGATCAGGCGTGCGGCGCCAACTCCTCGATCCAACTGGTCGGATGCGTTGCCATGCGCGACAGCACATCCGAAACCAGGCAAACGGCTCGACCGCATTCCGTTTGCATTCGCGATGAAGCTCAGCAGCACGGTCGCCGTCTTGCCGCCCTGGTCGCTGCCGAAGAACGTCCAGTTCCCGCGGCCAATCGCGATGTCCCGGTTGGCCCGCTCGGTCGCGCCGTTGTCGATCGCCAGATCGCCGTCTGCCAGAAAGCGCGTCAGCGCCTCCCACTGGTTCAGCCGAGGGATTCCCAGTAGTCCTCGAAGCGGCCGCTGAGGCGGCAGCAGCGTTAAGCAAGGATGGCATTGGCGCCGCGGACGGACCAGAACGTTCCGGAGCATCTCATCCGCTTTCCAATAATGGTTTTGCAACCGGCCTCGACGACGCCGGAACCAACAAACAGCCCTTGGGTGCGGAACTTCGGATAGCGCATGCGCTCGGCATTGCGTTCAAAGTAGTCGGCATCGTTGTCCACATCCTGGGAAAGCTTTTCGTTATCCGGGCGCAGGTTGCGCGAGGTTTGCGCCAGCGCCTCGATGTTACCGGCGTCGAGGTGATCGATACAGGCGGTGGCCCAATGATAGAGGTCCACGATCTGGATCGCGCCTCGGAAGTGCTGATCGGCGAGGTTCCAGATCCAAATCGCGCCGCCGCCGAGCACGACTTTCTTGCGGGCCTTGCTCCAGCCACGCCGCCAGGCTTCGGTGTAGAGCCGCAGGCCAAACTCCTCTGACGGCTCGATGGCGGCCACATAGGCAGTGGAATCGGGATCGCGAATGGGCCAGCCGTCCTCGTCGGTGGCCGATTGAGTGAAGACGCAACCCAGTTTGACCTCTCGCGTGCGGGCGGGCTGACCTTCCGTCTTGCCAGCCCGTCCCTGTCGCTCCTTCTTGGTCACCGGCACGCCGGTGCCGTCCATCTCGATGTACAGGATTGGTACGGCGGGGGAACAGACCTCAGGCAGATCCAGTTGCAGAGCCCGTCTGATCTCGCACTGCTCGCCGGCCGCGATGTCGACGCCGATGGCTTCCGCCTGACGCTCGACAGCCTTCGCGGTGACCGCCAATCCGGCCAGCAGTTCGAGTTGCTCGCGGCCCTACTCGAAGCTGGTCTCCGATCCCACGGTGGCCATCATCCGCCGCACCCCGGGTGAGAACTCGGTGCCTTCCACCGTCGGCCGGGCCGCACGATCCGACAACAGGATGGTTAGAGCCGCCGCGCCAGCGCGATGTATGCCGGCGCGAAGGGCCATTTCCAGGGTCTCCAAGTCCCACCCGGCCTCTTTTACGGGCTTTTGAAGGCTACTTGGAGAAGCGTTTGGACGCCGCTGCGGAAAGCCGACTTGTCAGTGTGCCCGCCCCAACGGAGCCGGCCATCTGCCGCCTTCCCTCCACCGTCTCCGCCGAAGGTTGCCCCTCTTTGTTCGGCCGCTTCATCGGTACTTCGCCGCAGTCCGACTCCTCCGGGGGCGTGCACGTCCGCATTGTGGCTTCGCGCCTTCGCGGACCGGTCTATCTTTTCGATAGACGCCCTGGAGGTCTCCCGGTTCTCGTGCATGCTGTTTCTCGACGTGCCAGGGTCTTCGACCACGCCGCGTCCCGTCCCGGCTCGGAGCCAGTGGAGACACGTGTCGCGCGAGCGGCGGGCGTGAGGTTGGATTCGGCGGGGATTTTTCGGGTTATTTTCTCCTTGTTTCGTGGATTTGCGGCCGCGACGCGTTACCGCATTCGTTCGAGGATGGCCTTTTCCTCTGGCGTCAGGTCCGACGCCTTGGCGACGTAGGCCGCTATGTCACTGGTAGAGTTGACCTTTTCTGCTGCCCGGGTTTGTTTCGCCACTTTCGCGTAGTCGATGAGCGCGGGCATGCCAATGACGAGATCCTTGGAGATTTCCGCCTCCAGGTTGCGGGTGTGCTGGCGCAGGTAACGGTGGAGGAGCTCCAGACGCTTGCGTTCTTCCGGGTTGCTGGTGTCGATGTCGTATTTGCCGATGGATTCGCGGATGAGCTTGACCTGCCAGGTGGCGTAGGCCATGTCCTCGACCAACGCGTATTCGGTTTCGCCGAAGGGCTTGTGTTCATAGCAGAGGAAGTTGAAGAGGGACTCCCAGGCGGGGGTTTGTTCTTCGGTGAGGCGGAGCATTTTCGCGGTGAGGCCGTGTTGCCGTGAATTGGCAGCGGATTTTTGCTTGCCTTGTTGGGAGGTGGGTCCTTGGGATTTTGCTCCGTTGATGCGGGAGGCTTCTTGCTGTCTTTCTGTCATTGGAGTGTCCTTTCGTAATGTGAAAAAATAGAAGCCCCGCGCGACGGCGGGGCGGAGCCGGGCTGCAAAGACGCAGATCGACTCTACGAGCCCAATCTCGCACGGGCCGGCAAGGATTTTCGGCCGGTTGGACTGTAAGTGGTTTATTCCAGGGCGAAGAAATATTTTGAGTTGCTGTGACCCATTTGCGGCGGCTCCGACGCATCCCCATGTAACCCGTACCGGCGGAGAGAAAAGATGGAAATGAACGTAAACCAGTTGATGGGCGCCTTCCGTGAGGGGAACCAGCAGGCGGCGAAACAATTGGTGGGTATGCTCTACCCGGACCTTCGGCGGATCGCCGTGTGGCAGATGCGCCGCGAGCGCGCCGGGCATTCCTGGCAAGCCACCGAGCTCATCAACGAGCTTTACCTGGAACTCATTAAAATCAAGGCCCTGCGGCCGGGCCAAAGTGATGGCGGGGAAAAGGGAGCCTTTCTCAGCCTGGCGGCTCATTTGATGAAGCGCCTGCTGATTCGTCACGCCCGCCCGCTGTACCGCCGCGCCGAGAAGGTCCCACTGGACGGCCATGCGGAGCCCGCTCCCACGAGAGGGAACGCTACGGAACTCGCGGAGGTCGACGCGGCGCTTTCACGGTTGGCGGCCGTGAATCCGCGGCTCAGGACCGTGGTGGAGCTGAAGGTCTTCGAGGGGCTGACGGGCGAGGAGATCGCGCAGCGGCTGGGATGCGGTCCGGCGACCGTGGCGCGCGATTGGAACTTCGCGCGCCATTGGCTGCAGGAGGAGTTGCAGGCTTAGGTTAGTTGGCCGGCCAGGGGGCCGGCCGCGGACCAGGGGGTCCGCCCGGGGTCCGCCCCACTATCATTCCTTGGCTTTGGCGAGGAGGGCCTGGAAGCCGGCCAGGTCCAGGGCGCCCGAGACGAGCTCGTCTCCGATTACGAAGCTTGGGGTCGATTGCACGCCGATGGCGTTGGCCAGCCGCTGGTTATCGGTCAGCATCGCCTGGACTTCCATCGAATCCATGTCGGTTTTCAGACGGGCGATGTCCAAGCCCAGCTTGCGGGCGGTCTCCTCGACCGCAGGCGCCGTGACCGGCGATTGCAGATCCATCAGTGCGCGATGAAATCGCAGGTAGGCGCCTTGCTTGTGCGCCGCCAGCGCCGCGCGCGCCGCGGTGTGCGATTCCGGTCCGAGAATCGGCAGCTCCCTGAATATCATTCGCACGTTCCCGTGCTCTTCGAGCAGTTTCGTCAGGGTCGGGGTAACCCGCCGGCAGTAACCGCAGTTGTAGTCGAAGAACTGCACGATCGCGATACCGGCACCGGCTTCGCCCGCGGCCGGCGAGGCTGCGTCCTCAAACAACTCACCGCGTTTTGCGACGACCGCGTCGCGCGACCGCTGCTGGGCAGCGGCGCGCTCCCGCTCCTGGTACGCGCGCACCGACTCCATGAGCACCTCCGGGTGCCGCAGAATGAATTCCCGGACGATTTGCTCGATCTCGCCTTTCGATAGAACCGCGGAGCTTTCGCCGCCGTACGACCGGCCGGCGGACAGCGACAGGGCAATACCCAAGGCAAAAGCAGCGATTATCCGTTTCATGTGAGTCACCTCTCTCCTCTGTAAGGGCGGGCGCCGCCGGGTTTTTTATCACGGCGCGATTTTTTTTCGCGGCGATGATAAAGACCGGCCGGGCGGTCGCCCTATAGACGGGCAGGAGGGTGTTTCTCATGAAAGTTCGTACAATCGCGGCCACGCTCTTTCTGGCGTGGTCCTGGCAAACGGCATCGAGTCAACAAATTGTGTCCTGGAACAGCCGGCCCGGCCAGGTGATCGACATCACCGCCAACGCCGCCGGCAATCTTTGGGGAGTCGGGATTTCGCGCCACGGGACGTACGGATACAAACTATACTCGTTTCACAACAGCAATTGGACCTATCATCCCAGCGCCGCCCCTGTCATCAAAATAGCTGCCGACAAGTGGGGCGCGGTCTGGATGCTGGACGAGCTGTACCGTATTTACCGCAGAGAGGGAACCGTCCAAACTCTGGTGAGCGGCCAGGCAGTCGATATCGCCGCGGGCGACGACGGCTCCATCTGGGTCATCGGCACAAACCCCCGCCCCGGCGGCTATTGGATTTACAAATGGGACGGCTCCGGTAACTGGATTGCCGATCCCACCGGCGGCGCGGTGCGCATCGCGGTGCAGCGGGACGGCACGCCGTGGGTGGTGAACTCGCTCAACGATATATACCAGTTCAACCGGACAACCAACCGGTGGGACCGGAAGCCCGGAAAGGCGCGTTCGGTTCACACGGGCGCCGTCAGCGGCGCGGTGTGGGTGCTGGGCACGGAGCCGGTCGCCGGCGGTTACCCGATCTATCAATGGAACCCCGGCAAGCAAAACTGGGATACGTACGGCGCCTATGGCGCCGCGGACATAACGGAAGTGGCGGGCACGCCTTGGATCATGCAGTCCGACGGAACCCTTTATTCCAAATCCGACATTTCGATAGGCACGATCGGCGTCACGTTCACGCTCACAATGCCGCAGATGACGCCGCAGCAGCAGCCGCCCGTGCAGGTTTCCGGGGCGGGCACGCTGCTTTGCGCCGCCGCCGACGGCGGTTCCACCACCTTCTGCGGCAACACGAACGCCGATTTTGTGGGCAAGCACACCGTGAATCTTTCCTGCACGAAGGGCTTCTACGACATGATCCACGGCGGCACTTGCTGGAAATGCCCCGACGACACGGACGACCGGGGCGCTTGGATCCGGTCCGCCGACGCAGTGGACAAGGACACCGCCTGCTGGCGGGTCCCGAAGGAGACGACGGCCCACGCGACCAAGGTACGATCGCCGGGCTGGCCTTGGGACTGCCCGTCGGGATCGTTCTGGGACGGGTATTCGCCGGATGGCATCGGGGGGAGCTGCTGGCGGTGTCCCGACAACAACCCGCGGAGGACCGCGAACCACATCACTAGCTCCGCGGCCTGCGCATCCACCCTGAATGAGACGAGGCCGGCCACGTTGCTGGCATACAACGGCTGTCCTGCTCCCAATGCCGCGGAGATGAATCTGACCGGCAAGCGAAGCCCCGGAAAACCCTTTCTCGACATCGGGGCCGGCGGCTGTTTCGCCTGCCCGGTCGTCGATGAAGTGGGCAACGTTCTGGTCACCTGGCGTAACTTCAATCCTCTCTACAACCACACCAACAACAACGGCTGTCGCGTCAATCTCAAATGGAGGCCCCCCGCCTTTGCGCAACCGGGCCTTGCCCACTTGATGGGAGTGAAAGAGGTGATTTGGGAGCAGAAATTATTCGAAGGCAGCCGGCTCACCGGGTTTCTCTACGATGAGGCGGAAGTGCAAGATCTGGGCGACGCCACGCCCCAAGCCCGGGCGTGGGTGCAGTCGCGCTGGCAGGAGATCGCAGCGAAACCTTACAATAACGAATCCATCCGAACCTTTGTCTTCGTTCTGCTGAGAGCCGCGCTCGCAAAGGAGGAGGCGGCCAGAACGGCAGGTGAGAAAAGGCTGATTCAGTCCTTCGCGGACTACGTTCGGAGACGGCGCACGTTTATAGCGGAACAGGGCTTGGGGATGTACGATGCCTGGAAGGCTCACAGCGACGCGCAACAGTCGCAGTATGCGCCGAACACCGGCACACTATTCCACTACGGCACGGTGCCGATCGACTTCAATTCGACGCTCGGCTCACTGATGTCGGTGGGCGGCGTTGGCGCCGCGGCGCTCAGCTCCGTTGTCTCAGCGCATGCCTTTAGCCAGGGCGTGCAGTTAGCGCAAAGCGGGTTCGCCACACGAGAGACCTCACTTTTTGGACTATCGGCCGGGCTGAAGATCCTGAAGACCGCGCAGGGTTTGAAAGTCGTTTCCGGCGCCACGGTGATTGCAGTGGCATTTGTCATTATGAGCTCGGTCGCGATCGACCAGTTAATGGAAATCGAAAGCGCCCGGCCCCGGCTCCTGGCCAGCCTGGAGGAGGCCAAGAGACCTGTCAACCTGAACGAGATGTTGGGAGCCGACAACGGGGATGACATGCTCGCTTACTATTGGGCGATGGCGATGGACAAGGCCGACGCTGAGGATCCGCAAGTGGTAGAAGTGGCAGCCGGTGCGCGCGCGAGGGAGCACCAGTCGGGGTATCCGGCGCCGCCGAAGCAGCAGCAGTAGGAACCGCGGAGCGCTGTCGGGGTGATCTCATTCCAGTGGGCCGATACCCTTCGGCCCACTTTTCGCGTCAGTGGCATCTGGGCGCGGACACGGCGGTGGAGACTTCACCGGCAAGCCGGAAGCGGCGAATTAGGAGGATCCGGAGTCGACGCAGCTTGAATACAAACTCGTCCCGTGAATTGCGAGAGGGCGATTGTCCACGTGCGGCCCGATCGTCGCGCAAAAGCAATTCTTCCGCCTCCAAGTCCATTTGGCCGCGCCAGACCCCGCTCCGATTTGCACTTCCCCGCCGACTGCCACGATGAAATCAGCGCCTCTCAGAGGCAGAGACCCCCGAGGCCACCCCCGAGGCCCCCCCAACTTCCTTTTCGATAGCTGAGATCCAGGGGAACCGGGACACCAGGGGAATCGGAACCCACCCGCCTGTCGATCCGGGATATAATCTGTCCCATCGGTCAACCGTGACAGTCGAGAAGTGGCGTGAGGTCTTGAACAGTTATCAAGCCGCCATTCTGGCTCCCCGGGACCGGCGGCGAGAGTTCCTGGCATCGACGACAGACGATCCCGAAGTGATTGAGAAAGCCTTGCGGATGCTGGAGGCGCTCGATCAAGACGACGGCGAGCCGACGGCCGCCGCGCCAGTTGCCGAAGAAGCGGAGTGGACGGGGTCGACCGTCGGCCGCTACAACGTCGCTGCACCGTTGGGCCATGGCGGAACGGGTGATGTGTATCTCGGCTGGGACACTGTCCTGGATCGAAGGGTGGCGCTGAAGTTCCTGACGCACGAACGGGCGGGCGTCCCCGCGGCAATCGCCAAGTTCGTCCGCGAGGCCAAGGCCGCTTCCGCGCTGAATCACCCCAACATCGTGACCGTCCACGAAGCGATTCAGACCCGCCGCGCGCTCGTGATCGTCATGGAACTTGTCGAGGGTCATGCGGCCCGGACCCTGTGCGGGACGCCGGCTCCGCTCGATACCCTTCTGAGCGTGGGCCGGCAAACGGCGCTGGCGCTGGCCGCCGCCCACGCGCACGGGATCGTCCATCGCGATGTCAAGCCCGAAAACATCATGGTTCGCACCGACGGCTACGTCAAGCTGGTGGATTTCGGACTCGCCCGCCGCCTCTCCCTGGCGGAGAGCACAAACGGCGGTTTGCCGGCGGGCACGCTGCGGTATATGTCCCCCGAACAGATCCGGGGCGACTCGCCGGGGCCCGCCAGCGACATCTTCTCGCTCGGTCTGGTGCTTTACGAACTCGCGGCCGGCCGGCACCCGTTCGCGGAGTATCCGGCGTTCGACAGCGCCGCGGCGATCCTGAGCGAGCCGGTTCCCGGCGTGGAATTGGCGAATCCCTCGCTGCCGGCCAGACTGACCGCGCTGATCGGCGCCATGTTGTCGAAAGAATCGGACCGGCGGCCGGCCGCGGCGGAGGTCGCCGCCACCTTGCATGACATCGGAGAATCCTCCGCCATCGGTTACACAGCCGGCGCCAGGCCGTCTGGCGGCGCGCGGCAGCCTTGGGTTTGGCGGGCCGCCATGGTTGGCCTGCTTGGCATCGGTGCCCTTTACGGCTCGTACCGGCTGGGACTCCCGCGCCAGTCCGAACCGCCCGAGCTCAGATCCTGGCCGCTCACCTCGCAGGCTGGGTGGGAAGCAGTGCCTTCTTTCTCGCCGGACGGCGAAACGCTGGCTTTTACCTGGACTCCGGCCCCGAATCAAACCCCGCAAATGTATGCCAAACGCCTGGATGCGGACACTTCGGTTCAGTTGACCCACTTTGAGTCCGGGGTTATCGGTCCGATCGCCTGGTCGCCGGACGGAAACACGATTGCTTTTTCATTTCAGTCCGCCGATGGAAAGTCAGGGGCAATCTATAGGATACCGGCGAAGGGCGGTCAGGCGGTCAAGCTCATCGATCTGCTCCTCCCGAATCTCAGTTCCTCGTTGGATTGGTCGCCGGATGGAACGCAAATCGTGTTTTCGGACGCCCCGCCGGGAACGGGCCAGTTGGCGCTCTATGCATTCCACCCGCATACCGGCGAGAAACGAAAACTGACGTCTCCACCGGCCGAAGACTGGGGCGATTGGGATCCCAAGTTGTCGCCGGACGGCAAGACTCTGGCATTCAAGAGAGTGCGGGGGTATTGGCTGGACGCCGTCTATCTCATGCCCGCGGCCGGAGGGCCGATCCGGCGCATCACCAAAGACTCGCGCAGCATTTGGGGGCATACCTGGACGCCAAACGGGGACGGATTGATCGTGTCGATTCAAGCCACCAGCACCATTTTCGGCCTCTGGCGGTTTCCAGTCACTTCCGGCCAGGAGCCAGTCCGTATCTCAGAAGGGTGGCTGGATGCGATCAGGCCCACAAGCGACCGCAGAAGAGGCCGGATCGCCTGGGTAAACCACTTGGAAGATGTCAACATCTATCGAATCCCCCTAACAGGCAATGGCGATCCCACCGAGATCGCTGTGTCAACGCGGCGCGACGAAGGGCCCAACTACGCGCCCGATGGGCGCCTCGCGTTTGCCAGCGACCGTTCCGGTAGTCTGGAAATCTGGATTGCTTCGTCCGATGTCTCCAACCCGGTTCGGGTCACCGATTTCCGAGGTCCGCTCACGGGCTTCCCCCGCTGGTCTCCCGACGGGCGCTACCTGGCATTCGAGTCCGCGACGCCCGGCGGCCGCGGTGGGATTTTCGTATTGGAATGCCCGCCCGGTGGTACACGATGCGGAGAGCCCAGGCGCCTCACCACTGGCACGGAAACCTTCGCGGAGAACCTGCCCAGTTGGTCGGCGGACGGCGAATCCGTATACTTTGCCTCTAATCGAACGGGCAGCTATGAGATATGGAAGCAAGCGCTACCGGGCGGCGAGGCCCTTCAGGTGACGCGCCATGGCGGCTTTTCTTCGCAGGAGTCTCGGGACGGCAGATGGCTCTACTTTATGAAATTGGACCAGCACAGCATCTGGCGAATGCCGGGATCGCGGCCGGAGCAGGCATCGGCCGCCGCGCAGGAGCGGCTGTTGATCGGTCTGCCCGGCGAACGGAGTGCCAACGGGTGGATTTTGACGTCCGATGAAATTCTATTCGTTGGCGTCGCCAACGACAAGGCGATCTATGGCTATCGCTTGGACTCCGGAGAAATTCGCACCATCGCGCCGCTACTGAACCTTCCCGGGAGAAGGACCGATCTCGCGGTCTCTCCAGATCTGCAGTGGCTGCTGTACACGCAGCTCGCCCGATTCGGCAGCAATATAATGGTGGCCGATTTTGGCCGCTAAGAGCAATGCCGTTCACTGAACACTGTTGGGCCGCAGTTTCGCGGCGGCCCGGCGGTTGGCTGCCACGACGAAACAGGCGGCCTGAGAGGGTAGTATCCTCTCAGAGCGCCTTTCCCTTGTAGCCGGCGCTCCCGCCTCTGAGCCAAAAGACCACCGAACTGCCAGCAACCGCTAGGCCTCGGGGCTGCCTGAGTGAAGGGAGTACCCCCTTGGAGCTCTTTGAGTTGCGGCGAACGGAACTTCGGGCGACGGGCACGCTGGCCCACCGTCATCGTGACTCGACTCTCACCGCGACGAAGGTTGGCAAGGTGGTGGCCAGAACCAAGCTTGTACCATCCGTCCCGACGATTGTCGCGTATTGAGACAATGGGTCGGACGGCAGTACCGATTCGAGAGACACGGACAACCAGCGGCCGGTACTCCTGTCTAGTTGGAACAGCGCTGCTCGGGGCTCGGCCGATCCAGGCCGGGACACGTGAACCGCCGCATATACGGCCTCGTCAGAAGTCATGCCGATACCAGCGGCCTTTGTTGCTTGGTCCAGAGCGACTCCCCTCCACCGCCCGAGCAACTCTCCGTCGGGGGACACCTCGATCCACGCGTTGGCCCGCTGGCTGTAGAAGCCTATTCGGTCCGAACCGCACGTCAGGGTCGATCCCCCGTGCGCAGGATGGTCTGAAACCTCAAACATTTCCCGCGGCAGCAAGGACTGAGTCAGCCGACCCTCGGGATCATAGCGTCTAAGTACAGGGTGATTTCGGATTTCTTTTTGGCGTTCCGCATCCAACTCCCTTCCGGCCGCCCACACAGACCCATCCTCGGTGACACAAATTCTCAACGGCAGAAACGGCGAGGTCCGAACTATGCGCTCGACCGCACCGGCTGCGGACAGCCAAGCGAGGAAGTTAGCCACCTGACCGTCAGCATTGCGCGCTCCCCCTGCGAGCACTAGCGCTCCAGCGGGCGATACTGCGATATCCGCAATAGAGGTCTGCGAGGCATCTGGCAACGAAAAGCGGCTCCACCTCAGCAGTTCTCCGGAGGGCGACTTTACCGGCTCGCCGGAGGAACGATAGACCGACATCAGTGAAAAGTCAACATCACGGACAAGAAACAACCCCCTGTCAAACTTAGGCTTGGGTTGCCCGGCAAAACCGTGCGGAATCGCGACTTCCCACGTCTTGGTGGCATAGACTCTTGCGGCGGAGACCACATCACCAGCCCATGTTAAGGGCATGAGAACGACCACCATACTTGTCGACCAAACGAAACTTCGTAAATACATTCCAGCTCCTAGGTTCGCATTCATTCGGGACAGCTATTGCACCCGTCCTCTTTACACACACATGACCCACAATCAAACCCACCGGTGTGTAAATAACCGTCGCAGTAGGCTGCCTCCATCGAGTTGGCCACATATTTCGCGTAGAAACCCCATCCGCAATGGGTGGAACCACAAACAGGCTGATAGTCGTACATGTAGTGAGAGCCACAGGGGGTTGAGCCGCACGCGAACGCAGAAACCGAGGGGAGGCTAAGCATGTCCACTAAACGGGCCAGCATCCATTTCGGCGTGCCACAGTTCGGCACTCGCTCTCCTCCCCGTGCCGAGAGAGTTTGCCGGACCAGCGGATACCGGGGCACCCCTTCGAATAGGCTGCGAAGAGGCAAGCCCCTGTCCGTAAGAAATTTTACGTCAGCAAGTGGAATGACGCGGGGAGGGGGCACATCCAGGAGCTTAGCTGCTGTGGCTATAAGCACGCCCACGAGGAGAACGTTTCGGAACATCCTAACCCCCGACCAAGTCCCTTTCGATTGTAGCTCAGCGTTTCCCGAGTGTCAAGGTTTTTTTCGTTTTTTCTGGTGTATTTTCAGGGTGTTTTGCGCGCGGTCTGGCCGCCTGAATTCCAGACGGTCTTTCAGGCTTCTTTAGGCTTTCAGGCTGTTCGTGAGTGGAGGCCGGAAACCGGCACTCGTTTCGACTGCGGAAGCGAGTTGGCGATCCAGCTACAGAAAAGCCCAGACGCCCGTCCGCTCCTCGCCGACCGCGTACGCGAGGTACTTGGCCATGGGGATCGAGCCGGGAAGTCCGGGCTCCACCTTATGCCGTAAGAATTAAGATCGGCGAGGCGCTCGGGTCTTTCGGCGTCCAATAAGGCTCGCCATAGAAACTAGCCGGCCTTGCTGGGCGTCGCGACGCGCAGACCGCTGGCGTCCGGTAGCCAGTCGATTCGAATCCACGCCGCCCGCGCGCAACGTCGCGAACACTCTCGCCGCGCCACCCGCAACCGTGATACGGTCTCGTCTGTCAACGCATTCTTCGCGGGTGTGAGCGCAAAGAGGGAGGCCCGATTGATCTTCCGCAAGCGAGGCCGCTGAAGCGCCGCGGCCGTGTCAGTCTCCGCCGATCCGGTACAGGTGCGTGTCGCTGCGCGTGTACAAGGCCCCGGCGGACACCGCGATGGATGCCAGAAAGCGACCGTCCAATTTGTTGCCCGCGAGCTTCCGGAATCCCCTTCCCGGCGCGATCACCGTCGTCTCGCCCTCTTCGCTCAGGAAATAGATCCGGCCGTCGGCGGAAACCGGCGACGCCGAAAAATTGCCGCCCAGGCGCTGGCGCCACTGCTCCTTGCCCGTCCGGGCGTCGAGGCACGTCACGATGCCGTTGTCGCTCACCATGTAGATCAGGCCGTCCACCAGCACCGGCGACGGCGTGAGCGGGACACCGCGCCCATACCGCCACGCGACGTGGCTTCGGGTCACATCGCCGCGCCCGTCCACTCGGACGGCGAGGAGTTCCGGTTGGTAAAAGCCGGTTGAGATGTAGACCAAGCCGCCGGTGAACACCGGCCGGGGCACGTCCTTCGCGCAGCGCCGCAAGCACTTTCGTCTCGTCCTCCAGGCGTCTGGAACCACTAGTATCCTCTCAGAGCGCCTTTCCCTTGTAGCCGGCGCTCCCGCCTCTGAGCCA
>CAYPUQ010000153.1:0-12941 GCA_964413655.1 uncultured Solibacteraceae bacterium | reverse complement strand
GCTCCGCCGCGGCCGACTCGAAGGACACCGTGGTCGACGCCGAGTTCGTCGACGTCGACGACAGCGAGAAGAAGAAGTAATCGCGGCGGGGCCGTCCGTCGCCGGCCGGCGGCCCCGCTCCGCGGGAGGGATCCAAGAGCGGGATGACGGCCAAACAGGATTATTACGAAACACTGGGAGTCCCGCGTGGGGCGAGCGATGACGACGTTCGGAAAGCCTACCGCCGCCTCGCCCGCAAATTCCATCCGGACCTCAACCCCGGCGACAAAACGGCGGAGGAGCGCTTCAAGCAGCTTCAGGAAGCCTACGACGTGCTCAGCGACGCCAAAAAACGTCAGATGTACGACCAGTTCGGTTTCTATTCCGAGTCCGGTATGCCCGGCGCCGGTCAGGGGGCGCCCGGCGCCCAGGGCTTTAACTTCGATTTCGGCGGCTTCGACTTCTCGGATATCAATCCCGAAGGCGCTGGACGGCGGGCGCGGACCGAAACCGGCGGCGGTTCCCGCTTCAGCGATATCTTCAGCCAGTTCTTCCACCGCCAGGCAGGCCGGCACGTCCAGCAGGAGCCACAGCCGGGCTCCGACCTCGAATACGCCCTCAACGTGGACTTCTGGCGCGCCATCAAGGGAACGCAGGTCCGGCTGAACATCAACCGCCAGGAAGTATGCTCGGCCTGCAATGGCAGTGGCGCTACCGGCGGCACGCGGATGGTCTGTCCCAACTGCAACGGATCGGGCAGCGTCACGCAGCAGGCCGGCGCCATGCGCTTCAATTTGAGCTGTCCGCGATGCGAAGGAACGGGACAGATCCGGAACGCCTGTACGGCCTGCCACGGCGACGGCCGCGTCTCGCGCACGGAGGCGGTCGAAGCGCGGATTCCGCAGGGCGTCAGCACAGGCGACCGGCTGCGCGTCGCCGGGAAGGGCAACGCCGGGGTTGCCGGCGGACCGCCGGGCGACCTCTACATCACCGTCCGCGTGGAGGAGCATCCGTTCTTCCACCGGGATGGCGACGACATCCACATTGAAGTGCCTGTCACCGTGTGGGAAGCGGCGTTGGGCACGAAAATCGAAGTGCCGACCATCGACGGCAAGGCGCTGTTGAAGATCCCGCTCGGCACCCAGAACGGGCAGAAGTTCCGGCTCCGCGAGAAGGGCATCTTCAATGCCCGCAAGAACCGCCGCGGCGACCAGATTGCGCAAGTAGCGATTCAGGCGCCGAAGGTGGACGATGAGCGTACGCGCGAGATCCTGCGGGAACTGGCCAAGATCCATACTGAAGATCCCCGCGCCGGGATGTGGGCCAAGGTGTAGCGAACGTGCTCGCACCGGGCCGCGCGCAGGCGGCCCTCGGCCACATGACACACTGGAGGTAGCAATGCGGAGAACCCGATCCAAGGCCGCTTACATGATCTCGGCCGTCGCCGAGCAGTACGGAGTGCATCCGCAAACCCTTCGCCTCTACGAGCGCGAGGGGCTACTGACGCCGTCGCGCAGCGAGGGCAACACGCGCCTCTACACGGACGAAGACCTGGAGCGGCTGGAGATCATTCTCAAGCTGACCCGCGACCTCGGCGTCAATCTCGCCGGCGTGGAAATCATTCTCAACATGCGCGAAAAGATGGAGGCGATGCAGCGGCAAATGGAGGAATTCGTCACCTCGCTGAATCGCGAACTCGCCGAGCATCCGCGGCCCATGGAGCGGCCGGCACAGAATAGCCTGATCCCGTTCGTCCGCGTCGCCCCGATTCCGGACGATCCCGGCCGGCCCGCCGCGCGCAAGCGGCGGATGCGCTGACTCACCGCATCGTCTGCAGATAATCGCCGGTCGCCGCGTCGACGTAAATCGAATATGCGCTCGTCGCCACGCTGTCGCCCCAGATTACGCGCCAGGTCGGATTGGGGAACCGCTTCGTATTCTCCAGCAGGAACGAGATCGGCATGGCCGGGTTCTTTTTCGCATACGCGGCGCCTTTGTCCATCGCCGTCTTGAGGGCCTCGTCGCTGTCGATCTTCAGCGCCTGAATCGAAAACGGCGCGTTCTGTCCTACCGGTCCGCTATACGCCTCGTCCGGACCGCTAAAGATCCCTTTGTAGATGCCCTGCGAGTCGGTCACCGAGTAGTTGTACGTCTTGCGGGCGCGTTTACTGGGCGACACGAACGTAATGCGCCACATCGGATACTTGCCCTCGCCGGACGCTACCTCGGGCAGCGTGACGCTGATCGCCTGGAAGACCTCCAGGTCCTGCGCCCACGTCCGCGCCGACAGGTAGGCCTGGTAGGTTGCATACCGGCCGGTCACAGGCTCGGGTGGTTTCTCCGGTTCCTTCTTCGACTCCGTCTTGGGGGCACTGCCGCACGCACCGAGCGCCACCACGCCTGCCAACGCTAAGACCGACAACCAGTTTGTGATCTTCATGTCCGTTTTTTCTATCTTATCGAACGTTCGTCTCGTGGGACAGTCCGCGCGGACTGGCGATGTCCGTAGCGAACGGAATCGGATAGTCCCAACACCGTACGGCTTGCGGTTGGCGCAAATACCCCCAGCCGGTCGTGAGCCACTGATACAATCCCCTTCAATGCGACGTCGTGTATTTCTCTCCACACTTACCGTTCCCGCCCTCCAGTGGGCGCAGGACGCGGCGGCTTCCGAGAAGATCGCCGCCATCGAAATCTGGCGCTACGAAGGCCGCCGCGAGACGCGCCCGGGCGCCAACCGCCAGCACCAGGTGCAGCCGATCCACATCTACGACGAGCACCGTCCCAAGCCCTACGTCGAAGGGCCGCCGGCCGCACAGGCCACGCAGACCATCTCGTCCATCTACCTCAAGATCAGGACTTCCGGCGGACTCGAGGGCATCTACGGCCCGGTCGATCGAGAAGCGGCCTCCGTCCTCGATCAGCAACTCCGCGGTTTCCTGATGGGCAAACCGGCTCTGGCCATCGAAACCATCTGGGACCAGATGTACCGCTCCAACCGCCACGCCCGTTCGAGCCACTACATGATGGCCCTCAGCGCGGTCGACAACTGCCTCTGGGATCTGCGCGGAAAGTACTACAAGGCGCCAGTCTACCGTCTGCTGGGCGGTCCCTCGCGCCCGGAGATCGATACCTATGGCTCCTGCCTCGGCTTCTCGGTCGAACCGGCGCTGGTCCGCAAACGTTGCGTCGAGCTGCGCGACCAGGGCTATCGCCACCAGAAGTGGTTCCTCGCCTACGGGCCGGCCGACGGCCGCGACGGTCTGCGGAAGAACGTGGAACTTGTGGCGGCGCTCCGCGAAGCCTTGGGCGACAGCGTAGACATCATGTTCGACGCCTTCATGGGCTGGCATCTCGACTACGCTATCGCTTGGGCCAAACAGGTAGAGCGATACCAGCCGCGCTGGATCGAAGAGGCCTTCCCGATGGATCAACTTGACAGCTTCGTCGAACTCCGCCGCGCCACGTCCGTTCCCGTCGCCACCGGGGAACACTTCTACGGACGCTGGGAAGTCAACCGCTTCCTCCGCGCCGGCGCCATCAGCGTCGTCCAGGCCGACCCCGAATGGTGCGGCGGAGTGTCCGAACTCATGAAAATGTGTACCTTGGCTTCCTCTTACGACGCGCAGGTCGTCCCCCATGGCCACAACATCCATTCCGCGCTCCACGTCGTAGCGGCCCAGCCACCCATCACCTGCCCCCTCGTCGAATACCTCATCAACAAGATGGCGTCGTATTACTACTTCCTGACGGAACCGCCCGTTCCGGTGAACGGGAAGCTGAAGATCTCCGCCGCCCCGGGCTTCGGAATCGAAATCGACCCGGCCAAGGTCGAAAAGCAAACCGAAGTCCGCTGGCGCACGTGAGTGCCACCGGGCTTTGCCCCGTCCGCTTACCGGCCGTGATATGTTGACCGCTTGAACTCGATGAAACGCAACCTCTCCGTAATATTCGTCCTGTTGGCCACCGCGGCCTTCGCACAGACGCCGCCACCGAATCCTCAGGGCCGGCCGGCCGCCGAGCGCAAGGGCGGGCGTGTGCCGATGGTCGAGACGCCTAACACCGACATCCACTACGAACTGTCGCCCGACTCGCTGCCACGCGACGGTGTGCCCAAAGGCGACATCAAGGGGCCGTTTACCTTGCCAAGCGAGGCGTATCCCGGGACCCAGCACACGTATTGGGTCTATGTACCCGCGCAGTACGATCCGGCGGTTCCCGCTAGCCTGATGATCTTCAACGATGGACAGGCGTTCATGGCGCCCGAGGGTGATGTGCGCGCGCAGTTTGTCATGGACAATCTGATCTACCGCCGCGAGATCCCTGTGATGATTGGTGTTTTCATCAACCCCGGCCGCCGTCCGGACCAGCCGGAACCGACACCGCGCAACTGGGGCGACCGCGACACGAACCGGCCCACCGAGTACAACACGCTCGACGACCGGTACGCCCGCGTGATCGTCGACGAATTGCTTCCGGTGCTCTATAAGGACTACAACATCTCGAAAGATCCTGAACGCCACGGTATCGGCGGATCCAGTTCGGGGGCCATTGCCGCGTTCACCGTCGCCTGGGAGCGGCCGGATCACTTCCGCAAGGTATTGAGCAACGTTGGCAGTTTCACCAACATTCGCGGCGGCCACGCCTATCCGGACGTCATCCGCGAGAGCGAAAAGAAACCGATTCGCATCTTCCTCGTCGATGGCCGCAACGACAATCGCGCGTTACGCATCGACGGAAGCTACGATGAGACCCGCGACTGGTTCTATCAGAACGTTCGCATGCAGCAGGCGCTCACCGCGAAGGGTTACGACGTGAACTACTCCTGGGGAGTCGCTCGGCATGGCCAGAAGATGTTGCGAACCGTTCTCCCCGAGATGATGCGCTGGCTGTGGCGCGACCACGGCGTTTCAACGGATCCGCGCGACATGGTCGAGCGGTCGTTTAACGAACCGAAGCGAAATCAGTAGTCCGCCGCCGGCTTCAAACAAGCGAACGAACTCCTGGACCATTGACTCCCTTGCACCGCTGTGATCTAATTCCAGCCACTTCCGCAATAAGGAGTGCCTATGCGTACCGGAACTGGTTCCCTCGGTCTCATTTCGGCGGTATTTGTGAGCGTCCTCCCACTTGCCGCGCAAACCAGCCAAGCCAGCCTTGGCGGTCAGGTGACAGATCCCTCGGGTGCGGTCATGCCCGGCGTTTCGGTCTCGGTGCGCAGCGAGGCCACCAACGTGGTGCGCACCGCCCCGACCAACGCCGAGGGCATCTACGCATTCCCCGGCCTAATTCCCGGCAATTACAGCCTGCGCGTCGAGGCGGCGGGTTTCCGTACGCTGCAGCGCGACGGCATACTACTGCGCATCGGCGACCGCGTCAACATCGACATCGCGATGGAGGTGGGGTCGCAGGCCGAATCGGTCAGCATCACGGCCGAAGTTCCCTTGTTGCGTACTGAGGACGTCCAAACTGGCCTGGTGATCGACAACCGCCGCATCCAGGAACTGCCGCAGTACAACCGGAACGCTCTGGCCTTCGCGCTGCTGACGCCGAACGTCAACAACGTCACCAGTGAGCAAGCCGGCCACGATAACGACTTCCGCATCAACGGCGGCCGCACCGCGCAAGCCGAATACTTCATCGATGGCATCCCGGTGACCACCGGCTACCGGCACGACATTCCCTCGTCGGTGCCGTCGATGGAAGCGATCAGCGAGTTCAAAGTTCTCACGAACGGCCTCTCGGCGGAATACGGGAGGCTTTCGGGTGGCGCCGTCACAATGGTGACGCGGTCGGGCGGCAACGCACTGCACGGCTCCGTCTATCATTTCTTCCGCAACGACAAGCTGAACGCCAACGACTGGAACTCCAACCGCTTCGGCCGGGCGAAGGGCGTTTTCCACGACAACGTATTCGGCGCCAGCATCGGCGGCCCGATCTTCCTGCCAAAGGTCTACAACGGCCGGGACCGCACCTTTTTCTTCCTCAACTATGAGGGCGTGCGGCGCTCGACGGGCTCGAACGCGGCGACCGCTGGAGTACCCACGGCGCTCGAAAGACAGGGAGACTTCTCGCAGAGCCTGATCGATCAGGGTCTGCCGGTCCAGATCTTCGATCCGCTCACGGCGCGCGTGGAAGGCGGAAGGGTTGTGCGCGATGCCTTTCCGGGCAACCGCATTCCGCACTCGAGAATCGATCCGCTGTCGAGCGTTTTTCTCTCGCACTATCCCGAGCCGAACCGCCCGGCGCAACCAGGATCGAGTCACGACCAGAACTTCATCGGGACAACCTCCACCCCGTATGACAACGATCGCTGGACCGGGCGGCTCGACCAGAACTGGTCCGATCGCCACGTGACTCATTTCACGCTGACGCGTTTTGACGACACTTCTTCGGCGCGCCGTTGGCTATCGCCGCTTCAGGCGATTGGCTTCAATAGCCAAACCTCGCACACGGTCTCGGCCGAACACACGGTGACACTGTCGCCATCGACGATTCTCAATCTGCGCGGCGGTCTGGTTCGGCTGGGAACGGACGGCGGTTCCTCGATCGATTCGTCGATCGACACTTCGGGATGGCCGATGCAGCGCGAGATCCTCACGCTGATCGGGGGCGCTCGCGACCGCGCTCCGTCGCTCGGCACTGGCGACACGATCGCCGCGTTGGGCGGTGGATCCATCACGCAGGTGCGCGACACGAGCTATACGGGCATGGTTTCCGTGCAGAAACTTTGGCGGAAGCACACGTTGAAATTCGGCTACGAGCATCGCCGCTACTACTCCAATGTCACCTCGGGCGGAAACCTGTCCGCAGGGACCCAGCGCAGCGTGACCTCCCGCTTCTTTGACGCGCCGGCGCCAACCGGTTCCGGCTTCGCCTCATGGCTCCTGGGCGCGGTCACGGGCGGTTCCGGCACGCAACTTGCCGGACCGGCCTCCTTACAGCCGTATCACGGCGCGTACGTGCAGGACGACATCAAGCTGACCCCGCGGCTGACCGTGAACCTCGGCCTGCGCTGGGACTACGAGCCACCTCGGACTGAACGCTTCGACCGCCAGTTCTGGTGGGACAAGGAATATCAGTGGCCGTGGGAACCCAACCCGGGCTGGAGTTGGGGTGATGCCCTGCAGCAGGCGGGAGTGGCCTCGAATATCGCTCAGCCGTACTGGTTCGTCAACGGCATAAAGGGCCGGGTAGCGATGACGGGTACGCCGGAGTATCCGACGCGCACGTCCCAGGTTCCGATCCGCAATCACTTCGGCCCCCGGGTCGGCGTCGCGTGGCAGTTTCTGCCGCGAACCGTGCTGCGCGCGGGCTATGGAGTGCAGTACCTCACGACCACCGGCGGCGTCTTCTTGAACGGCGCGCCATGGAACATCGGGTACGGCGACTTTGCCCGGTTCATTCAAGGCGGATCGCCCGACGGCGGGCTGAGCTTTCCCTTGCGCTTCAGCGAGCCCATGCCGGGCGGCGCCGGCTACGTTCCGGCGACACGCGATGTCGAGGCACTTAACCGTTCCGTCATGGGCGGCTGGTTCATCGCCAATGCGATCGACCAGGCGGCGGGACACGAACACGTCTTCCAACTCGGCATCCAGCGCGAGTTCGGTAGTGGCGACAACGCCTGGGTGGTGGAAGTCAATTACTCCGGTAACGCCGGGCGAAACCTGCCATTCTGGCTGGGCACGGGCGAGCACATCCTTCCCTACGCCTACAACATTCTGGGTCCGATCGGAGCACCATTGAACAATCCGGTGAACAACCCCTTCTTCGGACAGATTCCAGCCAACACCGGCCAAGGCGGCCGCACGCTCCCCTTCGGCCGCATGTTCCAGCGCCATCCGCTGTGGCAGGAGTTATGGACGATGGGTGAGCCCCTCGGTTCGGCGAACTATCACGCGGGTTACGCGCAGATCGAGCATCGCTTCGGACGCGGATTCAGTTTTCTCGCGAATTACACAATCTCGAAGCTGCTGCAGGATGTCGGCGGCATCGACAACCAGCACTCCCAAGGTCCGAACCAGCAGGCGTTCCCGCAGGCCGGACTCCCTCTGAGCGACATCTATGGCGTGGCGCCGCAGGACATTTCGCAGCGCTTTCTCTTTAACTACTCGTGGGAACTTCCCTTCGGCCGCGGCAAGCCGTTTCTGGGTAGTCCTCAGGGTGTCACCGGGACAGTACTCGACAAAGTCGCCGGCGGCTGGCGTGTCGCCGGCACGACGATGTTCCGCACGGGTCAACCGATTCTGGTCTTCACCCCGAGCGGCGGAGTGGGCGGGCTTGGCTCACAGTGGTACAACATCGGCCACGGGCGCACGACGCGGCCGCGCTTCGAATCCCCGCGCATCGATTACGACAACGGGATTGCCGGACACCAGTCACTGGAAGGCGCGGCGAACTTCCAACACTATTTCAATCCGTCGGCTTTCCGCCTCGTGCAGGGGTTCGAGATCGGCGATGTGCCCAGCACGTTTCCCAACTTCCGCGGACCGGGCTTTTCGCAGTGGGATTTCTCGCTCATGAAAGACTTTCCTCTGTGGAGTGAATCGAGCGCACTGCAGTTTCGTTTCGAGGCCCAGAACCTCTTCAACAAGATGAATCCGGCAAACCCGAACGGTGCGGTGACTCAGCGAACTTTTGGAATGATAACTGGCCAGTCGGGCACGCCGCGCCGCGTGATGGTCTCGGCAAAGATCGTCTTCTAGTTTCGCGATGCCAGCAGGACACTCGCTCAGAGCCGTCGATGCCCGGCATCAATGGGGAAAGACAGAATCACGGAGCCATGCCAGTACCCCATCAGGCTCCGTGATTCACGGATAGGCGGCGCCTCCAGCGCCGGGGACGCCGCGCGGTTCCGTTCTCAACGGCCGATCAGGCCGCAGCCACGGTCTTGGCGGCTTTCCTCCGTCCACGTTTCTTCCGCGCCACCGGTTTGGCGGACTCCTGTGCCGTTCCGGCCGCCTCCCTCAGCGCAGCCCACCGCCGCCGAGCCGCCTCGGCAATTCGCTCCCGCCCTTCCTTGCTGAGCCGTCTCTTCTTCGGGCCACGCTTCTGGGGAGATGGCTCGGGGGCTCCAGCCGCCGCTCCTTCGGAGACCTCGCGTAGCGCCGCGATTGCGCGCTCGATACCTGCTCGCTGTTTCTCAAGTCGAGAAATGATCTGCTTGATTTCGTTCATTCTAGTCCTCGTGGGGGCCTATGAGCCCTGGTGACTATTAGAACATTTTCCGCCGGAAACGGGAAACCCGCGCGGCGGGACGCCTCCCATACCGGGAGAGTCACGGGGGACCCAGCCGGAATAGGAAGCCTTCAGTTCTCGCTGCGAATGGCCGATATAGACTCTTGATGCGACTCAGAGCCGGATTGTTGGCTCTTCTCATCCTGATTAGCGCGCCGGCCCTCGCGCTCGATCCAAGGAAGGCCATCACACAGTACGGGCAGGACAGTTGGACTACGCGCAACGGTCTGCCGCAGGACTCAGTTCGCGCGATCGCCCAAACCGCCGACGGTTATCTCTGGCTGGGCACCCAGGCCGGGCTGGCCCGCTTCGATGGCGTTCGATTCACCACTTACGATAGCCGGAACACGCCGGCGCTGGCCGCGGACGATCACATACTCACCCTCCTGGCCTCGCGCGACGGCGGCCTTTGGATCGGCACATCAACCGGTGCGCTCATTCACTACGACCGAGGCGCCTTCGAAGTCGCCGATCTCGGCGGAGGCACCCCGCCGGGCCCAATCCGCGCTCTCCTGGAGGGCCGCGACGGCGTCCTTTGGATCGGGACCGAGCACAACGCCCTGCTCGCCTACCGCGACCGGCGGGTGATCCGCCATTTGACTCCTCGGGAAGGCTTGGCTCATCCGTTCGTCCGCGCCCTTTGGGAGGATTCCGGTGGCAGCCTTTGGATCGGCACCGACGATGGTCTGAGCAACTGGACGGATGGCGCCTTTCGGACCTACCGGCGCGAGGACGGGCTCTCCCACAACTCGGTGTGGGCCTTACGCGGAGACGCGGAAGGCAGTTTGTGGATTGGAACCCGCTTGGGCGGTCTCAACCGCCTGCGCAACGGCCAGATCGAGACATTCGGGGTCCGGGACGGCTTGGCAATCGACATTGTTCTCAGTTTGCTAACCGACCGCGGAGCCAATTTATGGGTGGGTACCGACGGTGGCGGACTCTGCTTGTATCGCAATGGACGCTTTCATCGCTACAGCACTCGCGAAGGTCTGCCAAACGACATCGTCCGCAGTCTGTTCGAGGACAGCGAAGGAAGCCTATGGATTGGAACGGCGGGAGCGGGCCTCGTTCGCCTGCGCGACCAGCCGCTGACCGTCTATTCCCGCCGCGAAGGGATGCCGAGCGATCTGATCTGGTCGATCCGGGAGGATGAGCGCGGCGCCGTCTGGGTTGCGACGGCTGGTGGCGGATTGGCCCGCCTGGAGGGCGGCGCCATTGCCGGTCTGGGGCTCGGGGATGGGCTCGCCAGCAACTTGATCTGGCCCGTCTTTCCGGATGGCCGCGGAACGGCGTGGTTCGGCGCCGAGGGAGGTATTCTCCAGCGCTACCGCGCCGGCCGCGTCGAGACCGTCTTCCGGCCCGCGCGCAAGCCGCCGGCTATCGGCCGCGCACTATGGGTCACGCGCTCCGGCGAGGTCTGGTTCGCCCCCGCCGAAGCCGGCGTGCGCCGGTTCGGAAATGGCCGGTCCGATCACTACGCGGTGGAGCACGGGCTGCCGGCCAACAATGTCCGGGCCATCGTTGAGGACCGCGACGGCGTAGTCTGGGCCGCCACTTCGGGAGGACTCGCGCGCTTTCGCGGTGCGGGCTTCGAGCCAGTCTTGCTCGGGGCGGAGACGGCGGACGACATTCGTGCCATCGTCGAAGATTCGGACGGTGGACTTTGGCTGGCCACAGTTGGCGGCGGACTGCTTCGCTGGCGCCAAGGAGAATACTTCCGCTTCACGACCGTCCACGGTCTGCCGGACGACACCGTGATTGCGGTCCTCGACGACGCGCGCGGACGCCTTTGGCTCGCGTGCAGGAGGGGGCTCTTCAGTGTCGGCAAAGCGGAACTGGACGAGGTGCGGCTCGGCCGTCTCGGCGCAATGTCTCCCCGCGAATATACGGCGGCCGACGGCTTGCGCAGTGGCGAATTCAACGGCGGCGCCCAACCTGGCGCTGCACGAACTTCCGACGGCCGGCTCTGGTTTCCCACGTACGGCGGTGTTTTGGTCGTCGATCCGGCTCGGATAACGGCAAACTCCATTCCGCCGCCCGTCTACATCGAAGAACTTCTCGTAGACGGCCAGGCGCTCCCGCTGTCCGGCGATTTGGAACTTCCACCCGGCGCACGGCGCGTGGAGTTTCGCTTCACGGCCTTGAGTTTGCTGGCGCCAGCCCAGGTTCGGTTTCGCTACCGGCTGGAAGGCTTCGATGCCGAATGGGTTGAGGGAGGAAATTCCCGCGAAGTCTCCTATACCAACTTGCCACCCGGTTTCTATCGTTTTTGGGTCGTCGCCTGCAACAACGATGGCGTTTGGAACGAAGCCGGCGCCACGGCCGCTTTCCGCCTACTGCCCCCATTTCATCGCACTCCCTGGTTCTACCTGGTCGCCATCGCAGTGCTTTTCGCCGTGCTCCGGGCTCTCTTGAGTTGGCGGGAACGCCACCTGCGCCGGCGCCAGCAGGTATTGAAAGACGTGATCGCCGTGCGTACCTTGGCGCTGGAGCGCGAAGTGGCCGAGCGGCGCAAGGCCGAACAGTCCGCCCAACTGGCAAGCCGCTCCAAGTCGGAGTTCCTGGCCAACATGAGCCACGAAATCCGCACTCCCATGAACGGTGTTATGGGTATGGCCGAACTCCTCCTCAAGACGCCGCTGACGGCCGAGCAGCGGGAGTATGTCGAGACCCTTAGTATCTCCGGCAGTTCGCTGCTCAGTCTGCTTAACGACATCCTCGATCTCTCCAAGGTCGAAGCGGGCAAGGTCGACCTTGAACCGGCGCCACTCGACGTGCGCCAAGCCATCAGCGAGACACTGGCCATCCTGTCCGCCCGCGCGAAGCAGAAAGGGCTGTCCCTCCGTTGCGAGGTGACCCGCGATGTGCCGCATTTACTTATGGGCGACTCGAACCGGCTCCGGCAGGTTCTGGTCAACCTTGTCGGCAACGCCATCAAGTTTACCGGGAGCGGGGAGGTCGGCGTCAGGGCCGGGGTTGAAGAGTCCTCCGGTGACAACTGCACGGTACATTTTGAAGTCTGGGATACGGGCATCGGTATTCCGGCCGAAGCCCAAGCCCTGATTTTCGACCCTTTTCATCAAGCTGACGGTTCCATCGGACGGCGGTACGGCGGCACCGGCCTCGGACTCGCGATCTGCGCGCGCCTGACCGGCCTCATGGGTGGGCGCATCTGGGTAGAGAGCGAATCCGGGCAGGGCAGCCGTTTCCATTTCACGGCCTGCTTCGACACTCGCGTCGAGCCTGAACGCATGCCGGCCCCCCGTCCAGACGCGCCTGCCTCGGCGCTTAAGCCCGTCTCGCATCCGGCGCGGCGCATTTTGCTCGCCGAGGACAATCAGGTGAACCGCCTGGTGGCGGTCCGGCTACTCGAAAAGGCTGGTCACAGCGTGGCGGTGGCAACAAATGGTCGCGAAGTATTGCGCTTGATCGACCGGGAGCCGTTCGACCTTATTCTGATGGATGTCCAGATGCCGGAGTTGGACGGCCTGGAAGCGACCGCTGAGATCCGCCGCCGCGAATCCGGCACTGGTCGGCGGATCCCCATCATTGCTCTCACCGCGCACGCCATCCAGGGCGACGAAGCCCGGTTTCTCGCCGCCGGCATGGACGCGTATGTGAGCAAACCATTCCTTCCGGACGAACTCTACGCCGCCATCGATTCCCTTCCGCAGCCTCCCCAGGTTCCTGAGTCGCCCGCGGCTGCGCATCGCGAGCGGCCGGCC
>CAYPUQ010000152.1:5083-12950 GCA_964413655.1 uncultured Solibacteraceae bacterium | reverse complement strand
ATCCGGCCGGATCTCTCTCCTCCGATGCCGGCGCTCTCGCTGGTTCCCGATGCGGGTGGCGTCACGCAGACGCTCCACCGCAAGGAGACTGGCCGCGAGATCCCCTGGGTGGCGGTCGCGCCCGATGACTCGTTCGCCACTTACGAAGCGCCGGTGATTACCGAGGCTGGGCGCTATCTCTGGGTGACGCTCGAACTCAGCGGCAATACCGTATTCACTCCTCAGGTCCGTTCGCTGCGTGCAGAGAAACAATCGCACGATCTACTGCGCCGTATCCCGAAGGTTTTCTCGCGGGAAGAGATCGCGGGTGCTTTCCTGCGGCGGTTTCTTGCTACCTTCGCCGGCACGATGGGCGAACTGGATGGCCGCGGCAATGAACGGCACGCGCTTCTGGATCCGCGCAGCACGCCGCGCGAACTTCTCCCGTGGCTGGCCGCGTTCGTCGGGTTGATCCTCGATGAGCGTTGGCCGGAGCAGGCGTGCCGCACACTCATCGAGGAAGCGGTGTGGTTGTTCCGCTTTCGCGGAACGATTCCAGGTCTGCGGCGGTTCCTTGAGATTTACCTGGGACGCCCGCCCATCCTCATCGAGCAGTTCCGCGTCCGCGGCCTGGGCGGTGCGATTCTCGGTGGCGACGGCGGCTTACAGGCCAGTTCAGTTCTCGGCGCGGGTTTTCGCGTTGGTGGCGCGGTGGGCGTGACAGAGACGCAGCAGTTGGAGGGAAGCGTGGACGACGCCTTCGAGACGCATGCGCACCGGTTCGCAGTCGTCATTCCCGTGATGCTTAGCACGGAGCAGCAGGATGTGGCGCAGCACATTCTCGATGTCCACCGTCCGGCGCACACGATAGTGAGTATCTGCACGGTGGGTGCCGGCATACGCGTGGGGCGCGGGTTGCACGTTGAACTGTCGTCCATCATCGGACCAACCGGCGGGTTCCGGAGTCTGCAATTGGATCAGTCGCTGCTCGGCAAGGGTGCCGTCCTCGGCCGTGCCGAGGCCGGCACAAAACCAGGCGCCAGCCGGCTGGGCAAGGATACGAGGGTGGGCTGATCCATGGACGCGGTGCGGATCAGACGATTGAAGAAACGTTACCGGCTGCCGGTCTCAGCGGAAGAAACCCGCCTTCGCCTCGACCGCATCTTTAGTATGGTCCTTGACGGCCGGTTAGAATTGGCGCTGGAGCGGACCGGCGTCTCGCCCCACGAACAGATCTGCGTTCGGGCGTCGTCGTCGCTCTTCCGGCCGCGGCTTTCGCTGTCTGACGAGTCTCTCGCCACTCATTGGAGCCTGCTGCTGGCCGAGGCGATTCAACAGGTAGCGTGCGGGCGCGCGATCGAGGGCGTTGTCCGCTACAGTTCGCGGACCCACGCGCTCATCGACATGGCCGCGGGAGTCCTACGCGCCGACTACCGGCGCGGCTGGGCCTGGCGACAACTCGGTTTCTGGAAGGGCGGCGAGCGCCCGCCGGAGCGTGAGGCCGTAAGCGAGATGGTGCGGGCGCTACTGAGCGAGCCGCAGGCGGTCGTGCCGGTGCTGAATGCCCTGGTGCGTTCCGGCTTGACCGGTCCACTTTGCGCGTGGTTGGAGACGGGTCACTGGACTACGTTGGCGGTTGCCGCTTCTCACGCCGTCGCTGCGCCGGCGGGGCTGGCTTATTCCACCGGCAGTCTCGCAGTACCGCAGTCAACGGAGGTGCAGCGAGAGATTGCCGCGTGTTGCCGGCAGATTCTTCGGTCTTCGAAGCTTGGCTTGCTCACGGCGTTGATCGCCGAAGAATCCATAGCGGCGCTTGCGGTGCTGGCGGTGATCGAGTCGGACCCGATCCTTGTTCGCCGTGATCGCACTTTTCTCGACGGGCTTCTCGCGGAGATGAGAGGCGAACTGCGGCGGCGCCAAACCACGGATTCCCGTGACGGCGCAAGCGCGACAAAGACACCAGCCGACCCTCCAGAGTTGCCCGCCGATGACACCTTGCCCGAGGATTCACCGGTTACGCCGGTTCGCGTCGAGGGACGTACGGAGTACGGCGGACTGCTGTTCCTATTGAACGTGGTGGCTGGTCTCGATTTGGCGCCAGCGCTTTCCAAGACTCTTCAGCCGCGTCCGCTGGCGTGGGGATTGCACCTGCTGGCACTCACGCTGACTGACGCCGCGCCGGAAGATGCGGGCGCGCTCGCGTTCGCGGGACTCGCGCCGGACGCGGAGCCGCCGTCGTCTCCCGAAGATCCACCGTCCGACGAAGAACTTGAGGCGATTCACTCGGCGGCCGCCGCGATTCTCGCGGATCTGGAAAAACGCCTCCACCACTTGGAACTGCCGCCGGAACAGTTGTTGCGATTCGTCTGCCGGCGTATCGCGATCATCGCCGCCGACCCCGGCTGGATCGAAGCGCACTTGTCACTGGACGACGTCTCCACCGATTTGCGGCGTGTGGGATTGGACTTGGACCCGGGCTACCTACCGTGGCTCGGCGTAGTGGTGAAGTTTGTCTATGAGTGAGAGGCTCAGCAGCGAGGCGGGAGAAATGGCGGGACGCCTGGCGGATTTTCTCGCTTCATCGCTGCCGCAGCCGGATGCCGCGGTCTCGCAGGCCGGGGCATTTCTGCGCAGCATCGAGCAATCGGTCCGCGGCGGCGGGAACACTCCGGCAGCGGGCGCGACCCCGCTGGACCGGTTGTCGGCCAAGCTGAACCTAAGTCCGCTCGGACGGAACCTGATCATCCTCGCGGGATTGCCCGAGGAACACGAAGGGCTGGCCGCGACGCTCCGCACCCTGCATCCGCGCGGCGAGCCGCGTCCTTCCGCGGGACTGGCCGCCCAGTTCCTGGCCGGTGATATGAACCAACGGCCTAGCTTCCGGGCCACTCTGGAATCGGGGGTATTGACGCGCTGCGGCGTCATTCGATTGACGGGCGATGTTCCTTTCTTCGAGCGCTCGCTCGAGCTGGCCGACGGACTCTGGCCCGCGTTGCACGGTTTGCCGTACTGGCCGGAATCGATTGAGCGGGTCGAAGGGCCGTTCCCGACGTCCGGTCTGGAGGAATGGCTGGAAACGTCGGCGGTGGACCGCGCGGCGCACGCCATCGAGAAAGGTGAGCCCTGCCTAATCCTCGTTTCTGCCGACTCCGAGGAGACTGCATTCCAGCGGGCGCTCGCCCTGGTGGCGGCTTCGAATCGCGAAGCGCTAGGATTTCCCCTGAAGGGCGCGCCCGACCTGGAGGGGCGCCGGCAAATTCAGGCGCAGGCGCTTGCGCGAAACGCAGTGCCCGTGCTGCGATTGCCGGCGCCGGACGGAATGGCGCCACCCGACGCGCCGAACTTCGACGCGTTTCCCGACGCGGTTGTGTTCTCCTGCCGCACGGGAGCGGCGGCGATCCGCTCCACTCGTCCGCTGATTGGGGTGCTGGCCGAGCCAGTGCCGATCTCAGCCCGCCGGCGGATGTGGTCGCAAATCTTGCCGGAACTGGTCGACGGCGCCGCGCGCTTCGCTTCGCGCTATTTCGTCGAACCGGCGACCGCCGCCGAGGTGGCGCGCGACGTCCGCTGTGTCGAACGGATTGACGGCCGCGCGCCGGACCCGCACGACGTCGCCGAGTGTCTCCGCGCACGCGCAACGATTGCGCTTGCTGGCGGCGTGCGGCTGATCCGGCCTCATGCGGGCTGGGGCGACCTGGTACTGCCGCGCGACCGCGAGCAGCAGCTTCAGGACGCGGTGTCGCGTCTCGACCATCAGGGTACGGTGCTTGACGACTGGGGTTTTCTCAGAGGCCGCACCGGTGCGCGTGGTGTCAGGATGCTGTTCGCCGGTCCACCGGGCACCGGCAAGACGCTCGCGGCCGAAGTGATGGCGAACGCGCTCGCGGTGGATCTGCTGCTGGTGGACATTTCGCGCGTCGTGTCGAAGTGGATTGGTGAGACCGAGAAGAACCTTGCCTCGGTGTTCGACGCGGCCGAACGGGCGCAGTCCGTACTTTTCTTCGACGAAGCCGACGCGCTGTTTGGCCGCCGGACCGAGGTGTCCGACGCGCACGACCGGTACGCCAACCTCGAAACCGCCTACCTGTTGTCGAGGCTGGAGCGCTTCGAAGGGCTGGCGATCCTCGCGACGAATTTGCGCCAGAACATCGATCCGGCTTTTCTGCGGCGGTTGGAGTTCGTGGTGAACTTTGACGAGCCGGACCGTGAGGAGCGCCACCAGATCTGGCGGCGGCACATTCCGAGCGATGACGTTTTGGATAGTGAAGTGAACTTGTACGAACTCGCCGCGCTCTATCCGGTGGTGGGCGGTCTGATTCGGAATTCGGCCGTGGCGGCGGCGTTTCTGGCCGCGGCTGACGGCGGCAAGATTATGCGCACCCACCTGGTGCGCGCGATCCGGCGGGAGTACGAGAAAGCCGGCAAAGCGTTTCCCGGCGTCCCGGCCGGCATGGCAAGGAATTGAGACGGAAGGAGTCGATATGGCCGCTCCATTATTGGATCTGGTAACTCAGCAGCGCGATAGCGCCCTGGCCGCAGAAACAGCGGCGCGGCAATCTCTATCGGATGCACGCGCCGCACTCGCCCAGGCGCGCCTCGATCGCGACGCGGTTGTGGCGCAACTGGCGGCGCTCGAAAAGGAACTTACAGCGATTCGCGCCGCCCTGGCCGAAGTTGAAACGCCCGCCGATGGTGAGCCACT
Organism: uncultured Solibacteraceae bacterium; assembly: GCA_964413655.1. Classification (GTDB taxonomy): domain Bacteria; phylum Acidobacteriota; class Terriglobia; order Bryobacterales; family Bryobacteraceae; genus CAYPUQ01. The sequence continues at coordinate 8,269 of CAYPUQ010000152.1, read as the reverse complement.
GCTGGCGCAGCTCGGCGAGAAAACCATCGCTCACCGGGCGAAGCAAGCCGAGCTGCTTGACAAGGACGAGGCGTTGGCCGCGGCGGCGAGCGCGGAAGCCCGGGCGGCGGCGGGCCTGAGAGGGGCCAGTGACCGCCTCAAGAAAACCGAAGCGAACCGGCAGGCCGTCGAGGACGAGGACCGCCAGCGAACCGCATGGCGGAACGCGCTCGGCGAGGAGCCGCTTTCCACGCTGCGCTCGAACGCCTCCGATGCGTTGAATTCGGCGCCGGAGAACGAGCCGTTTACAGCCGCCAAGGCGCGAATCGAATCGGATATCCCGGCTGCGCTCATCGCTCGCGCGCGCGAACGCCGCAGCGCTGCCGTGGGGCAGTTTGGCTTGGCCGATGCCGCGCTGGCCGCCGCGCAGGAGATCAGCGCCGCTAAGCTCAGCTATCGGTTCCGCCGCTCCGAGGCGAAGCTGCGCGACTACGTGACGCAAGGGCGGGCACAGTTCGACCGGGCCGTCTCCCTGCTCGCCAAGGTCGCGAATCCGGCAACCTCTCCTCTTACTTCGGAGCAACAGGCCCACATCAACGACACGACGCTGGTGACTGACGGAACGACGGCCGCGGCGGCGGAAAAGACCCGCGACGAGGCCCGCGCCGAGTTAGAGGCGAAGCAGGCCGCGTTGGACCAGGCGATCCTGGCGGCCAAGACCGCCGATATCGACGCCGATCCCGGCGCCGATACAGACGTGCAGACAGCGACGGGGGAAAGGGACACGGCCCAGGGCGCGCTCGATGCCGCCGAAACGGCGTACACCGCGGAGATGAAGGCGGATCTGGACGCGTGGGAAGCCGCGGTGCCGGACGAAACGTGGCGGCTCCTCGATGAGTTCGAAGAGTCTGCCGCCATCCTGAACGAACTGGCGAGCACCGATCCGGCCAGCCTGACGGCGGGCCTGGAGGCGGCGGAGACCGCCTACGCCGATGCGTTGGAGGCGGAGGACAAGAAGATACGGACACAAAGATTCCTGGATGAAGAGATTGCCGCGCGCGACGCCGCCGCCGCGTTTGAGTGGGACGCGGCGGGCCGCCGGCGATTCCAGACTGCCCGCGGAGACAGTTAAGGAGAGGTTCATGGCAAACACCCCGGATATGACTCCCTGTTCCAGCGCCGAGTCGAGTAACGGCCTTTCCGCGCCGTTCTATTCGCTCCGCTATCACTTCGGAATGCTGCTGGGCGTCAGCGATTTTGAAACCGACCAGTCCTACCATCGCGGCAAGATGTGGCTCCACAATTCCTGGCTGCATCGCGAGGGCGTGGTGTGGGGATTCGACGTGCAACTCGATACGGATCACGGCGAGATCCGCGTGAAGCCCGGCCTGGCCCTCGATGCGGCCGGCCGGGAACTCCACCTCGAGCAGGACGCGTGCCTCAACGCCGCCGCCTGGTTCGAGGCGCATCGCGAAGACGCGGGGTTCGAGTTCACGGAAGACGACACCTCCATCACCTTTGACGCGCACGTCGTGATCCGCTTCAAAACCTGTCTCACCCGCCAAGTGCCGGCACTCTCCGAACCCTGCGAAGGGGGCGGCACGGGAACGGCGTACTCGCGCGTTTTCGAAACCGTGGAGGTCTTTCTGCGGCCCGGAAAGGCGCCCGCGCGTTCGCTGCCGTACCACCGGCTGCGCCTTCTGTTCGGTCTCGACCAGCCGCGAACGGACGAGGGCGGAGCCGTGGCAGAGGCTGACCAAGCGGTACTCGACGCGCCGAAGGATCTCGATTCCTTCCGGCGCTTCGCCGCGCTGGACGAGATCGACCTCAGCCCACCAGACGAAGAAGAATATCCAGTCGCGCTGGCGGATGTCAGTGCTATCACGCTGTCGAAAGGGGAGAGCGGGTTGACTCTCGCCGGCGGCGCCGTCGACGTTTCGGTACGGCCGTCGCACGTCGCCACCGCCACAATCCAGGAACTGCTGTGCGGCAGGCTCGACAACGCGGGCGGTCCCGTGGCCGATCCGGCGTCGGTCAACCTCGACGAAGCCGCCGGGACCCTTTCGTTTCAGGTGAGCGCCGGCCTCGCCGCCGCCAGCGTCCGGATCGCTGCATTCTCACTGACTTTCTTCGATGAGACGGCCGGCTGGCAGACGGCGGCGGTGAACAGCGCCACGTACGACGACGTTACACGGACCGTCTCCATTAGCTTCGCCGGCCCGTTGGGCGGCACCCTGGTTCGGTTCATCGCGAAAGGTTCGGGTCCCGAGCCGCTGCTCGGCACGAACCTAGCCGCACTCAACAACGGAAACGATTTCGTGTATACGCAGGAGAGGAGCTGATCATGGCGACGGCTGTCACCAAGAATCCCGGTCCCATTGTGCTGGTAGGCGAACAGAACGGCATCACGGTGATTCCATCGCCCACGCCGCTGACCCGGCTAAACTACTTCGACGGAAAGTTCCTGCGCGCCAGCGATCTTCAGTCGGAGCAACGCTATCTGCGCTCGCTGGTCGAATACTCGAATAAGGCCGGGGGCCACGGTGTCGCTTACGGCTACGATGTCTCCCTTGCCGGCGGCGGGTTACAGATCGGCCAGGGACTCGCGCTGGATGCCGAAGGCCGGGTGCTTCTCTTGCCGCAACCGGTGACGCTCAATATCCAGGAACTGATCGAACAGTCGAGAACCACCGCCACCGGCGGAACGGCGGTGGCTCGTGCGCTGTTGAGCGAGTTTGGCGACTGCATCGTAGCGGCGGCCTCGCCGCCAGCGGTTGTTCTCGAAAGCGGCGACTTGTATGTGGTCACGGTCGCGCATGCCGAGGCGCTCTGCGGCGAAGAAGACGTGTTCGGCAAGCTCTGCGAAGAGGCGTGTGTCACCAGCACGGATCGCCCATACCGGCTGGAGGGAGTCGTAGTCCGCGCGCGCCCGCTTCAGCTTCTCGTGCCGCTGCCAGTGTCGGCCGCGGTTCCGTTCGATCAATCGCATCTTCGCTCGCGGGTGGCGTCGGCGTACTTCGCCACGGAGCGATTGCGCATCGCGAGTCACATCTCAAAGGCTGGCCTGGAATCGGCGATGTGGTGTTTCGGCGCGCAGGCGGACTCTGGCAGCGAGGTCCCGATTGGTGTCTTCGGGCTCACCGGCAATGCCGTGTTGTTCCTCGACGCCTGGATCGCGCGCCGGGAGCGGATCGACACGCCGGCGAA
>CAYPUQ010000152.1:0-4983 GCA_964413655.1 uncultured Solibacteraceae bacterium | reverse complement strand
TCGATGCAGGTGGGCGAGATGACGCCGGTTGACCTCCACCTCGCGATCGTGATGCCGGGCGCCGAGACCGCGCTGTCGAACTCACAGTGGAAAGGCGACTTCCGCGTCGACCAGCCGCCTTCCACCTCGGCTGGAGTCCGCCGCGTCTCCGGCACGGCTACGCTGTTGATCTCGTCGGACACCTCAGCACCAGGCGGCGGCACGCCGTCCATGCAGAGCCTCCGTTTCAGTGCAACGGTTACCCACGATACGGTGGCGCGGACATTCGAGATCCGGCTTGTCACGGATCCGCCCAACCTGACCCTCCGGTTCGTCTCGGAGTGGCAGGGAGACCCGCTCAAGGCCCGCACCCGGATCCTGTACCGAGTCGTTCTCGGTGACCAGGTACGAGAAATTGTGATTCTCGACTCGCAACTCACCCGGAACGACGACGTGCTGAAGGCCGGCAATCCTGCTCACACGGCGTCTCTCTCCGCGGTTCAGGTTGTTGGCGCCGCGCTAGGAGACCCTGGTTTCGCCGATGCGGCGGCGCGTCTGCTGTTTCCTCCGCCCCCACCAGCGACGGGCGAGCTTCAGGTACGAGCGACCGCCGACTGGGTGCTATTCCACCGGCGCCGCGACAAAGTCTGCGGTGAGGAGAAGGTAGTAACAGCGGTTGCGGCGCGGCGCTACCAGGTCTATCACCTGCTGGCGCCGTCCCTCGAAAGCGCGGAGAAGATCCGCCAGATACTGGTGGCAAACGACGCGGCGGCGATCGCCAGACTGGGCTTTGGTCCGGTGGATGTCGTCGAGTTTGCCGCCGGAGTCTCATCGCTGAACACGCCGGTGGCCGTGATTCAAGCGGACTGGCAGACGGCCGGTCCGGGGAACCGGCTGATCTACGGCGCGGTGGCCAGCAGCGGCGCGGCGGCAGGAGAAGGAGAGGGCCTCGCACTCGCGCGGCTGAACCGTTTGGAGGATGCCGTTGCGCCGATCTCGGCGCCACATGAACAGCTTCGGTCGGAGACCCTGACGGCGGTACCGTCGCCGCTGGCCGTGCCCGGTTCCGATGGTGTGATGGTTCTGGTAACACTCCAGCTTGAAACGAGGACCACTTGCCACGCGGCCTTCCGCACCACCGATCCGATCAGCCGGGTTCTGTCTATTCTCCAGACCGAGGGCGTGCCGGGTGCCGTGCAACGCGGCATCATCGCGCCGCTGGGCAATGTCCAGTTCAAGGAAGCAACGACGGAGGTCGTGGGCAACGGGTTGGAAAAAGCTAAGGAACTCTGGAACTCGTTAGGCAACGGAGCCGTTGGTGGGTCTGTCGCGGTCTTCGCCGCCGGGGATGCATCCGTACCGGCCGATCTACGCGCCGCGCAGGCAATGGTCATTCAGACGGCGATCGGCCAAGCGCCGACACCCCAGATCAGCGAGAACCCCATTGCTTTGGGCGTGGACTGCACAACAGTGACGATCATCCTGGCAAGCGTCGAACAGCCGGGGCCGTTCAGCTTCACCGCTCAGGCTACAGCCCTTTCTGTACGAGCTGAAGGCACGTCGGAGTTGGTGGGCGACTACGGGCTCGTGGGTACAGGAGGAAACGCCGGACAGGAAGTTACCGCAAATCTCCAGTACTTCCTCAATACGGCCATCGCCAACACTGCCGATAGCCCTCCCATCCTTTTGATCAACGATCCACCGGCCGGTAGCGAAGTGGATGGTGTGAACCGGTTCTTCGGCGTCCGCCCGGCCGGCCAGCAGAACAGCGTTGTGTTCACGGGCGTCAAACTGGTGCTGCCGGGAGCGAACAAGCTAACGTTACGCTTCGCCAACGTGCGCGCCAATGTAGCCGCACTGGGAGCGGGCACCACGGCGCCGACTCAGGTGATTGCGCTGGTGAGTATCGCCGGCACGGCTTCCTTGCCAATTAATAACCCACAGCAGGTTGTCGGCATTCCTAGTGCCCAAGTTGCCGCCGAAGCGCGCACCGGGAGGATCTTCGTCTGGGAGGGTAGCCCGACGAACCGTACACTCTCGGGTCCACGCAGAATCACAACGGTCAGCTTCGCGCCGAACGGCAGCCTCACTACAAGCCTCACCGACGAGATGCTGGTTGAGTTGCAGCGCTTGGCTCCGTTTTTCGCGATGGAGTTCGCCACACAGGAAGCTGCACCCGATCTTCTGGCGAAGACTCGCGCGGAAGCAGCGCTAAAGGACCTGCAAAGCCGCAACGTGACAGCCGCCAATGTGACGCTGGCGGTTCGTGCTTTGACGGACGCGGACCGGCAGTTGCTGCCAAGCACAATCTCGGCGGTGAACGACATTATTCTCCTGCGGCGAGGGTGAGCGGCGATGCAGGCGTATGCCAACAGGGAAAGAACCGCGGACAGCGCACGAGCCTCCCCGGATTCGAAGGCCAGCATAGTCCCGGCGATGCGCGCGATGAACCCGCTCTGGCCGATGGTCGCGCTGCAGGTTCAGCGGAGGTGCGCTTGCGGTGGCGGATGTCCGCAATGCAATGGGGCACCGGCGGTGCAGACGCACTCTGACGCCGAATATAGTGACGAGGTCCTCACGCAGAATCCTTACGGCCCAGCCGTGCCATGGGCAGTCCCGGCGCCATCGCCCGGACCAAGTTCCGGGGTGTCCTGTAAGGTCGTGTCCGGACCGAGTCACTCTCCTTCCGGCCGGTGCCGGTTACGCCCTCAGGCCGAAAGAAGTCTGCCTTGTTTCACCTCGCCGCCTCCTTCGCTAACACCGCTGCCAACCCCGCGAGGTGCTGTGAGGTTCGCCAGTACATCATGTGGGACGAGGCCTTCAGACAATCGCACGGAGGCGCACCGCATCACCGGTTTGAGCAGGACACTCCAAACACTTTCCACGAAGACCGTAGCGCGAGAAACAACTCCCGCTACGGTCACCGGTCGGGACCCTACAGCGCTCCGGCACCGGGCTGTAAGGATGAATACAAGACCGGCTCGAAGCAGGATACGGCCAACGGAGATACGTACTGTGGCGAGGATGCTCCCAGCGCCCCCGCAAAGACCACCGGGCAGTTCCAGTTCTACCTGGGCGTCGACGATGTGTGTAATGAGAACCGGGAAGTCGCCGCCACCGACCCTCCCCTCATCCTTAACTGGTGAGAAAGGGCGCTGGAAAGGAGGCAACGTGAGAGCGGCAGATTGGCCGAGGTCAAAACAACCCGTCGATCGGATCGGCATCTGATGCAGGCACTTGCCCTCAAGGAGAAGACCGCCGGCGGCGCGTCAGCATCGCGTGACTCGAAAGCCGGTAGAGTTCCGGCGATGCGGGCCATTAACCCGCTCTGGCCAACGCTCGCGATGCGAGTGCAGCGGAAATGCGCTTGCGGCGGCACGTGCGCCGCATGTGCACAGGACAACGACAGCGGGGAATCGGCCGCTGCTATCAGCCGCATGCCAAGCTCGGCCGCCGCCCGGCTTCAACGATCCTGCGCCGCGAACACGGCTGAGCCCTTTTACCAAAGCGCCGCAAACTACTGCCTGGATTCCACGTACTCGCCCGTCACCCATCCGACCATGAACAGCTGCTATCGTGACGTTCCGCAACGGACGAGTTCGTGGAGCTGCCCGCCGGGCGACCAGGTTTGTTTCGACGCGCAAGGGAACTGTCACGACAGCCCGGACCGCGCCTCCATCGTCGCGGCCCGGAACGCAGACGGGACATGCGCGTTTCTCGGGCCGCGGCATCCGTGCTATCTCAAGCACGTCGCCGTGGACGGCGTGCCCGGCATCGTGACCGAGTTGATACCGGAACTCTGGGAAGGGGCGAAAGAGCACATTCCGGAGATCCCCCGGCCATCGTGGCCGTTGTGAATATGCCTACACACTCCGTTGCGAGCCGGAGCGTCCGGACAGCAGTTCCGGCATCCAAACCCGCGGCTGCGCTTTCAGAGAGGCAACCGGTCAGGAACCCGCTTTGGCACGTTTTGTCGACTCGCCTTCAACCAAAGCTGACGGTTAACCAGCCCGGTGACTCATACGAACGCGAAGCCGACCGGGTGGCGGACGAAGTAATGCGGATTCCGGAAGGACGCTCCGTACAGCGGATGTGCGCGGCATGCGAAGAAGAGATTCAGGTACAGCGCCTGTCGGTGGCCGCTTCAGGTCCGGAGGAGGAAGAGGAGCAGGTGCAAACGAAGCGCGAAGTACCGGAATTGGGAAGGCGGCACGGCGTCGAGTATGCGCCTCCCATCGTGGATGCGGTATTACAGGGACGCGGCGAACCCCTCGACGGCCATACCCGGCAGTTCATGGAGTCCCGCTTTCTCCACAACTTCGCCGGCGTGCGGGTGCATGTGGGCGACCAGGCTTCGGCGTCGGCTCGGGCGGTACGAGCCCTGGCCTACACGGTGGGCCACAACATCGTGTTTGGTTCGGGACAGTTCGCGCCGTCCGGCGATTCCGGACGGCGGCTGCTGGCCCACGAGTTAACACACGTCATCCAACAAACGGGAGGAAGCCCCGCGCGGAGCACCGGACCTTCCGTGATGCACCGTCCGCCCGGGTCCATCCTGTCACGACAGAACACGGCGCAGACCGCGAGCGTCCTCGCCCGCGGAGCCGTGGCGAGCGTGCAGTTCATTCTGGAGGGAACGATGAACTCAACCGCCGTCGGTCCGGTTTCCGGACAAGAAGACGTGTCCGCGATTGCCGGCCGGTTGACCACGATCCGGGAGCTGGCCCAAGTCCTGCTGCCGCTCTGGAACTCCGCGACGCCCTTCACGCCAGCGGGTTCGACCGCGCCAGTTGCCTTCACCCCGCTCACCGCCGATGAACTCGCCAAGGGGCTGCTGGTGTATAACCGCTATCGCCTTGCGATCCCACCGGCCGCGACGCCTCCCGTCATGACGAACTGGAAGATCGGAATGCGTTTCCGGCTGCCGATCCGGATCGACGCCGCTACAAATGAGGGTATCCTCCATCCCGATCCGATTCGGAGCATGGCCGGAACGTTCGACCC
>CAYPUQ010000151.1:0-12967 GCA_964413655.1 uncultured Solibacteraceae bacterium | reverse complement strand
TTGCCACGTCCGATGACCCGGATTGCGACTACGTCGATGGGGTGGTGGAGGAGCGAACTGTGGGGGAGCAGGATCACAGCCGGGCGCAGTTACTGCTGCTCACTTATTTCCATCAGCACGAGAAATCGTGGAATCTGCGAGTATTCCCGGAGCAACGCGTCCAGGTCGCTCGGAAACGCTTCGGCATTCCCGATGTCTGCGCCGTCCTTGGTCAAGCGGTTGCAGGCGCGCATTGACGACTATCTCGGCTTCGGTGTGGCGTTTGTCTGGGTCATCGACCCGCGAAGCCGCGGGGGCGCACGTTCTCAACGTGCCGTGTCCGCACTCGTGCGGACACCTTGGTCACGCGCTGCCGGGCTTTCAAAGAATCTCGACGGGCCGCCGCCCAATAGCCTGCACGGCTTCGGCATATTTCACGCCGCAGGTCTTGCCGCGATAAAGCGCCAGCGATTCCTTCATCTGCTGGGCCCCGTCGAGCGTGCCAGCGCGGTACGGCTCATTCCGAACCAAGGCCATGAACCGTCCGAGCCACTCGATCGCCTTTGGCCACTCTTCGGTGACGTCCACGTAGGTGTCGGGCTCGAAGCCGATCGTGTGCCGCGGTCCGTTGTCGTAATAGTAGAGCGTCCGGGCCGGCCTGACCGGCCGCTTCTCCAGAATCGGGCTGGCGTATTTCAGCGCGATCTCGCTCAGCCGCGACGCCACGACATGGTCGTCGTGATGATCGTCGCGCCACAACAGAAACGCCACGTCCGGCTGCACCTCGGCGACGAGTTCGGCGACGGCCCTCTTCGATGTCGCCTCAACGTCGAACAGGTGCGAGCGGAACTTCAGGTAGCGCATCTCGGCGCCGTACTCTTTCGAGATGGCGGCTGTTCCGTCTAGCAGTTCCCCCTGCCGGTTCCCGATGGGCGCCCAATTGGAGTAGTCGCCGATAAGCGCGGCGATCACGACCCGGTAGTTTTTCCGGACGGCCTTCAGCAGGATGCCGGGGATCCCGAAGACGCAGTCGTCGTAGTGCGCGCCCAGCGCGAGCAGTGTTGGCATCACGCTATGATACGCCCTAGGCTGGCACGTCCGGCTTGACCGGTTCGCTACCATAAAGGGATAGCCACCCCAACAACATGAGTTCCTCCGCCGTGGACCTGAAGAAGACGGTCAATCTGCCTCAAACCGGCTTTCCGATGAAGGCCAATCTGCCTCAGGCCGAGCCAAAGACGCTCGATCGCTGGCAGTCGATGAACCTGTACCAGCTCATCCGCCAAACCTCCGCCGGGCGGCCGCGCTACGTCCTGCACGACGGCCCGCCCTATGCCAACGGCAACATTCATCTCGGACACGCGTTCAACAAGGCGCTGAAAGACTTCATCGTCAAATCAAAGACGATGGCCGGACACGACTCCCCATACGTTCCCGGCTGGGATTGTCATGGCTTACCAATCGAGATCAAGGTGGATTCCCAGCTTGGTCCAAAGAAAGCGGGGATGACGGCGGCGGAGATCCGGCGGGAGTGCCGCAAGTATGCCGCTAAGTACGTTGAGTTGCAGAAGAAGGACTTTCAGCGGATAGGCGTGTTCGGCGACTGGGAGCATCCCTACCTGACGATGGATGCCGGGTATCAGGCGGTGATCGCCCGCGCCTTCGTCGATTTTCTCGAGCAAGGTTATGTCTACAAGGGCCTGAAACCCGTCAACTGGTGTCTGAGTTGCCGGACCGCCCTCGCCGAAGCCGAAGTCGAATACGAAGACCACACCAGCCCTTCCATCTGGGTCCGGTTTGCGCTGACCACCGACCCCGCTGAGATCGACCCCGCGCTGGCCGGCAAACGCGTCTTCGGCGTCATCTGGACCACGACACCTTGGACGATTCCCGCGAATATGGCGATCGCTTTCCACCCGAATTTCGAGTATTCGGCCTTTCAGGTGGGCGATGACGTTTACATCATGGCGGCCGAACTGGTGAAGGAAACCGCGGACATTGCCGGATGGATCGACCCGGTGGAACTGGCCCGCTTCTCCGGCCGCCGTCTCGAAACTGCCGTCTTCCGCCACCCCTTCCTCGACCGCGACGTGCGCGGAGTGCTGGCCGACCACGTGACATTGGAGCAGGGCACCGGCGCGGTTCATACGGCGCCCGGCCATGGTCATGAAGACTACATGACCGGCATCCAGTACGGCATCGATATCTACTGTCCTGTTGACGGTGGCGGCCGTTTCTTTACCGTCGAGGGCGCCGCGCCGCTGCCAGAGGAGGTCCTCGGCCTAACGGTGTGGGAGGCCAATCCGATCGTCCTCGAGATTCTCGGCCGGCAGGGGGCACTGCTGGGGCAGAAGACCATCCGTCACAGCTACCCGCACTGCTGGCGGTGCCACAAGCCGACGATCTTTCGTGGCACCGAACAGTGGTTCATCGGAATGGACCGGAACGGACTGCGCGAGCGCGCGTTGAGCGCAATCAAACGTATCAAGTGGATGCCCTCCTGGGGCGAAGAACGCATCTCGAACATGATCGCGACGCGGCCGGACTGGGTGATCTCCCGGCAGCGAATGTGGGGTGTGCCGATCACGGTCTTCTACTGCGACGACTGCGGCGAGACGCTCACCGGCCGGGCGGCGCTGGACCACGTAGTCGACCTGTTCGCTAAGCATACGGCCGATGTCTGGTACGAATGGAGCCCGGCCGAACTGCTGCCGCCCGGCACGAAGTGCGCCAAGTGCGGCTCGGCGAATCTGCGCAAGGAAAGTGACATTCTCGACGTGTGGTTCGACTCGGGCTCCTCGCATTTGGCCGTTCTGAACGAGCGCTTCGGCCTGGAATGGCCTTCCGACCTTTACCTCGAAGGCGGCGATCAGTATCGCGGCTGGTTCCATAGTTCGATGCTCGTGGCTGTGGGCCTGAAGGGCGGCGCGCCGTACCGCGAGTGCGCCACCAACGGTTGGACGCTCGACGGGGAAGGCAAGGCGATGTCGAAGTCGCTCGGCAACGTCATCGGCCCCGACGAGATCATCAAGAAATACGGAGCCGATGTGTTGCGGCTCTGGGTGGCTTCGGTTGAGTTCCACGAGGATGTCCGCATGTCGGAGACCATCCTCGCGCGGCTGACCGAGGCGTATCGCAAGATCCGCAACACCTTCCGTTACGCGCTGGGTAATCTGCACGACTTCGATCCGGTCCAGCACGCCCTGCCTGGGGACCAGTTGCTGGAACTCGACCAATGGATCCTGGTTCGCACCGCGGACCTGGTCCGGCGCTGCCGGCAGTTCTACGCGGACTTCGCCTTCCACCGGCTCTATCAAGCGCTGTACAACTTCGCCATCGTTGACCTCAGCGCCATTTACTTCGACATTCTCAAGGACCGCCTCTACACCGCTGCCCCGAATTCGCGCGCCCGCCGTAGCGCTCAGACCGCGCTGTACCGGGTAGTGCACGCCCTGGTGCGGCTGCTGGCGCCACTCTTGTCCTTCACGTGCGATGAAGTGTGGAGCTACTTGCCGAAGCCCGCCGGTTCGCCCGCGAGCGTTCATCTCACACTCTTCCCGGGGCCCGGGGAACTTACTGCCGGGTTGCCAGAAACGGTCTCCGAGGTGGCGGCCAACTGGGACCGGCTGATGGAGGTGCGCGAACAGGTCAACAAGAGCTTAGAGGCGGCGCGGGAGGGCAAGTTCATTGGCGCAAATCTGCAGGCGCGGGTGCATCTGCGGGCAAACGGCAACCTGTACCCGTTGCTCGAACGCTACGCCGCCGACCTTCCGGCGCTGTTCATCGTGTCGCAGGTGTTGCTCGAAGGGCACGCGCATGAGACGCAACTCAGCGTTCATGTCGAACGGGCCGAGGGCGGCAAGTGCGAACGCTGCTGGAAGTACACCGGCGACATCGGCAGCGACCCGGACTTTCCGACGGTCTGCGCCGCCTGCGCTGTAGCGATCAACGAGGCACAAGGCGGCCGCTGATATGCCACGCCCGCTCGCGCCGCTTGCCCTCACGGCCGCGGTGATTCTCATTGACCGTCTGACTAAACTGTGGATTGTCCGCAACGTTTCCCAATGGGATACGCTCGTCGTCATTCCCGGATTCTTTAACATCATCCACGCCGAGAACGAAGGCATGGCCTTCAGTCTGCTCGCCGACGCCGATCCGGCCTGGCGCGGAACAGTCCTCATCGGCGTCTCGCTGGTCGTGCTCGGTCTGATCGGATTTCTCTACTGGCAGTCGCTCACGCGCCGGTCAGGGGCGCCGGAGATAGAGTCGCCGTGGCCGCTGGCGCTGCTGTTCGGCGGTGCGATTGGCAACCTGTACGACCGCATCTTCCGTGGCAGTGTGACCGACTTTCTCGACTTGTATCTCGGATCGGCACACTGGCCGACCTTCAACATCGCCGACAGCGCCATTACCGTCGGCGCCTGCCTGCTGGCGCTCGATCTTCTCCGTGCCCGGCGCGTGGTTCGTGAGGCCTGATTGTTCCCGAAGATCTTTTCCTCCGGCAACTTCTTCCTCCCAACCTACGGCGTACTGGTCGCGGCCGGTTGTCTGCTCGGCCTTTGGCTGACAGGACGCCTGGCCCGGCGAGCCGGATTGAACCCCGAAACCGTCACGAACCTCGGTGTGTACGCGATTCTCTCGGGTTTGTTGGGAGCCAAGCTCCTGATGTTCGTCTACGAGTTCGATTACTACCGCCGGAACCCGGGCGCTATCTTCTCGCTCTCCACGCTCCAGGCGGGGGGAGTGTTTTACGGCGGACTTCTGCTCGCCCTGGTGGTAGTGTTCTTCTATATGAGGCGGCAACAGCTTCCCGCCGCCCGGACGCTGGATTGTTTCGCGCCGGGGTTGGCTCTGGGCCATGCGGTCGGGCGGTTGGGCTGCTTCGCGGCCGGCTGCTGCTGGGGCGATGTTTGTGTCCGCGGGCCTTCCGTGACGTTTACCAGCACCAACGCCAACGAACTCACCGGTGTGCCGCTGCACGTGCCGCTCCACCCCACGCAGCTCTATGAAGCAGCCAGTTACTTCCTGATCTCCCTCATCGTTTACCGGCAGTTCCGGCGGGATGCACGCGCTGGCGCCACCATCGGCTTATACCTGATTCTGGCGCCGGCCGCGCGCTTCGTGGTGGAGTTCTTCCGCTACCACGATCAACCCAATCCGCTTCACGGCTGGCTGTCTACCGCGCAGTACGTCGCTCTCGCGCTGATGGTTCTTGGTGTCTTACTCCTCCGCCGCGCGCGAGCCATTCCGGCGCCGGCTTCCTAACCCACATCGACATGGCAACCGTACATCCCTTTCACGCATACCGCTATACGGCCAAGGCGGGCGACTTGAACACGCTGGTCACCCAACCGTACGACAAGATCGGTCAGGAGATGCAGGCCAAGTATCTCCGGAGCAATCCGCACAACTTGGTCCGCATCATCCTCGGCGAACAGTATCCCGACGATAACGACACGAACAACGTCTACACGCGGGCCGGCGGCTACCTCCGCGACTGGATCGCGGCCGGAATCATGGCGCGGGATTCCGAGCCGGCATTTTTCGCTTACTTCCAGGAGTTCACCGATCCCGACTCCGGCCAGACACTCACTCGGAAGGGATTCATCGGTGCCGGGCAAGTGGAGGAGTATGCGGCGGGCATTGTCCACCGGCACGAGCAAACACTGTCCGGTCCGAAGAAGGACCGGCTGGAGCTGCTACGCCATACCCACGCGCATTTTGGCCAGATCTTCATGCTCTACCCCGATCCGGAGAAGTCGATCGATGCCATCCTCGACGAGGCTTCGCGAAGGGAGCCGGTCGCCGTGGTGACCGACGATTACGGCGCGGTCCACACGTTGTGGCGGATCGCCGATCCGGGCGTCACGGCGCGGGTTCAGCGGCTCATGGCCGGAAGGAAGCTTGTCATTGCCGACGGCCACCACCGGTACGAAACCGCGTTGGCCTACAGCAAGGAATCGCCGCTACCCGGCGCGCGGCGGGTGATGATGACGTTCGTCAATATGCACTCGCCGGGACTGCGTATTCTGGCGACCCACCGCGTTCTGTCGAACCTCGACGGTTTCGATCCGTCGAAACTGACCGGCGGGACCTTCGCGGTTGAAAGGCTCACGTCCCTGGATGCGCTGAAAGCGGCATTCGCCGAGGCAAAGCCCGAGTCGATCCGCATTGGGCTCGCCTTCGCCGGCGAAACGGCGGTGTGGCTGCTCTCGGCGCCCCGAACGCCTGGCGCGCTCGATGTGAACTTTCTCCATGAGCGGATCCTCGATATGGCGCTCGGCATCGGTCAGGAAGCAGTTCGCGAGCAGAAGTATCTGCGCTATGTCCGCGGTCTGGACGCGGCGGTGGAGGAAACGCGCCGAGGCGGCGCCCAGGTCGCGTTTCTCCTCCAGCCCACCACGGTCGAGCAGGTAGCAGAGGTGTCCCTCTCCAGCGGAGTGATGCCGCAGAAGTCCACCGATTTCTACCCGAAGCTGCTGTCGGGACTAACTATCTACAAAGTTGACGCCGAATAAGCCTTACCAGTAAACCTTCAGTCCGAACTGCATCTGGCGCGGCGTATTGGCCTGATTCTGGACTACGCCGAACGTTCCCGCGTTGAGGTTCGTGCTGCCAGTACCAAAGATAGTTCGGTTGAGCAGGTTGAACGCTTCACCGCGGAAGTCCACGCGAATGCTCTCGGTGATCACGAAGGTCTTGGCAAGGCTGATGTTCTCGTTGAGCCCCCAGAAAGACCGGATCTTCGGGTTATAGCGGCTGGCGTTGCCGTACAGGTGCGCCGGCTGCGCCGGAAACTGGTTGGCCGGGTTGAGGAATCGGTCCACGTTCGGGTCGAACTTGTCGCCCGCGATCGGAGCGCGCCAGCCGTCGTAGCCATCGATCACCGGACGCGCGCCGGCGTTGAAGATCGGCAGCGGGTTATTGCGCTGGAGCGCGACCGGAAAACCGCTGTTGTAGACCTGAATCGCCGACACGCGCCAGCCGCCGATCAGCCGGCTCGCCAGCCCTTGGCTCAGCCACCGCTGCCCGCGCCCGAACGGAAGATTGTACAGAGTCGCGAATTTTAGCATGTGAGTCTGGTCGTACTGGCCGATCGATTTTTCGAGCCGACGGTTGTAGTGGTCCTGTGCCGCGGGAGCCGAGTTCGCGAAGTAGGTGTCCGAATCGGTAATCAGCTTCGAAAACACGTAGTTCCACTGGAAGGTCAGCCCCTGGGAGAAGCGGCGGTCCGCCTTCAGGATGAAGGCGTGGTACGACGAGTGGCCGCTCTTGTCGCCGTTCTGAGCGCCGGTGATGATGTTCTGGTACTGCGGATATGGCCGCAGCGCCTGGGCGACGGTCCGGTTGTTCTGTACGCTTGGGTTGAGAAAGCTTGCGTAGGGGATCGGTACTCCGTTCGCCGCGGACGAAGCAGCCGTCAAATTGCTGACGAATAAGGCGCGCGCCTGGGCGGGTCCCAGCCGCGCCACGTAATCGTCCCAGAGCGCCGTGGGCACCTGGTTCATTCGCAACAGGCCCGACTGAAGGTGGGTGCCGACATTGGCGTTGTAGCCAACTTCCAGCACGGTATTGGCCGCCATCTGGCGCTGCATCGTGAAAGTCCAAAACAGACTTTCCGGAGCGCGCGTCATCTCCTGGCCCTGCCAGTAGTCCACATCGTTGTTGTTCGAAAACGAAGGATCGATCCGCGGCGGCAGCGGATAGTCGGGCAGACCCTGATCCAGCCGGAACGTCGGCTCCACGCCTTGGGACGTGTTCTGGAATACGTACTGGCCGATGAAGCCGGCGAAGTGGCCGCTGCCCTGAACGGCCGTCACGCGCGAGAAGGACCGGCCGAAGGCGCTGCGAAACGTGGTCTTGTTGTCCGGCGTGTAAGCCAGGCCGATGCGCGGTCCGATGCCTCCGTACCAGCCCGGCACCAGGCTGCGGGTGTTCTCGCGGCCCGGTCCAAAACCGGCGAACCACAAGGCGCCCGGATAATTGTCGGCGCGCGGATTGGGCCGGGTTGGGTTGAAATCCGAATACTCGTCCTTCCTATTGGTGGGTGGCAAAGTGACGTCGTAGCGGATGCCGAGGTTGAGAGTCAACTTCCGGGTAATCCGCCAGTCGTCCTGAACGTAGAAGCCGAAATAGGGGTAGTTCTGCGTAACGGCGCGAATCGTCTCGGTCCGGCCGAGGAACGCGTCGCCGAGTAGAAACGAGGCGAACGAACTGCCGCCGCTGTTGGGGAACGACGTCTGTCCGGGCACGCTGGTGGAGAGGAAGCTGAAATCGGCGCGGCCGGCAATGTCCTGCTGGCCGAAGCCGTCGGCATTCTGGTTCTGATGCTGGAAGCCGAACTTGAAGGTGTGCGAGCCGCGGATATAGCTGAGGTCGTTCTTAATGCCCCAGCCCGGCTGCTCGGTCCCGTTGTAGGACGCGCTGCCCCACGTCGTGAACTCCGTGAAGTTGATGGTGGGGAAGTTCTGGTTGCAGTCGATCACGTTCTGGATGCAGACTTGGTCGCGCCAGCCCTTGTCGACGTTCGCCGAGAAGCTGTTCTTGATAAACGAATTCCACGCAAACGACAGGTGATTCACCATGTTCGGCGACACGGTCCAGTCGTGCGTCACGCGGTACGCGCTCGTGTCCCACGCCTGAAGCTGGCCGTTCCACAACGGTTCGGGCAGCCCCGGCGCGCCGGCCGGTCCGGGCCGGTTCCGGAACTTCGTGCTGTTCCAGAGGAAGCTGGCGCGGTGATTGGCGCCGAAGAGTTGGTCGCCTTTGACGCTCCATTTGTCGGTCGGGGTAATCATGGTGCCGCCGGAGACGATGTAGTTCTGGCGGACGTAGCCGCTCGTGCCGGGAGCGAACCCGCGATTCGGCTGCACGCCCGAACCGAACTGCGCGATCGCGCTGGCGGTATTGGCAAAGCGATTGGTGGGAATCTGATTGTTCGGGAACGGGTCGCGAATGAATCCGCTGCCGTTCGGATTCGCGCGTGTCGTGGAGGGGTCGTAGATCTGAATCAGCCGGTTGTTCTGGTCCACCCAGTTGCCAAAGTCGCCGCGAAACATCTCGGGCGTCGGCACGGAAAGAATCGCGTCGTTGGCGCCAACGCGGTTGCGGAAACCCTCGTAGGCGACGAAGAAGAACGACCTGTTGCGGCCATCGTAGAGTTTCGGCAGGTACACGGGGCCACCGGCCGTAAACCCGAAATCGTTCTGGCGGTAAATGGAGCGGGTCTGCGCGAAGAAGCCGCGCGCGTCGAGTTTGTCGTTGCGCAGGAAGTCGTAGGCCGAACCGTGGAACTGGTTCGTGCCGGACTTCGAGGCAAAGCTCATGATGCCGCCTCCCGCCTGTCCGTACTCCGCCTTGAATCCGTTGGTGTCGACCGTGAACTCGGTCAGCGCCTCGACCGACGGCGTGTTCAACGCGGCTTCCGCCGTATCGGCCGACCGGTTCGTTCCGACGCTGTGCCCGTCCAGCGTCGCGTCCCATTGAGCAACCTGTCCGCCGCCGAGCGATAACCGCTGGCCCTCGCCCCTCGCTTCGGCCGCCACCGCGACCAGGTTAAACGGGCTGCGCATCGAGCCGGCCACCACCAGCGGCAGTTCATCGACCAGGCGGTTCTCCACCAGCGTCGAAACTTTCGCGTTGTCCGTCTGGATCGTGGCGACCGCCGACGTCACCTCGACCTGTTCGCTCACTTGGCCCAGTTGCATCTGCGCGTCGAGCCGGACCGTCGTGGAGGCCGACACGGTGACGTTCTGCTGCACGAACCGCTTGAAGCCGGCGGCCGCGATCTCGATGCGATAGACGCCCGGCAGCAGGTTGGGCACGTTGTAGTCGCCGGCCGGGGTGCTTACCACCCTCGCAGTCGCGCCCGTATCGCGATTGACAATGGTTAGGTCCGCCCCGCCAATCGACGCGCCGGTCGGGTCGGTAATGGTTCCGGTAATGTTTCCGCGCTCGCTCTGCGCGAAAATGATGCTCGTGGCTAGAAACAGCACACTTAGAAGCCTGGTAGATTGCATGTCTTTGGACCTCCCTGAACTGCTGAGGAACTTTATCAAATTACCTTCCTGCAAACAATAGGGAAATAATTAATTAATTTTTGTATATCTTTGTCTTCGATAATCTGGCTCCATGAGCGCCGAATGGATTCGCCGGTTTTGCCTTTCGCTCCCGCAAGCGACCGAGACTGTCCAGTGGAGCGACGACCTCGTCTTCAAGGTGGCAGGGAAGATGTTTGCCGTCGCGGTTCTGGAACCCGGGGCGCACTGGCTGTCGTTCAAGTGCTCGCCGGAGGACTTCGCCGAACTCACCGAGCGGCCGGGCATTGTGCCAGCGCCGTACCTGGCGCGGGCACAGTGGGTAGCTTTGCGGGACAGGAGCGCGCTGCCAAGCCCCGAGTTGGAGCGGCTATTACGGCGGTCTTACGATCTGGTGGTGGCCAAGCTGCCAAAGAATGTGAGAGATGACCTCAGTCCGGCAAAGCGAAAGTGAACAGCGACGTGCCGGCGGCGATGGCGATGTGCTGCTTACCGTTCACCAGGTAGGTGATCGGTGAGGCGATCACCTGTCCGCCGAGGTAGATTTTCCACAACATCTTGCCCGTCTTGGCATCGAGCGCGAAGAACCAGCCCTCGCGGTTGCCCGAGAACAGCAGGTCCGCACCGGTCGTGAGTAGACCGCTCTCGCTCATGTCGGCCATCGGATATTCCCAGACGCGATTACCCGTGCGTGGGTCGAGGGCGCGGATCGTGGCGTAGCCGTCTTCGATGCCGCGCGTCACGATGGGCTCGCGCCGCGTCGGCGGCACGGGCGCCTTGACGCCGCCGCCGACGTACCACTTGCCCTGTTCGTATTCCTGCTCCCAGGTGAAATAGGTGCCGTGGTAGTCCTCCCACGCGGTGAGATAGAACAGTTGCGTGCGTGGGCTGAAAGACGGAGCATACCAGTTGGTTCCACCCTGGACGCCCGGCCAAGTCTTGGTGCCCTGCGCGCTGGGACCGGCGCCGGGGATTTTGATGGGACGGCCCTTCGCGTCCAGTCCCTTGGCCCACGTCTGCTTCACGAACGGCTTGCCAAGAAGAAACTCACCCGTCGCACGGTCCAGCACATAGAAGAAGCCATTGCGATTCCCCCACAGCATCAGCTTGCGCGGCTTGCCGTCCCATTCCATGTCGGCCAGCACGGGAACCTGAACGGCGTCCCAGTCCCACTCGTCGTGCGGCGTGAACTGGAAGTACCACTTCAACTCGCCCGTGTCGGCGTCAAGCGCAACGACGCAGTCGCTGTACAGGTTGTCGCCGGGGCGCACGGCCGGGTTCCAATCCGGTCCGGGGTTGCCGGTGCCCCAGTAGGTGAGGTTCAGTTCGGGATCGTACGATCCGGTCAGCCAGATCGAGCCGCCGCCGTGCTTCCAGGAATCGCCGCCCCAAGAGTCGTTGCCGGTTTCGCCGGGCTCGGGAATCACCTTGAAACGCCAAACCTCCCTGCCCGTCTTGGCGTCGAGGGCAAGAATGAAGCCGCGGATGCCGAGTTCGCCGCCGGCCGGTCCGATGATCACCTTGTCCTTCACGGTCAGGGGCGCGTGGGTCAGTGCGTAGCCTTCTTCGTAGTTGGCGACGGTCGTCTCCCAGCGCTTGCGGCCGGTGCGGGCGTCGATCGCGACTACCTTGGCGTCGTGCGTCCCGTGGAAGAGCATGTTGTCCAGGATGGCGACACCGCGGTTCACCTTGCCGCAACAAGGGTAGGTCACCTCGGGCAACTGCTGTTCGTAGATCCAGAAAGGCCGCCCCGTCGCCGGGTCGAGTGCAATCACGTTATTCGGCGGTTCCGTCAGATACATCACGCCGTCAACCACCAGCGGCGTGGTCTCGAACTTCTCCAGCGACCGCGCCTGAAACACCCATTGAAGCCCAAGTTTCCCAACATTCGCCGGGCTGATCTGATCCAGCGCGCTGTAATGCTGGCTGAAATAGGTGCCGTTGTAAGTAAGCCAGCTTCCCGGCTCCTTTGCGGCGTCGCGAAGACGCGAATAGGGGACTTGCGCGGCGAGCGAAGCCGTCAACAGGACGGCGGCGAGAAATCTCATGGCGCTCCTTTCGATACGAGATAGGCAAGCACGTCGTCTATCTGGCTGGTCGTAAGTTTTCCCCGGAACGAAGGCATCGGCGAATCGCGAAGGATCTCGTGGCGGGCCAGGTCGGACTTGAGCGCGGCGCGCAGCCCTCCGCCGTCGTCGACGAACTGGATCGAGTAAGTATCTTCGTTCAGCCGTCGGCCGGTGACCGTCGCGCCGTCCCGGGTGACCGCGCGAATCCGCCACCACTCGGAACCCACTTCGGCCTGTGGATCGAGGATGGACTGCCCGAGTTCGGCGAGTGATCGCCGCTGCCCGATACCCGAGAGGTCCGGCCCGCCCAGCCCATCGTGGCAGCCGGCGCACCCGCTGGACTCAAACAGCGCGGCACCGCGGCTCTTGTTTCCTTTGACGATCTCCGTCGAGCGCCCGATATTGAGCGAGCGAATATAAGCAAGTACCTGCCAGATTTCGCGGCCGGCCAGATTGAAGCCGGGCATGACAGTGCCGGGCACACCCTTGGCGACGATCTGAAAGAGCCCTTCGTCCGAGGACGCCCGTTTGAAGTTGCCGGTGGAAAGATCGGGTCCGGCGCTCGTACCCCGGCCGTCCTGGCCGTGGCAGCTCGCGCACTGTGCGAGGAAGGTTCGACCACCGGCGGCCCGGTCGCCCGGCGTGTTGAACGGGTTCACCAGCGTGGCGGTACTCTCCTGCGCCACCGCGAAAGAGGCGAGACTACAAAGCAGAGCCAGGAGCAAGGGCCGAAACGGCATCGCCTACGATTCTATATCGAAGGCGATGCCGTCAGAGAAAGCCGGCGTCGGCTTAGAAAGTCAGCCGCAAGGCCAGTTGAATCGTTCTCGGCAGGTTCGCCTGCGACGTGATTCGCCCGAAGTTGCCGCTGGTCGGATTGTT
>CAYPUQ010000150.1:4627-13005 GCA_964413655.1 uncultured Solibacteraceae bacterium | reverse complement strand
GCGCACGGGCATCACGATCCCCACTTCTCCGTGCGGAGAGGGAGGGGCTTCAGATCCGCGACTGCGGTTCGCCGTCGTTCTGCTCGGTCGATTGCCGGAAGACCTGCGAACCGTCGGGGGTTAGCAGGAGGACGCGCACCTGGCCGGAGGGGCCGAGCGGTCCGATGTTTTTGCCGTTGGTTCGTACCTGGATGCCGCCGGCGTTGCCGACGATGATGCGGGCGCGCTCGACGCCTTCCAGGCTGCGGCCTTCGTTGGGCTCCAGAATGCCGCGGAATACCGATTTGCCGTTGGCGGAAATGCTCAGCCACGTCGTTTCGGACGCGAGCACTTCGATGGTCATGCTCGCCTCCTGATCGGGGCTTGTGGGCACGGGGATGGCCTCGCGGACCACGGCGTCCTCGGTTGGGCTGGCCGCCAGCGGTTCGTTAACGGGGTTTAGCGCCGCCGGGGCGCTAGCTTCGGGCTCGACCACGGCGGTGAATTCGCCGTCATTGCCGGCGACCGGCAGTTTCTGCCAGCCCACGTAGGCGAACGAGCACAAGGCGACCACCGCAACGAGACTGAACACGGCGGCGGAAAGCCGGTTGTCGGCGCGCGGGATGGCGCCAACCACTTCGGGCACCGGTTTCACTTCGATGTGTTTATCGGCGGGCGAAACCGGCACGGTTGGCACGGGTTCCGGGGGAAAAATCGCCGTGAGGTCCGTTTCGATGCTTCCCGGCGGTATCCCGACGCATTCGGCATACTGCCGGGCGAAGCTTTTCGCGAAAAGTGGGGAGGGCAATATGTCCCAATTGCCGTTTTCAATTGCTTCGAGGTAGCGCTGGCCGATCTTGGACTCGTCGGCGATCGCCGCCAAATCGATGCCATTATCGAGGCGGGCTTGGCGGAGGCGCTGGCCTAGAGATTGTCTTTCCATCTCTGCACTCACCTAACGGTATAATACACAACTTGCCGCCCGATATCGACGATGGACTTATTTCCGTCATTGTCGTCAACTGGAACCGCTCCAATCTTTTACGCGCGTGCCTGGAATCGCTGACGGCGCAGCGGGGCGTGCGATTCGAGATCCTCGTTGTCGATAACGGCTCAACCGACGGCAGCGCCGATATGGCGAAGACCTGCTTTGCAGGCGGTGAATTACCCGTTACAATTCTGGAAAATTCCACGAACCTCGGTTTCTGCGCCGCGAATAATCAGGGAATCGCGCACACCCGCGGCGCCTACATCGCGCTCTTGAACAACGACGCGGAGGCCGACGCGGGCTGGTTGGCAGCGCTGGCGGGGACGCTGGACGGGCATCCGGAAGCGGGCATGGCGGCTTCGAAGATCCTGTCGTGGGAGGATCCCCGCGTCATCGACAAGGCGGGGCATCTCATCTATCTCGACGGTCAGAATCGCGGGCGCGGGCACGGACAGCGCGACGAAGGGCAGTTCGACAACGTCGAAGAGGTGTTATGGCCGGACGGCTGCGCGGCGATGTACCGGCGGTCGATGATCGACGAGATTGGCGGGTTCGACGAGGACTTCTTTGCCTACGCGGACGACGCCGAGCTTGGCTTACGCGCTAGAATTGCGGGTTGGACGTGCATCTACGTGCCGCACGCCGTTGTGCGGCATCATCACAGCTCGACTCTCGGCGTGCAGTCGGCGCGAAGGCTCGAGCTGATTGAGCGCAACCGAGTGCTGCTGGCAGTCAAACATTTTCCCTGGAGCCTGTTGTGGCTAAACGGCGTCTTCTATCTAGCAAGGCTCGCCGCGGGAGCGTGGGCGGCCCTCCGCGGCCGGGGGGACACGCGTCACTTCCCTGGTTTGCGGGGCAAGCTGACACTCGCCGCGACGCTGCTGAAGGCCGACCTGGCGGCGCTGCGGATGGCGCCGGCGATGATGCGCAAGCGTCGCCGGTTGCGGCCGCTGCGGCGGCTGAGTTCGCGCGAGATCCGGCGGCTCCTATGGCGCTACCGGATCACGCTGCGCGAGCTTCAGGAACAGTCGCTGTAGAGACGGCCGGGGACGCCGAGTCCGCGGTCACGGCGGAAACCGATCCCTGTCCGGCGTGCGGGTACCGCGGTGCGCGGATTTTGTTCGCGGGCAGCGACCGGCTGTACCGGACGACGGACAGGGAGTTCGAAGTGATCGAATGCGCGGGTTGCCGTTTGCTGCGTCTATTTCCCTGCCCGCCGCCCGCGGAGCTGCACCAATACTATCCCGCCGATTACTGGTTCGTTCCCGAGCGGGACGCCGCCTCGCGGCTGGAGGAACTATACCGGCGCGCGGTGCTGACCGATCACGTGCGATTCGCGGCAAAAGCGCTGGAGCGGACCGGCAAAGAGGGCTTGCTGCTGGATGTCGGCTGCGGCGGCGGGCTGTTTTTGCGCATGATGGCCGAGCGGGGCCACCGGGTGATGGGCTTGGATTTTTCGTTGAGCGCGGCGGCGGCGGCATGGGGCTTCCACGGCGTGCCGGCGGTATGCGCTTCGCTGACGCATGTTCCGGTGGCGCCGGGATCGTGCGCGGCGGTCACGATGTTTCATGTGCTGGAACATCTCTACGATCCGGCGGGGTACTTACAAGGGGCGCACGAGCTGCTGCGGGACGACGGCCGGCTGATCGTGCAGGTGCCGAACGCGGCCAGTTGGCAGGCGCTGCTGCTCGGCGGCAATTGGAACGGGCTCGACATTCCCCGCCACCTGTTCGACTTCAGAGCGCGCGACATCGAGATCCTCCTCGACCGCTGCGGATTCGAAGTGGTGCGCAGCAAATATTTCTCGTTGCGCGACAATCCGGCCGGCCTGGCGTCGAGCCTGGCGCCGGGGCTGGATCCGATGGCGCGGCGGGTGCGGCGCATTGCCGAAACGCCGGGGGGGAAGCTGCTCCGCGATCTCGTTTATTTCGGCATGGTGGTGGCGGCGCTGCCGTTCACGCTGTTAGAGGCCGCCTGCCGGGCCGGCTCGACGGTGATGGTGGAGGCCCGTAAGAGGTCATGAATCATGGCGCTCTGGCGCGCCGGCTGCCGGGACCTCTTCGCCGGCAGGTGCTTCATTTCGAGTCGGCGATTGAAGACGCGGTGCGCGCGTTCGCGGCGGAGTTGCCCGATGGGTCGCTGTTGTTGGACGCCGGCGCGGGGGAGTCGCAATACCGGCCGTTCTTTCCGCGGCAGCGCTACCTGGCGATCGACCTGGGGATCGGCGACGATTCGTGGAACTATGCGGGGTTGGACGCGGTGGCGGATCTGGCGGCGCTACCGGTGCGCAACGGCGTGTGCGAGGCGGCGGTGAACATTGTGACGCTCGAGCATGTACGCGAGCCGGCGCGGGTGTTGGCGGAGATCGGCCGCGTGCTGCGTCCGGGCGGGCGGCTGCTGCTGGTCGTTCCGCATGAGTGGGAAGTCCACCAGGAGCCGCACGACTACTACCGGTACACGCGCTACGGCGTGCGTTATTTGTTGGAGGGGGCGGGATTCCACGACATTCACGTCTACCCGGTCGGGGGATTTTTTCGTTTGCTGTCGCGACGTTTGCTGAACGCTCCGCAGTTTTTCCGCGGGGTGTGGTTTGTGGCGGCGGCGATGGTGGTGGCGGCGCCGGCTTTGATTTTGCCATGGTTCGACCGGTTCGACCGGTCGCGAAACTTTACGCTGGGGTATATATGCACGGCGCGGCGGCGGTAGCGAGTGGGTTGGCGGACGAGGGCGTCCGCCGCGGACCAGGGGGTCCGCCCCACGGGCTTTGGATGGTCCTGGCGCTGGTGGCCGTTGCGCCAGCGGCGGGAGCGGAGTTTTCGGGCGCGTCCGCTTACGAGTTCACCAAGCGGGTGGTGGAGCTTGGCCCGCGGACTCCGGCTTCGCCGGGGATGCGGCGGCAGCAGACGATTATCCTGAATCACCTGAAGCCGGTCGGGTGCGAAATCACGGAAGACGACTTTACCGCGTCGACCCCGCTCGGCGCGCTGGCGATGAAGAATATCCTGTGCCGTTTCCGCGGCACGTCGGGCCAGGCGATTGTCTTCACCGGGCATTACGACACCAAAATCATGCCGGAGATCCGGTTTGTCGGGGCCAATGACGCGGGTTCTTCGACCGGATTCCTGATGGAGATGGCACGGGTGCTGGCCAAGCAACCGCGCAAGCACGACGTGTACCTGGTGTGGTTGGATGGCGAGGAAGCGATCCGGCAGTGGTCGCGGACCGACGGTGTTTACGGCAGCCGGCATCTCGCCGAACGCTGGAAGCGCGACGGAACGCTGGGGCGGATCCGGGCGCTGGTCAACGTCGATATGATCGGCGACCGCGACCTGCGGCTAATCCGCGAGATGAACTCGACGCGCTGGCTGCGCGAGCAGATTTGGCAGATCGGCCGGGAACTCGGCTTCGGGAAACATTTCGGGGACGAAGAGGGGTACATCGAGGACGACCATGTCCCGTTCCTGCGGCTGGGCGTCCCGGCGTTGGACCTGATCGATTTTAATTACGGTCCGGGCCACGAATGGTGGCATAGCGAAGACGACACGATGGACAAACTGAGTCCGGGAAGCTTCGAAGTGGTGGGGAAGGTTTTGTTGGAATTTCTGCGGCGCCAGGAGCAGTAAGCCGTCCGTTCCGGTGTCCTCGCGAGCCGCGGATTCTGCGTTGCAACGGGCCGCTGGGAAAGGCTATCGTTGATATAAGCAACCGCGAAATCATGCTCCAAACAAAAGTGGATACCCAGGAGGATCTGAATCCTCAAGAGACGCAGGAGTGGCTGGAAGCACTGGATGACGTGATTGACGAAGCCGGTCCCGACCGGGCGCAATGGCTGATCAATCAACTCGTTCGCCGCACCTACCTGCAAGGTGGCGGCGCGAGCTTTCGCGTCACGACTCCGTATGTCAACTCGATTCCGGTCGAAGAGGAAGTGCCGTTTCCCGGCGACCGGGAGATCGAGCGCCGGATCAAGAGCCTGACGCGCTGGAACGCGATGGCGATGGTCGTCCGGGCGAATAAGTACGACGACGGCATCGGCGGGCACATCTCGACGTATGCGTCGCTGGCGACGCTGACCGAGGTCGGGTTCAATCACTTTTTCCGCGGCAGTTTCGGCGATCAACCGGGCGATTTCATCTATTTTCAGGGACACGCCTCGCCGGGCGTCTACGCACGGGCCTTTCTCGAAGGCCGCCTGACCGAGAAACACCTCGAAAATTTCCGCCACGAACTGCGCGATCATCCGGGCCTGTCCTCGTATCCGCACCCGTGGCTGATGCCGGATTTCTGGAACTTTCCCACGGTGTCGATGGGGCTGGGGCCGATCAACTCCATTTACCAGGCACGCTTCATGCGGTATCTGGAGAATCGCGGGCTGATTCCGGTGACGGACCGTAAGATCTGGACCTATGTCGGCGATGGCGAATCGGACGAACCGGAAACGCTGGGCGCCATCACGCTGGCTTCGCGGGAGAAGTTGGACAACCTGATCTGGGTGGTCAACTGCAACTTGCAGCGCCTGGACGGTCCGGTGCGCGGGAATGGCCGCATCATCGAGGAACTGGAGTCGATGTTCCGCGGGGCCGGCTGGAACGTCATCAAGGTGCTCTGGGGTGCCAACTGGGACCGGCTGCTGGCGAAAGACAAGTCGGGGCTGCTGATGAAGCGGATGGGCGAGTGCGTCGACGGCGAGTATCAGAACTTTAAGGCCCGCGGCGGCGCTTACATCCGGAAGGAATTCTTCGGCAAGTATCCGGAGCTGCTCGAGCTGGTGGAAGACATGACCGACGCGCAACTGGCGCAACTCCGGCGCGGCGGCCACGATCCCGGCAAGGTGTACAACGCCTATCTGCGAGCGATGGAAACGAAAGGCCGGCCAACTGTGATTCTGGCCAAGACGATCAAGGGCTACGGATTGGGCGAGGCCGGCGAGGGACGCAACATAACTCACCAGCAGAAGAAGCTGAACGAAGAGGAGATGGAGTATTTCCGGCAGCGGTTCGACATCCCGGTTCCAGCGGAAGTTGTCAGTTCCATCGCCTTCTACCGCCCACCCGAAGACAATCCGGAGATGAAGTATCTGCACGAACGGCGGAAGGAACTGGGCGGGTATCTGCCGAAGCGGTCGCCGCGGCACGTCGAGATCCAAGCGCCCGCGCTCGACTTGTTCAAGGACTTGCTCGCCGGTTCGCAAGGGCGGCCCGCGATGACGACTTCGGGCTTTGTGCAAATGCTGCGCACGATGCTCAAGGACGAGAAGATCGGCAAGTACATCGTGCCCATCATTCCGGACGAAGCGCGCACTTTCGGCATGGAATCCCTGTTCCGGCAGTACGGCATCTACGCCAGCCAGGGCCAGCTCTACAAACCGGTGGACAGTGAAGTCTTTCTGTATTACCGCGAGTCGAAAGACGGGCAGATTTTGGAAGAAGGGATCACCGAGGCCGGCTCCATGGCGTCGACCATTGCCGCTGGGACGGCGTATGCGACGTATGGCGTGCCGATGATTCCGTTTTTCATTTACTATTCGATGTTCGGCTTCCAACGAATAGGGGACCTGATTTGGTCCTTCGCCGATTCGCGCGGCAAGGGTTTTCTCATGGGCGGCACGGCCGGCCGGACGACGCTGGCGGGCGAGGGCTTGCAGCACCAGGACGGTCACAGCCCGATTCTGGCCAGCACAGTGCCCACCTGCCGGATCTACGATCCGGCTTATGCTTACGAAATCTCCGTCATCGTGCAGGACGGCATCCGGCGGATGTACGAGGAGCACGAGGACTGCTTCTACTACATTACGATCTACAACGAGTTCTACCCGCAGGAACCGATGCCGGAGGGCGCGCGCGAGGGTATCCTCGAAGGGATCTACCGGTACAAGGCGGCGCCGGAGCCGGCGGTGGCGCAGCTATTCGGCAGCGGACCGATTCTCAACGAATCGCTGCGCGCGCAGCAATTGTTGGCGGAGAACTACGGCATCCATACCGACGTGTGGAGCGTGACGAGTTATAACCTGCTGCGGCGCGAAGCGCTCAAGGTGGAGCGCTGGAACCGCCTGCATCCCACCGAGGAGCAGCAGCGGCCCCATATTCAGCGGGTGTTAGACGGTCACGAGGGACCGATCATCGCCGCTTCCGATTACATGAAAATGGTGCCGGACCAGTTGGCGCCGTGGCTGCCGGGCCGGCTGGTGAGTCTGGGCACCGACGGATTCGGCCGAAGCGAAAACCGGCAGCATTTGCGGCAGTTCTTTGAAATCAACGCGGAATCGATTGTCTGCGCCACGTTGTCGCGGCTTTCGCGCGAAGGTAAGTTCGACGCGCAACGCGCGCGGCAGGCGTTCGACGAGTTGGGGATCGATCCCGAAGCGGTCGATCCGGCAACCGTATAGATCGCCCGCCGAACGAAGCGAAACGGTTCAGCCCGTTACGAGGAATGTGTCGACATGCAGTGGCTCGCTCTGCTCCTGCTGATTGAACTCGCACCCCCTCCGTCCACGCCGGAGTTTCGCCAGCCGCAAATGGCGCCATATCGCGGCGAGGCGGCGCTGACGTTTGGTGCGGGAAAGTCCGTGTACTTTGCCCGCACGGTGAAGAGTGGCGCTTCGCTGGGATCGGTGGTCAAAGTTGCCGACGCGGGCGCACTTTATCTTGGCCAGCATCGCGGCCCGCATATCGCAGTGGCGGGTGAAACTATCGTGATCACCGCGGTGACCGGCCAAAAAGGCCGCGGGCAGGACGGGGACGTCGTGGCGTGGCGTTCGGCCAATGGCGGTAAGGCGTGGAGCGAAGCGATGACGATCAGCCAGCCGCCAGGTGTTGCGCGGGAAGGATTGCACGGCATGGCGGCGCGCGGTTCGGTCGTCTTCGTGGCGTGGATCGACCTCAGGGAAAGAGCGGCGCACGTCTACGGGGCAGTGTCGCGCGACGGTGGCGCGACGTGGTCGCCGAACGTGTTGGTCTACAAGGCACCGTCCGGGGCAATCTGCGAATGTTGCCATCCGACGGTGGCGATTAACCGGCAGGGTCAAATCGTGGTGATGTTTCGAAACGCGCTGGACGGCAACCGCGATATGTATGTCGTGCGCTCGACCGACGGCGGGTTGACGTTCTCGCCGGCGCTCAAGCTCGGCGAAGGTGTGTGGCCGCTCAAGGCTTGTCCGATGGATGGCGGCGACGTCAATATCGACGACCGCGGCGAGGTGCTCACCATTTGGCGGCGCGACAAACAGATCTTCCTGGCCTCGATCGGCGGGCGGGAGAAACTCCTCGGGGAGGGTAAGAATCCCTCCATGGCTGTGGGCCGGGGCGGCGTTATTGCCGCGTGGGAGTCCGCCGATGGGCTCGTTGTTTGGTCGGCCGCAACGCTGAAGACGTCCGTACTGGACCAGGACGGCAAGTTCCCCCATTTGATCACG
>CAYPUQ010000150.1:0-4527 GCA_964413655.1 uncultured Solibacteraceae bacterium | reverse complement strand
AAGATCGTGGTGCGGCGCTCGGGGCGGTATAGCTCGGAGGACATCCATCGGAAGCTGTTCGCGGGGGGCGTTCCGAAGCGAGCGAGCCTCGATGAGATAAAGGAGGGGGTCCGGCGGCGTATACGAGAGCGATATGCGCGCCGTTGACACCAATGTCCTGGTCCGACTCATCACACGAGACGACTCCCGGCAAGTTGCCGCGGTTGAAGACTTTGTGGAAGGGGGCGCGTGGGTATCGATTCTGACGCTTGCCGAAGCGGCTTGGGTATTGAACACCGTCTACGAACTCACGGCTCCCGATCTCGCGACGGCCATCGAGATGCTTCTAGATCACCGGTCTCT
The DNA here is from genome assembly GCA_964413655.1 of uncultured Solibacteraceae bacterium. Lineage (GTDB taxonomy): Bacteria > Acidobacteriota > Terriglobia > Bryobacterales > Bryobacteraceae > CAYPUQ01. Next base: position 4,185 of record CAYPUQ010000150.1, on the reverse strand, counting down.
TGTACTGCAGGATTCCGATGCCGTAGCGTCGGCGCTCGGAACTTTTCGCCAGCGGCCCGCAATGGGCTTCACCGATTGCCTGATGCTGGAACTGGCGCGTGAGGTTGGGCATCTGCCGTTCGGAACATTCGACCGGAACCTCAGCCGGCTCGATGGGGCGGTAAAACTATAGACCAGAGTGAGTGGCAACTTTTCTCTCGCGCCGGGAGTCCAAACGGATATGAGGTACTGGGGATCGCTGGTCCTGAAGTTGGTTGTGGCCGTCGTGCTGCTGCGGCTCGGCTGGAGCGGCGTCGTGGCGATTTTTCCCGAACCAACGGCGTTCATGCGCGTCGAGATCCGGCAGCCGTTCGCCCGCGACCTCACCTTCACGTTCGCGGCTTTGCTTTATTGGCTGTTCAGCGTTGGCCTCATTTACGTACTGGTGCTCGACCATCGCTACCGGTGCCGCACGTGCCTCCGCCGGCTCCGCATGCCGGTCACCACCGGTGGCTGGGATCGCATCCTTCTGCGCCCGCCTCGCACGGACTACATTTGCCGGTACGGCCATGGGACACTCAGTGTGAAAAAGCAGGAAGTGGACTCTCCGCCGCGCGCGGGTTGGGAACCGATCGAGGACATGTGGAAGGAACTGAGCAAGATGGAGGAATCGCATAAGTGAAGTCCTCCCCGGCCCGCGCGGTGGCGGGCATCTTTGTGCTGGCCTGCCTCGGCGTGGTGGCGATCGTTCTCGGGCCGCCGCATCTGCGCAACCTCGAACTTTCCGGCGCGTTGCAGGAGTTGGTGGCGCAGCCTGACACCGGCGATTGGCCCGACGAACGGTTCCAGGTTGCCGCTTCGAACCAAGCCCAGCAAATGGGAATTCCGGTCCGGCCGGATCAGGTCAAGGTGCAGCGTTCCGCGGGCGGAATCCGGTTGGAAGTGCGGTATCAGGTTCCGATGGACTTCAGCGTCTACACCGTCAACCTTCAGATGCGGGCACGCGGCGGGTCCTGACCGCCTCCTGAACTGGTGCCGTCCACTCTTGAATTCGGTGTACCATCGGCTCATGCGTCAGGTTGTGCTGGGAGTGGGTATCAGTCTCGACGGTTACATCGCGCGCCGCGACGGAGCCGTCGACTTCCTTTTCATGCCGAAGGACTACTCGATGGCTCCTTTCCTGGAAACCATCGATACGGTGGTTATGGGCCGCAAGACCTACGACGCCGCGCTCCAGATGGGCGGGGGCTCGTTCGGCGGGTCGCCCATGACCTCGTACGTCTTTTCACGTTCGATGCCATCGGGTGAACACGGCGGCGTCATGTTCGTCAGCGATTCGCCCGCCACTCTTGTCGGGCAGCTCCGCAAGCGGCGAGGCAAGAACATCTGGCTCATGGGTGGCGGCGAATTGGCCCGCGCTTTCCTCCAGGCCGACCTGGTCGACGGGCTCTACCTCGGTATCGTTCCCGTCTTGCTCGGTGAGGGCATTCCGCTATTCCCAAGCAGCTTCCCGCAACGCGACTTTACCCTGGTCGAGAACCGGACGTATTCGAAGGGGCTGATTGCTTTGAAATACAAGCGCACCCGCCGCGGCTGAGCCGGGCGTGGAACGGGGCGGCCCTGGAGCCACCCGGTGATATCATGCCCCTGGTATCCCGCGATGCTGAACCGCCGTCATTTTCTCTCCTCCATGGCCACCGCGCCGGCTTGGGCTCAGCGGCCCCGGCCGAAGAATGTCCTGCTGCTGATCGCCGACGATCTCGGTCTGCACACGGGCGAATACGGGGACACCACCGCGCGGACGCCGAACCTCGACCGTCTCGCCCGTGAAGGCACTCGGTTCACGAACGCATTCTGCACTACCGCGTCGTGCGCCGCCAGCCGGTCGGTGATACTCAGCGGACTCCACAACCATACCAACGGCCACTACGGCCATGCCCACGCGGTCCACAATCTCCACTACCTGCCGAAGATCCGCTCGACACCGCAGATCCTCCGCGACCACGGTTACCGCACTGGCATCATCGGCAAGCTGCACGTGAACCCGCTCAGCCAATTCGAGTGGGATCTCAAGGCGGAAGGTCTCGGCGGCGGGCGCAGCGTCCACGTCATGGCGCAGCGGGCGAAGGAGTTCATCGCGTCCGACCCGTCGAAACCGTTCTACCTCCATGTCGGCTTCACCGACCCGCACCGCGCGGGCCGCGGTTTCGCCAATCGCGACTATCCCGGCGTGAAGCGCAATCCGTTCGATCCCGCGAAGGTCAAGGTTCCCTCCTATCTGCCGGACAACCAGCCGACCCGCGAAGAGGTGGCCGAGTACTATGAAGCCAGCAACCGCCTCGACCAGGGCGTCGGGTTCTTCATGGATGCGCTTCGCGAGACGGGGCAACTCGACAATACGCTGGTCTTGTTCATCTCCGATAACGGGATGCCGTTCCCGAACGCCAAGACCAACTGCTACGACGCGGCGCTCCATCTGCCATTCATCGTCCGGTCCCCCGCGCAGGCGCGCCGCGGAGTAGTGAACAACGCGCTGGTGAACTGGTGTACGATCCTGCCAACCATCCTCGACTGGACCGGCGCCAAGGGACCGGAATACCCGCTGCACAGTCCGAGCGTTCTCCCGATCCTCGAACAGGCGAACCCGTCACGCTGGGATGAGGCGTTCTTCTCGCACACCTTCCACGAGATTACGATGTACTATCCGATGCGCGGCGTCCGGACGCGCCAATACAAGTACATTCGTAACCTATTCCCTGAGTTGGAGTATCCGCACGCCAGCGATCTTTGGGAATCGAAGACGTGGCAGAGCCTCATCGCGGAAGGGGAAGGCGCCCGGGTTGGCGGACGATCGGTGGGTTTGTATCTCCATCGCGCCGGCGAGGAGTTGTATGACATCCGCAAGGACCCCGACGAACTCAACAATCTGGCGCGCGACCCCGCGAACCAGCAGGCGCTGCGTTCGCTGCGCGACAAGGTACATGCGTGGCGGAAGGAAACGGCGGACCCGTGGATCATTAACGATAATTACAAGCCCTGGCCACCGCCGGGTTGAGGCAAGGGATCGCTTAAGTTAGGCCAAGTTAAGCAGACCTGGGGGTTGATAATATTTCATTTGAGAGTACGGCAGCATATGCTACGCTATTCTATTGCTGCCTTGTGAGTTCCAATCCACAAATTGATGGTCTCCCACCGCTGACACAAGGCACGTAACCTCCCTCACCTACACGGGCCTTTTCAGGAGCCGATGAAAGGGTTCCCGATTCGATGACTACGCGCTCGTTGTGTGTAGTCTCGACGGGAGAGGCCGAGCGAGTCGTGCGCTGTCGCCCGTAGGGTCATACCCGAAGTGAGCGTGTGCAAGTGTAGCTTGTGCAGCTACTTCGGTGGGCTCACTAATTCTTAATTAATGCGGCGCGACTCAAACGGCGCCGGGCTTGTTATTCGGCCCGGCTGTGGAGGAGGCCATGGTAGTCCGCATACTCATACCCCCACTTGTAGTGTTGTCGTTGTTGCCGATATGTGCCGTTAATGACGGCGTGATTACAGATGAGTGGAAGAATAAAATGATGGCCGCCAAGAGCCTGGCCCAAAAGGGAGATTATCGCGCCGCCCGAGCAGTGCTGAAGCAACTCGTCACTCGTCACCCAATACCAAGCGATCGGCCCAGGCGATTCGCGCCGCGCTGCTCTGTTTGATAGCCTGCGGACCCTCCATTACGAACTCGGCGATAGTTACGAAGCCGAGCGGTGTTACCGTCTCGCGATCCGGGCTTGGGAAAACGGCCGGCCGGAGTCCCATGCCGGCTTGGCAGCGCCGCTTAACAATCTGGGGAATCTCCTCGCCTGGCGCGGGAGGCACCGCGAGGCGTGGAGCGTTTGTATTTGCGTTCGCTGGAGGTTCGGATGGCAAATGAGGGACCGGACCATCCGGACGTTGCGCTGGCCCTGAGGAATCTCGGAGGTTTGTACGCCGCCCTCTCCCGGCGCGATGAGGCATTGAAGTTTTACGAGCAAGCGCTGGAGAACTACCGCCGCTCTCCCGGTCCACCCGCCTCGATTGAACATCGGAAAGGCCACGCCAAAGTATTTCTCTCCCCTGCCGTTCTGCACGATCGAGACAACACAATTCCGAAGGTTCTGGATTACTTCGAGCAGGCCAGCCGGCTCCACGAAGAGACCTGGGGCACCGATCACCCGGAGCTAG
>CAYPUQ010000149.1:0-13073 GCA_964413655.1 uncultured Solibacteraceae bacterium | reverse complement strand
AGTCCACTTCCTTCTCATAAAGGAAGCGCATCGCCCGGCGGTATTCGCGGGCGATGCGCCGGGGCGGGTCGGGGTTGTCCGCGACGACCGACCGCAGTTCCCGGTGGCGCTCGGCCTTCGGCTCCGCCGTACAGAACGCCTCGATGCGATTCCGAACCGCCAGCGGGATTGCCCGGCCGCCGTCGGCCGCGAACGACCCTTTCGCGCTGTCGGCGGGCTCAATCGGCGGCAGCGACGTGAAGGCGTCAGACTGAAGCACGTAGTAGACCAAGGCATCCCAGTCACCCTCTTGGACGCGGCGCTCGGTTTCAGCGTCGAGTTCGTCCAGGTAACGGTCGAAGGCGTAGGGTGAAGTGGCGGCCTCGGCCAGAGCCCCCTTCGCCGAGATTGGCAAATCGGACAACTGCAATCGCCCGGAATCCCGCTGCGCGAGGAGTCCGCACGCGATGAGACCGAGGGCGATGGCCGAGTTCCGATTCATACGCGCCGGTGGACGGTGAGATATACGAGCAGTGTAGCCAACGGGTGGAGAATGCCCATCAGCCAGAAGACGGCGTCATAGGAAAAAGCATCGACAATACGCCCGACTGCGGGTGTCGACCATGCGCCGGCCAGTCCGCTGCCAAGCCCGACCACACCGGCTGCGGAAGCGACGCTTCGCACCGGAAAGACGTCGTTGGTCATGGTCATCAGATTTGTCTTCCAAGCCATGTGACAGAAGGTAACGACGCAGATGACAGCCATGGCGGACGCCGAGGGCAGGTAGGCGACGAGGACGCCAATCGGCATCAGCGCCGCGCACGGAATCATGGCGCGGCGGCGCGCATCCAGGACAGGAACGCCCCGGCGAATCAGCAGACCGGAGACCCAGCCACCGGTCAACGAACCGATGTCGGCGCTGAGGTAGGGCATCCAGGCAACCAAGCCCACCTCAACCAGCGTGAACTGCCGGACATCCTGCAGATACTTCGGCAACCAGAAAAGGTAGAACCACCAGACCGGGTCCGCCAGCACCCGGGCGAACATCAGACCCCAGGTCTGCGGCAACCGCAGCAGCTCCCGATAGGGAACCCGTTCCTTCCGGGTTTCGGGTGGACGGCCCGCCAGGATATAGGTGAGTTCCGCGGACGATAACCGGGGGTGCCGGCCCGGGCTGTAAAAGAACAACAGCCAGAAGACAAGCCAGACGAATCCGAGCGCGCCGGTCGCGATGAAGCAGAACCGCCATCCGAACTGGAGCGTCACCCACGCGATGAGAGGCGGAGAGATGATCGCGCCGGTCGCCGCGGCGGCGTTGACCAAGCCGTTGGCGAAGCCGCGCTCGCGGGAAGGGAACCACTCGGAGATTGCCTTTTCCGCAGCCATGAAGTTGCCGGACTCTCCCATCCCCAGCAGAAAACGGAACGCGCCGAGGCTCCATGCGCCGCGAGCCAGGGAATGGAGCGCGTTGGCGATGGACCACCAGACCATGAACAGAGAAAGGCTGAAGCGGGCGCCGTAGCGGTCCACCAACCACCCGGACACGACATACATCGCCGTGTACGGAACGAGGAAGGCAGTGAGGATATTGGCATACTCGACGTTCGAGATGCCCAGTTCCCTCGTCAAGGTCCCCGCGACCACCGACAGCGTCTGGCGATCGATGTAGTTGATGACGGTGGCGGCAAACAAGAGGGCGGCCATGACCCAGCGGAGGTTGCCGCCGCTCTTCATGCGGCGGTCCGGTCGAGCAGCGATTCGTCGATCTCGATGCCGAGGCCCGGCGCGCTGGGGACGCGGTAGGCGGGGCCGTCGAGTTTCAGCGGATCGCGGAGAAAGCGGTTGGCCACGGCGAGCACCCGCGGATTGTATTCCGCGAGGTCGCAGTTCGGCGTTGCGGCAGCGAAATGCAGCGCGGCGGCGATCTGCGGTCCGAACGCGATGCTGATATGAGGTGCGAGTGGAACGCCGTGACTTCCGGCGAGCGCGGCGAGACGCAGAGCCTCGGTGATTCCACAGCGGCCGAGGTCGGGCTGCAGCACGCCGACCGCGCCCTCCCGGAAGAACGGGGCGATCTCAAAGCGGGTGCGGTAGCTCTCTCCAATGGCGATCGGAGTGCGGATGGCACGTCGCAGTTCGCCGTGCGCGACGGCGTCTTCGGGCGGCAGCGGCGCCTCCAGCCAGAGGGCGTTCCGGCTGTCGAGGTGACGGCCGAAACCTATCGCCGTTTCCGGCGTCAGGCGCCACAGCGCGTCGACGGCCACGCGCAACGCGGGCGGCATACGGTCCAGCCCGCGCAGAAACTCATCGGCGTCCGCTACATCGAAGAACAGCTTGAAGGTGTCGAATCCCTGGGCATGAAACGCAGCGGCGGCTTGGGCGCGGCTGGCAGGCGGCAGGCCGCTGACGTAGGCCGGGACAGTCGCCTTGGGCGTTGTGGATAGCAACTGGGCCACGGGCACGCCGCGCATCTTACCCGCGAGGTCCCAAAGGGCGATATCGACGCCGGCAATGGCGTCGAGCATGAAGCCCCCAGTCTGGCCGCGGACACGCATGGTGGAGTACATGCGGTCCCAGAGTGACTCGATGTTTTCGCGCGTTCCGTCGATTAGCGAGCCTTCGAGAACCGGCTTCAGCAGTAGGCGAACGATCGCGCAGGCGACTTCGGGAGCAAGCGGCGCCTGCGATTCGCCCCAGCCCACGAGGCCCGAGTCCGTCTCTATCCGGACGAGGGCGGTTTCAAAGTTGACCGAATAGAGACACGGGTAGACCTGCGACCAACGATAACCGCCCGCGCCGGGAGAGAGTAGGGTCGGCGAGCCCGCCGTGCCGGCGGCGCTGGCGAAGTCGCGCGGGAGACGGATGGGCCGCGCTTCAATCGAGACCAGTCTCATGATTGAGCATGGCCCGCAACGCTTCCAGTTCGCGCAAACCTTCCGCGTCGAAATCGGAAGTGGGATGACGCACCCGCGCCGACCGGATGACACCGCGAGCTACCATGTTGTGTTTCACCGCCGCGACGCCCAGTCCCGGCTGTAGTTCGAAGCGGATCAGCGGTAGCGCCTGCGTGAAAATGCGCCAAGCGGCCGCCGTGTCGCCGGAGCACAAATGCTGCCAGATTACGACGTAGACGCGCGTGATGTCGGCGTTCGGCATCGTCCCGCGGGCGCCACGTTGAAACTCCTCGATCAGGAACTGGCCATTGAGCCCACCGAATACCGTCAGTCTGTCGCCGCTCAGACGGAGGAGCGCGCTAATTTTGGGCGCGGTGGGCGGAGCTTCCACCTTGACCAGCCGGATGTTTTCAATCTCCCGGGCCATGCGGGCCAACAGCGGGGCAGGCATCGGCAACTGGGTCATCAGCGGTGCGTCCTGGATCATGATTGGTATCCGGACCGCCTTGCCGATTGCGTCGAAATAGAAGAGCAGACCGTCGCCATCCGGCTTTAGAAGATATGGTGGAAGAACCATCAGGGCGGAGGCGCCGAGATCTTCCGCTTCTTTGCCGAGCCGAATCGCGGCATCGGTTCCGGTGTGGCCGGAACCCGCGATAAGGGGGACTCGGCCATTGACCCGGCGCGCAATGCGGCGCAGCAGTTCGACCCGCTCGTCGTCCATCAGCGTGTAGCCTTCGGAAGCGTTTCCGAACAACCCGAACCCGTGGGCGCCCTGTTCCAGCAAATAGTCGACCAGCCGGTCCTGTGATTGCCAATCGACTGATCCATCGTCGAGGAAGGGCGTAGCGACGATCGGATACACGCCCGAGAAACCGGTGTTCATCAGGCGCCGGCTCCGAGGCTGGCGGCCAGGTCGTCCTTGGCTCGGTAGATATGCCGGCGGAGCGCGGCCTTCAAGTCCTCCGCGCTGCGATCTTCTAGCGCGCGCACAATGGCCTCGTGCTCGGTCTGCTCCTTCTGCAACCGCTCGTGCCAGGAGGCGCCGGTGCTGTGGACGCGCGCGATTTGCAGATGAGCGCGGAGGCTCTCGTACATCTCGGCCAGCCGCCGGTTGCCGGATGATTCAACCAGGAGCGTGTGAAAGCGCGAATTGGCGTCCTCGTGACGTTTTCGTCCTTCGTCCGTTGTGACGGGCGCGTCGAGTTCGGCCAGCAGGGCGTGAAATCGATCTATTTGGCTGGGAGTGATGCGACCGACGGCGAGTTCGCCGGCCAGGCACTCCAGTGCGCAGCGAATTTCGCAGGTCTCGGCGATGTCCTGAGCGGACAGGTTGGCCACATACGTTCCGCTGCGAGGCCGGATCTCGACCAGCCCCTCGGTGGCAAGTTGCTGGACAGCGTGGCGGACCGGGGTCAGGCTCACACCCAGTTTCTCCGCGATGTCTTCAATAAAAAGCCGCTCGCCGAGTTGGAAGAGGTGGCCCAGGATCGCTTGACGAAGTGCCTGATAAACCTCATCGGTAGCCCGTTGGCGTTGAAGACGCTGGAGTTTCATAGCTGCCGCGAATCGATCCTCCCTATCAATGTACACCAACCACACCAGATTCCAGATCTAGAATCTGAAATATTTTACTTGCAAAGTGACGCTGAGTGTGGAAACATTAACCAAAGCAAAGACGGACGACTTCGTCTGGGGAGACTTCCATGTCGAATCGAATGATGGCTTTTGTGTTAGCCGCTGTGCTGAGCGCCGCGGCCGGTTATGCACAGCAGGGGTCGGGCGCCATATCGGGCACGGTGACCGACGCAGCCGATGCAGTGGTCGCCGGGGCCATGGTCGAGGTGCGCAATGTCAGGACGAATGCGGTGTTTCGCACCCTGACCAACGACCGCGGCTTTTACACCGCGCCGGGCATTGCGGTTGGGCAGTACGAGGTGGCGGCCCAGTTGCAGGGCTTCCGGCGGGCGGTTCGGAGCGGTATCACGCTACAGGTCAACCAGAACGCGCAGATCGACATCCGGCTCGAAGTGGGGCAGGTGGCCGAGTCGGTGGAAGTGGTCGGAGAAGCGCCGCTTGTGGATGCCGCCTCCGCGACTCTCGGTGAAGTGATCGAGAACCGTCGTGTGCGTGACCTCCCGTTGAACGGGCGCAACGCTCTATCGCTGACGCTGCTGACCGCGGGCGTGATCTCCAACGCCGGTCCCACCAATTCCGGTTTCGGCGATCGCGGCATCCAGATCTCGTCGTTGAGCATCAACGGCAGCCCAAACTCGATGAACGCACAGATGCTGGATGGCAACAACAACGTCCTGAGCTACGTCGGCGAAGTGGGCGTTCCGCCGGCCGTCGACGCCGTGGAAGAGTTCAAAGTACAGAGCGGCACAATGTCGGCGGAATTCGGGTTCACCGCCGGCGGCGCCATCAACCTGGTGACGAAGTCGGGCACCAACACGATTCATGGCACCGCCTACGAGTTCTTCCGTAACGACAAGCTGGACGCGCGCAACACGTTCGCGGCGCAGCGGCTGCCCTTGCGATACAACCAGTTCGGCGCGTCGATCGGCGGACCGATTGTGCGCGACAGGACGTTTGCCTTTTTCAACTGGGAGGAGTACCGGCTGCGGCGCAGCAACCCGCGCATCTCATCGGTGCCGATTGACGAGTGGCGAGATGGTAACTTCCAGCGGCTGTTCACGGCGGCCGGCGCGCAGATCCGTGTGTTCGACCCAGCGACGACACGGGCGAATCCAGCCGGGCAGGGGCTGGTCCGCGATCCGTTTCCGAACAATGTTGTGCCGCAAAGCCGCTTTGACCGGGTTACGCCGCAGATTCTCGCGTTCTGGCCGCGGCCCAACCGCGCGCCGATCAACGAATTCACCCAGAGCCAGAACTTCGTGGACCAAGGGCTCGACCTTGTCGATTGGACGCAGTGGAACCTGCGCGTCGACCACCGCTTCAGCGAGAACAATTCGATGTTCTTCCGGTACACGTCGGCGCAGCACCAGACAGCCGGGAACAGCATCTTCACCGACCCGACGGTGGGGCAGAACCGCGAGGACGACCAGATCAACCGGAACGTTGTGATCTCGGATACCCACACGTTCTCGCCGACGCTGATCAACAGCCTGCGAGTTGGTTTGATGCGGCAGTCGTTCGATTTCCGCGCGATCAACGCCGGCCGGGACTGGCCGCGCCAGTTGGCAATGCCTGACATCGTGCCGGGCGACCAGTTCCCTCAAATCAATTTTGGTTTCGGAACGATAGGCGGCCAGGCGTTCGGAACGCGCGGCTCGCTGAACTGGGACCTTCAGAATCTGCTGACCAAAATCGCCGGGAACCACACGTTGAAGTTCGGCTACAACCATCGCATCCTCTATGGCGGCAACCGGCAGGGGGCGGCGCTTTCAGGCGACTACGCGTTTGCCGGTCTAACGACCAATCCGCAGACTCCGGCCGGCACGGGATCGAACCTCGCACAGTTTCTTCTCGGCGAGGTGAACAGCGCGTTCATCGACCGGATTCTGGGCAACTCCTGGCATGGCTACGCCGCCAGCGCGTTCATCCAGGACGACTGGAGGGTGAATCGGCGGCTGACCTTGAACCTGGGTCTGCGTTACGACTTCCAGCAGAAACCTTACGAGCGGCACGACGGACACATCGATTTCGACCCGTCGATGCAGATCCCGGGCACGCCATTCCTCGGCGCAACGACATTCGCCGGCCGCGACGGCCGGCCGCGGAGCTTTATCGGTGAGGACTACAACGATTTCGGGCCACGCTTCGGCTTCGCGTTCGACGTCTTGGGGAACGGAAAGACCGTCCTTCGCGGTGGTTATGGGATCTTCTATCCGTCGATCTTTTTCCGAACCTTCCTCGGTAACGTGCAACTGTTCTCATCGACGCGCACGAACTACGTCGCGCAGGGTCCGGGACTGAATGCCTTCCGCTTCAGCGAAGGCTTCCCGTTCGCCCCGATCGAGTCGCCGGGCGCCTCTGCGGGTCCGGGCGCGCTGCTTGGGCAGGCTGTCTCGCTTAACGAAGAGGACCCGTCCACACCGATCACGCAGCAGTGGAACGCGTCGCTACAACATCAGATGGGCGACTGGATGCTCGATTTCACTTACGCGGGCAACAAGGGGAATCACTTCGCGGCGTCGGGCTATAACCTGAATCAACTGCATCCGGACCTGCGCCGGGAGCTGGGCCAGTCGCTCTTCACGCCGGTGCCAAACCCATATGCCGGCTTGGTGCCGGGCGGTTTGGGCGCCGCTACGATCACGCGTGAGCGGTCACTCATGCAGTTCCCGTACTACAACAGTGTCGGAGTGCGGAATCCACGGCTCGGGAACTACCTGTCGCACCAGTTCCAGATGAACGTCAAGAGGCGCATGACGCGCGGCTTCCTGGTCCATTTCGCCTACACGGCCGGTAAGAAAATCAGCGACTCGACGCTCGTTCCGGTGGACTTCGGCCCCATTGAGCAGGCCACCGAAAATGGGTTTCAAGACGCCCGGTTCAGTCGCTTCCTCAACCGCTCCATCGATCCGGCCGACGTGGCGCAGCGCGGCGTGATCTCGCTGCTGTATGAACTGCCTTTCGGGCCGGGCAAATGGTGGAACCCGTCGAACGGGGCCGTCCGGAAGATGGTAGGGGGATGGCAGATCAACTCGATTGGCGTGGTGCAAACCGGGATACCGCTGGTGATCCGCGGCGCGAATAACTTCCAGGCGAATCGCCCGAACTCGACCGGACAAGGCGCGAAACTCTCGAACCCGACTCGCGACCGCTGGTTCAACACGGATGTTTTCGTCAACCCACCCGACTTCGAACTGGGCAATGTCGGCCGGACACTGCCCGATGTGCGCACGCCCGGCACCGTGAACTTCGATCTGTCGATGATCAAGGACACGCTATTGACGGAGCGGTTCACGCTGCAATTCCGGGCCGAGGCGTTCAACTTCCTAAATCACGTCAATCTCGGCGCTCCGAACACGAGCTTTTCGGCGGGACCGGACGGCCGCAACGCCAACGCGAACTTCGCTACGATCAATTCGGCCCGCGACGCTCGCGTAATGCAACTGGCGCTGAAGCTGATTTTCTGACGATGCTGTTTCTCGCCAGCGCTTTATTTGTTTCGGCCGGCTTTCTCGCCTTCCCACCGGGCGAGGAGATCGGTGCCATGTCGGCGGTCGCCATCGGCGCCAACGACGAGATCTACGTCTTCCATCGTGGCCCGAAGCCGCTGATGGCTTTTGGGCGCGACGGGAACTTCATCCGGAGTTGGGGCGGCGGGATGTTCAAAGTGCCGCACGGACTGCGCGTGGACTCGGAAGGCAACATCTGGACGACCGACAACGCGCTCAACCAGGTGCGGAAGTTCTCGTCCGATTGTGAACTCTTGTTGACTTGGGAGCCGGGCTTCAAGGCGCCGGACGATCTCGTGTTTGCCTCGACCGGCGAGATCGTGGTGGCCGACGCCGGCAATGGCCGGCTGGTGAAGATGTCGCCGGACGGGCGAGTTCTGGCTACTTGGGGGCAGAAGGGGAAAGGTCCTGGACAGTTCGCGGCGGCGCATGGGCTGGCGATCGACCGGCACGACCGGATTTACGTCGCCGACCGCGGGAACTTCCGGGTGCAGGTATTTTCGCTGACGGGCGACTTGCTGAGCGAATGGAAGGACTTCGGCAATCCTTTCGGGCTGTTGGTGGTTGGCCCGCAACTGCTGGTTTCGGACGGCGATGCGCATCGGATCAGCCACCTTTCCCTTGAGGATGGGTCGGTGGCGGCGCAATGGGGCGGGGGCGGGACTCTTCAGCTTCCACATCTGATGGACGTGGATTCGCGCGGCCGGCTGTATGTGGCCGAAGTGAACGGGAAACGGGTTCAAATGTTTGATAGAAAGGATGACGGAGGGCGCGCCCGATGACAATACGCCATGCACTTCTTTGGGCTTGTGTTCTGCCGCTCGGGGCGCAGCACGCGCAGGACGTTATCGATCAGGCGCACCGGCCTCTTTTCCAGCCGCCGGCGGACAAGAAGAAGGAAGCGTCGGCGGTAACGGCGGAACTGGCTGGAGAGCGCCGTGGCGCGGCCGGCGCGCCGGCGGCACGCCGCACCTATATCGACGAACAAGTTTTCGGGCGGATGCAGCGCGATGGCATTCCCCACGCCCGCCTGGCCTCCGACGAGGAGTTCGCCCGCCGGGCATGGCTCGATGCGACGGGGCGGATTCCGCCGCTTGGCGAGCTGACGGCCTTTCTCGATGACAAGGATACGAACAAGCGCGAGAAGCTGATCGACAAGCTGATCGCCAGCGACGCTTTCCTCGACAAGTGGACCTATTATTTCGAGGACCTGTTCCGCGCCGGGCAGCGCATGGGTTCCGGCTTGAACCTTTTCCATTTCTGGCTCCGCGAGTGGCTGCGGCTGGATCGTCCTTACAACGAGGTTGTCACCGAATTGCTGACGGGAGCGGGGAAGACTTCGTTCTCGGTCCCTGGTGGGCTGTATTTCGCGCGCGATTTCGTGAAGGCGAAGGACGACCCGGACGAGATGGACGCGCACGACCTGGTAAACATTCCCGACACAGTGGATGAGTTCACCGTCACATACGCGAAGGTATTCCTAGGATTGAACCTCGCTTGCATCTCCTGCCACGACGGCAAGAATCACCTAGAGAAGGTGAACATTTTTCTGACCGGAAAGGCGCGCGAGGACTTCTTCCGGCAAGCGGGCTTCTTCGGCAAGACGCGCCAGATCATGAACTGGGAGAACGGCTATCAGGCGAATACCGAGTACACGGTGGACGACCTGGCGCCGGGCTACGACACGAAGGCGGAAAGCATCGTCCGCGTGCCCCGGACAGGCGGCAGCGGCGCTCCCCGGTTCCTGTTGTCGGGAGAAGAACCGCGGCCCGGCGAGCACGAGCGGGACGCGCTGGCCCGGATCATGACCAGCCATATCCAGTTCTCGCGGGCGTTCGCGAACCGCATCTGGGCCGAGTTGATGGGCTTCGGCATCGTCGAGCCGGTGGATGAGTTCGACCTGGCGCGATACGATCCGATGAATCCCCCTCCGGAACCGTGGACGGTTCAGCCGTCGAATCCTGCGTTGCTGGATGCCATGGCCATCGACTTCCAGAAGAGCAACTACAGCTTCAAGAAACTGGTCCGGCGCATTATGACGTCGAGCGCCTACCAGCTTTCTTCGCGCTTCGACGGCGAATGGAAAGACGAGTATGCGCCATACTACGCGCGGAAGTTCGTCCGCATGCTATCGGCAGCGGAGTTGCACGATTCCATCGTGGTGGCGACGGCGCGGCCGGGCCAGTTCGCCAGCGGCGCGGAAAACGTGCCGATGGTGCAGCAGATGTCCGAGCCGAAGAAGGCCGGCAAAGAGGTTCAGGGCTTTATGAGGGTGTTCGGACAGTCTAACCGCGACGATATGCCGAAGAAGATTCCACCAAGCGCCCTGCAAGCCATGCTGCTGATGCAGTCGAAGATTGTAACGGACCGCGTGTTGGCGCTCGACGGAAGCCGGGTGGATGAGTTGCTGAAAACCGCGGCGAACGACGAGGACTTAGTGGACCGACTGTTTCTGTCGACGATTTCGCGGACGCCGGCCCGCGAAGAACGCGAGGTAGCGCTACACACGCTGGGGAAGGACCGGCGGCGCGGCGCGGAGAATCTGCAATGGGCCCTGATCAACAGCCCAGAGTTTCTCTTCAACTATTAGCGGCAGTTGCCGGAGGTTGTCATGCGGAAGCGAGTTTCAGAGTTTCTACCAGCGCGCAGGGATCTGCTGCGTCTCGGGGGCTACGGCCTGCTGGGCGCGTTCGCGGACCAGGCACTTGTGCCAGTTCGCGCGCGGGCCGCGGGAAAGGCGAATCCTCGCGGGACCGCCCGGTTCTGCGTACTGATCGAACTGGCCGGCGCGATCAGCCACCTCGATACATTCGATTTCAAGGAGAGCGCCGGAACGCCGGAGGACCTCGACGTCCGCGAAGTCCGGCCGGGACTGTATCTCTCGCAGCGGCTGTTCCCAGAGCTGTCGAAGGAGATGGACCGCGTGTCCATCGTGCGGTCGATGAAGAGTCACGAGGTGGTGCATTTTCGCGGGCAGTATTACACGCAGGCGGGGCGTCCGCTGAATCCCGCGCAGGCGCAGGAGATTCCGTCCGTTGGCTCGGTGGTCGCCCACGAAATGGAATCGCAGCGGCGGGAGGCGGATACGTTTCCCACTTACATTGGCTGCAACCTGGATACGTCCGGATGCGGCGCGCTGTCCACCGGATTTCTGCATCCGCGCCATTCGGTGCTCGACATCAATCTAAAGGCTGGAATGGGCGGTACCGCAGTCGACGGCGAGGCGCTGCAAGTGCTGGAAGAGCGCTACCGGCTGCTGAACGAACTGGACCGGGCGATGGCGTCGAGCCGCACCGGACGCGACCGGTCGTTCACTTCGTTCCGCGATTTCCAGCAGAGCGCCTACCAGGTGCTCGGCGACGCGCGGTGGCCTCAGGCTTTTCAAATGTCTAAGGAAGAGCGCGAGCGTTATGGCGACAACGAAGTTGGCTTGGGCTGCCTGCTGGCGCGCAACCTGATCCAGGCCGATGCCGGGACGCGCTACATCCATCTCACGCACCCGGACTGGGACCATCACAAGAACATCTTCGAGCACTCGTCGCGCTCGAATCATTACATCCGCTGCAACGAGTTCGATCGCGCCATGGCGGGACTGATGCGGGACCTCGCGGCCGTGCCGTCGCCGCGCGAACAGGGTAAGACACTACTCGACGAAACGCTGATCGTGATGGCGACGGAGTTTGGCCGGACGCCGGGGCCGCTGAACGGCGTGAAGGGACGGCATCACTATAACCTGGCTTACCTGTCGCTGTTCGCGGGCGGCGGAGTGAAGGGCGGACGAATCCTGGGCGCGACCGACAAGGACGGCGAGCATATGGTCGACACCGGATGGAAGTACAAGAAGATGCAGCCGAAGACGGAGAACGTCTACGCCACCATCTATTCGGCGCTCGGGATCGACTGGAAGAAAGAACTGACCGAAACACCGTCGCGGCGGGCCTACCGCTATGTGGACGTGCTGGGCGCGACGGAGTTCGTGATCGACGACGAGATCGCCGATCTATTCGTCTGATGTGGCCGCTTCGCCTCCTGATGGCGCTTGGCTGCGCTGCATCGTTCGCCTGGGCCGGTGAGATGGTCCTTGTTCCAGGGGGTGAGTTCACGATGGGCCGGACCAAGCTCACGCCGGACGACCAGACCAACATGCGGCCGCATGTTCTGTTGGACGATCGTCCGCCGCGCAAGGTGCGGCTCGACGCGTACCGGATGGACAAGACCGAAGTGACGCACGCGCGATACGCCGAGTTCGTCCGGGCGACAAGCCGGAAACCGCCGTATCACTGGACTGAAGGCACCGTGCCGCCGGGCTTGGACAATGTTCCGGCTTACAACGTGGACTGGCACGACGCGGACGCTTTCTGCCGCTGGGCAGGCGGCCGCCTTCCAACCGAAGCCGAGTGGGAACGCGCCGCGCGCGGAGGTCTCGAAGGAAAAGACTACCCGTGGGGCGACGACAAGCCGACCCCGAAGCACGCCTTGTTCAATGTCCAGACGGGTCCGGCCTTGGTGGGACAATACCCGGCGAACGGATTCGGTCTCCACGACATGGCCGGCGGCGTGTCGGAATGGTGCTCCGACTGGTTCGACCGCGACTATTATGCGCGGTTCGTGGAAGAGAATCCGCAAGGCCCGGAGTCCGGCATGTATAAGGTGATTCGCGGCGGAGCGTGGGCGGACAGCGCGGCGCGAATCACTGTGCTCTTCCGCAACTGGGTTCGCCCAAATCAGCGCACGCCAAATATCGGGTTCCGCTGCGTGAAGCCGTTGCCGTAGAGTCACGCTCCTGCCGGCAGCCCTACGTCCTTTCCGTGCTCCTCCCGCCGGCGCGCCAGCTGCTCTCGCGCCTGGCGAACGAACTTCCGCTGCCAACTGCGGATCGGTGCCCAGTCGCCGGATGGCCTCAAGAAAGGCATTTTCGACGGCCTGGGCGGCCACCGGCTTCGTCTTGCAGTGCTTCCAACCGCGCTGCTGGGCCTTGTAGCAGACGTAGTAGCGGTACCAAGAAACGGAGGCCTCGGTGATTGCCGCTCGCCGCTGCCAGCGCCGCTTCGCC
>CAYPUQ010000148.1:0-13095 GCA_964413655.1 uncultured Solibacteraceae bacterium | reverse complement strand
CGAGATCTTCGTGCCGCATCAGACCATACCGGTGGCGCTTGACTCGCGCCGCGACAGCTCCCCAGGCAACTGGCCGCTGAGCCCGGTCGAGACAGCCGTCTACCTCGACTTCGGCGGACACTAGGAGGCGGACTACCGCTGGCGCCTCGCCTGAACCGCTCACGCTCTTGACATCTACGCACCCAGCCCAGCGCCGATCTCGTACTCGAACACTTCACAATACCCTTGGCGGTAGCCGCCCGGTGGACGACCCGTCAACTGGTAGCAGATTTCCGCGTTGACGCCGCCGTGGGCGACGACGGCGGCGGGAAATGGTCCGGAGCGCACGCGGTGGAGGGCGCGGGCGACTCGGTCACGGACCGAACTCCAGGGCTCGCCGCCGGGCGCTTCGATCTCGAACCACGCCTTTTCCTTCCGTGCGGCGACGGCCGGGTGAGTCCGTTCTACTTCCCGCCAGTTGCGCCCTTCCCAGTCGCCCATCGCCACTTCGGCCAACTCCTCGACGATGGCGAGCGGCGCGTCGATGGCCTCGGCTGTTTCACGCGCTCGGCGCAGCGGGCTGCACCAGACCATCGATACCGCAAGCCGGGCCAGCCGCGCATGGGCGTCGCGGCGGCCGGCTTCGCTGAGCGGTGGATCGGTCCGGCCCAGGAAAACGCCGCTGAGGGATGGCTCTCCATGTCGAATCACGTAGAGTTTCGGCACGGGCTTAGAGGCTCACCAGCGAACCGTACGTCAACCAGACCAGCCACGCTGCTCCGATCACAAAAGCCAGGAAAGCCTTGTGCTCACGATTGCGGCGGTAAACGCTCCAGCGAAAGGGTTTGGAGGACGGCTGGGCCGGCCGGCGAGGAATCAGCATGGGGACGCGCGCCGCGTACTCGTCGAAAGCGGGAAAAAGACTCCGCAGGTGTTGCTCCTCCAACTCGATGACCGGCAGATAGATAAGTCCGAAGGCGCAGGCAAAGATCGCCGCGACGGCGACGCTCTGTGCCGCGATCACCAATCCGAACGCGGCCAACAGGGTGCCGAGGTACAGCGGATTCCGCAGCCAGGCGTAGGGTCCGCTCGTGGTCAGTTGCTCGTTCTTGGCCAAGTGGCCGGCCGCCCAGGCCCGTAGACCCAGCCCGGCAAGAGAGACGGGAAGGCCGGCCGCGAGCGACCACGGGACGGGATCGGCGAACCAAAGAAACGCCGCGCCCAGCACGAATCCGGCGGGCACGCGGAACCGCTGCACAACGTCGGCGTAGTGCTTCGGAAACCAGGAGCGATGCATCAATTGACGGCCGCCTGGCGAACATGCGGCTGGGCCAGCCGCTCGCGGAGCGCGTCCACAACGGCGTCCGCGTCGATGGCTAACATGCCCGGATCGTAGTCGTCTTTGCGCTTGTAGGAGGTGACGGCCGCCGGCGACCGCAGCACCACGACTGACTCGCCGTAAGGGCCGTTGCGGGCCGGATCGGTCGGCCCGAAGATCGCCACGCCCGGCTTGCCCAGCGCCGCCGCCAGGTGCAGCGGACCGCTGTCGATGCCGACCACCGCGCGCGCCTGCCGGGTGGCATGTATCAGGCCGGAGAGTCCCGATACGTGGACGTGGGCGCCGGGTACGCGCTCGAACTCGGGCGCCGACGCGGCCGGACCATTCAGGACGAGCGTCGCTCCGAACTCGTCGCGAACGCGGCGGGCGAGAGCCGCGTAGCGGTCCAGCGGCCACTCCTTGGCGCGCCAGCCCGCCAGCGGGTTGCAGAGGATGAAATCGCCTTCCGGCAGTTCGCCTTCGGGCCGGCCTTCGGGCAGCGCAAACTCGCGGACCGGCTCGGCCGCGCCGGCCGCCCGCGCAAGTTCGATGTGCTTATCCACGATGTGGCTGGAACTGGTGCGCACTTCTCTCGAATAGAATACCGAGGCAAGACATTCGCGGCATTCCGCGCGCGCGTAGCCGACGATCTCGCGGGCGCGCGACAACCGGGCCGCGATGGAGGACTTCAGCAGCCCTTGAAAATCGATGGCGATTCCGTAGCTGCTCGACCGCAGCGGGCCGAGGCTGCGCAACACATCGCCCGCGCTGCCGCGAACTAACGGAACGATCCGCGCGACGTTCGGATTCCCATCCAAAAGGCCGGACCACTTGCTTTCCACGAGCCACGTGATGGGCGCTTGCGGGTACCGGGCATGAATCGTGGCGACGGCGGGCAATGTGTGGATGATGTCGCCCATCGCGCCCAGCCGGACAACCAGGATGCCGTCTTCCGCCATTACGCGCTCGAATGACGCTCCCGCACCAGATCGACCAATTCCGCGCGCCGCCGCTCGTCTTCGTCTTCGAGACGGATGAACCGCGCCACCAGCGGCACAGTGCCAATCAGCACGGTCTTCACCGATTTCAGCGCGGCCACCAGTTCCGCCCGCGCCCTTTGCGGAAGCAGCGGCTCTCCCGGTTCGAGGACCGCAACGGTCAACCGGTCATGCTCCGCCGCCAGTTCCTCCAGCCGGCGGGCATGCGAGGCGAGCAGCGGATCGAAATATCCCGTCACGACTAAGCGCGCCGGGCCATCCTCCGGCAGGCTGTCGACGATCTTCAGTCGCGTGTCCAAGGCGTTTCCGTCCCGTAATCGTTCCCTCATTTGACCAACTCTAGAACCGTGCTCGCCACCTCGTCGGCGCCGACGCCGGTCATGCAGCGATGATCGATGGGACACTCGCGGAGCAGGCACGGGGCGCACTCGACCGGTTTGCGGACCACGCGGGCAAGCGGACCGGTCGGCCCGGTGGCGATGTGGTCGGTGGCGCCGAACACGGCGACGGTGGGAACGCCCAGCGCGGAGGCGATGTGCATGGCGCCGGAATCGTTGGTGAGATAGCAGCGGACGGCGGCGGCCATCTCGATGAACTGGCCGAGCGAAGTTTCGCCGGCGAAATTGTGAACCGCGCGGACGGTTCCTTCCAATCCGCGCCGAACCACTTCGCACAACTCTCGCTCGCCGGACGACCCGAACAGTACCACCGCGGCGTCGAGATCCAGCGCCACGCGTCGCGCCGCCTCGACGAAGCGCTCCGGCAGCCAGCGCTTGGCCGTTCCATAGGCGGCGCCGGGACTGACACCGATCACGGTACCGGCAATACCCGCAGCCGCGAAATGTTCCCCGCCCCGCCGGGCCGCGTCTTCCCTACCCTCCAGCCGGATCACGATCGCCTCCGGCAGCCGGTCGATCCATCCGGCGCGCCGCAGGAGTTCGAGGTAGTAGTAGCTCTCATGCGGCGGAATCTCGCCCTTGCGCGGCGGCGGCAGCGCGCGCGTGAGCAGCCAGCCGCGGCCGTCGCGCGCGTACCCGATCCGCTCGGGAATCCGGGCAAGCCAGACGGTGAGAGCCGCATCGAACGAGTTAGGCAATAGCACTCCGCAATCGTAGCCGCAGCGCCGGAGTTCGGCGGCGAGCGCGAGTTTCTCGCCAAACCCGCGCGCCCCGCGCGGCACGCGGTATGGCAGGATCTCGTCGCAAAGCGATTCGCGCGCGTAGAGATCGGCCACCCACGGCAACGCCAGAATGTCGATCCGCGCGCCGGGATGTCCCTCGCGCACCGCCCGCAGCGCGGGTATCGACATAACGGCGTCGCCAACCCAATTGGCGCCGCGAATCAGGATCCGGGAATACGGCATGCGGGACAGGACTGCTTGCTTCAGTGTAGCGGCCGGCGGATGCACTCGTACAATAGACGCAGATGACCGCAGCCGAACAACGCGCGCTGGACGAGCTTGGCTACGTGGTCCTGGAGAACTTCGCCGATGCGGACTTTCTCGCTGCGTTGCGAACCCGGCTGGAGGAGTTGTGGGAACAGGAGGGTAGCCAGGCCGGCGCGGAATTTCGTCTCGAGCCGGGCGCGCGGCGCCTCGCGAACCTGGCGAACAAAGGTGAAGTCTTTCAGCGAATCGTGGCTGTGCCGCGCGTGCTGGAATTGGTGCGGCATGTGCTGAGCCCGGAATTCAAGCTGAGCAGCTTGAACGCACGTTCGGCGAACCCGCACTCCGACTCCGACCAGCCGCTGCACTGCGACATGGGGCTCGTACCAGACGAGCGCGGGTATGCCGTCTGCAACACCATCTGGATGGTGGACGACTTCACCAGCGAGAACGGAGCGACCCGCGTGATACCGGGGTCGCATCGCTGGGGCAGGCTGCCGGCGGATGTGATGGACGATCCGTCCGCGCGGCATCCGGACGAGATCCTCGTCACCGGGCGGGCCGGCACGGTCGCGGTGATGAACTCGCACTGCTGGCACGGCGGCACCGCCAACCGCACTGGCGCGCCGCGCCGTGCCGTCCACAGCTTTTATGTCCGCCGCGACCTGCCGCAACAGCAATGGCAGAAGGAATTGCTGAGCCCCGAGGTGCGGGCGCGGCTGAGCGCGGAGATGCGTTGGCTGCTGGCGCTCGACGATCCGCTGAACGACGAACTCTGCCGCCAAGGGACCCGGCAGAGCGGCTTCCTGAAGTAACGCCGTACAATCGTGTCTTGGACCTCTTTGTTCCTCATTCATGGGTGAGATCTACTCGCGCGAAGATTTGAAGGCGCGGCGCGCCCACTGGCGGACGGATGGCAAGCGCGTGGTGTTCACCAACGGTTGCTACGACCTGCTGCATCCAGGCCACATCCGGCTGCTCGAAAACGCGCGCTCGCTCGGCGATGTGCTGATTCTGGCGCTGAACACCGATGCCAGCGTGCAGCGCTTGAAGGGGCCGTCGCGCCCCTTGCTGCGCCAGGACGAACGGGCGGCGCTGGCCGCGCGTCTCGAAGCGGTGGACGCCGTGACGCTTTTCGACGAGGACACACCGCGCGAATTGATTGCCGAAATTCTGCCCGACGTGCTGGTGAAAGGCGCCGATTGGTCGCACTTCATCGCCGGACGCGAAGAAGTCGAGGCGGCGGGAGGACAGGTACTGGCGCTGCCGCTCGAGCCGGGATATTCGTCCACCAACATCGAGCGGGAAATTTTGCGGCGCGGCGCGTGACTCACCCGGCCATTCGCGAACTCCTGCACTCGCTGCACCGCCAGCAGGCATTGCAAGAGGTCAGCCGCCGGCTGAACGATCCGGAAACGCGCGCCGCCGCGCTCAGCGGGCTGACGACAACCGCCAAAGCGCTGGTGCTGGCACTGCTGCGCCAGAGTGTGGACCGGCCGCTGCTCGTCGTGGTCGATGGCAACCAGCAGGCCGAAACCCTCTTCGAACTCCTCGGCACGTTCCACGGCATGCTCAGCGGCGATCAGAGCGGACCGCCGCAGTTGCTGCCCGCCCTCGACGTGCTGCCGTGGCAGGGAATGTCGCCGCACTCGGAGATCGCCGAGCAACGCGCGATCGGACTGTGCCGGCTGGCCGCCGGCGGTGCGCCCATCACTATCACGCCGGTCTCTTCGGCGATATTGCGGACGGAGGAGGCGTTGGCCTACCGCCAGTTGGCAATCCACGTCGAACAGCGCGAGGACATCCCGCTCGAAGACTTCCTCGCCCACCTCGACAGCATCGGCTACGAGAAGCGCGAGCCGGTCGAGATGGTGGGCGAGTATTCGGTGCGCGGCGGCATCGTCGACGTGTTTCCGGCCGAAGCGGCCCGCCCGGTACGCATCGAGATGTTCGGCGACACGGTGGAGTCGCTGCGAACCTTCGATCCCGCGACCCAACGTTCGGTCGGCAAGATCACGCGCTTCACCATCCTGCCCCTCGTGGAAACGCAGCGGACGCGCGAAGTCCTGCGCGCCGCGGGCTCCGAAAATGGGATGCCGTTCCCCGGTTGGGAGTTCCACGCCGTGAAGGCTCGCCCGCGAACGGAGACGCTCTTCGGACTGGCCGGGAGCGCGCTGGTGGTAATCGACGAGCCGGAACAGGTGGCGGGCGCGGCCGATCGGTTTTGGAAACGATTGGAGGAGCCCGGCCGCGAGCCACCCGTGCCGCTCGACCGGATCTATCTGCGGAAGGACGAAATGTTCGAGGCCATGGGAACGCGGCAGCGGCTGTTGTTGCGGGAACTGGGGTTGGGTTCGGCAGGTGGCGAGCCCGACGTCTCCGTTCAGATGTCGTCGCGCCCGTCGATGGCGTTTCACGGGAACATGCCGGTGGCCGTCGCGGAGGCGCGAACCCTCACGGAACAAGGCCACCGGGTGATCTTTTTCGCGCCGTCCACCGGCGAACTGGAGCGGCTGGCCGACATCTTCACCGAATACGCTGTTCCGTTCCAGTTTGGGTTGACAGCGTCAGATCAAGCTTCGCCTTACCTCAGTGAGCGGGCGTACCTGGCCGGCTCCGCCGTCAACGTGTTCTTGGCCAAGGGGCGCGTCCGGCGCGGCGTGATCCTCCCCGAGAGCGGACTCGCCATCATCGGTTCCGAGGACTTGTTCGACGCGTCGGAGCTGGTGGCCGAACCGGCGATTCGCGCCCCGCAAGGAGCGTTCGCGGCCGACATCGCCGACTTGAAGCCCGGCGATTTCGTGGTCCACACCACGCACGGCATCGGCAAGTTTCTCGGCATTCGCGAGATGCGGCACGGCGACCGCAAGGGCGACTTCATGCTGATCGAGTACTCGGGCGAGGCGAAGCTCTACGTGCCGCTGGAGCGCATGGACCTCATCCAGCGCTACCGGAGCGGCGGCGATGGCGCTCCATCGCTCGACAAGCTGGGCGGCGCCACGTGGGCTAAAACGAAAGGCCGGATCAAGGCCCGCATGCGCGACATGGCCGACGAGCTGTTGAAGCTCTACGCCGAGCGCAAACTGGCCGAAGGCTATTCGTTTTCGCCGGACTCGAACTGGCAGCGCGAGTTCGAAGACGCCTTCGAGTTCCCGCCGACGCGCGATCAGTTGACGGCAGTGAAGGAGATCAAGCGGGACATGGAAGGCCCGCTGCCGATGGATCGGCTGCTCTGCGGCGATGTCGGCTTTGGCAAGACCGAAGTGGCCATGCGCGCCGCGTTCAAGGCGCTCGGCGACGGTAGGCAGGTCGCCGTATTGGCGCCCACCACCGTGCTCGCCTTCCAACACTTCGAGACGTTCAAACGGCGCTTCGCGCCCTTTCCGGTGAACGTGGAGATGTTCAGCCGGTTCCGCGGCAGCAAGGAAACCAAACAGTCGCTCGACGAACTGGCGGCGGGCAAGATCGACATTGCCATCGGCACCCACCGCCTCTTATCGAAGGACGTCGAGTTCAACGACCTCGGCCTGGTCGTGATCGACGAGGAACAGCGCTTCGGCGTCCGGCACAAGGAACGGTTGAAGGAACTGCGCAAGAACGTCGACGTGCTCACCATGACCGCCACGCCGATTCCGCGCACACTGCACATGTCGATGCTTGGGCTGCGCGATTTGTCGGTGATCGAAACGCCGCCGAAAGACCGGTTGGCGATTCATACCGTGGTCGCTCACTGGGACGGGAACCTCGTGAAGTCGGCCATCGAGCAGGAGATTGCGCGCGGCGGGCAGGTGTATTTCCTCCACAACCGCGTCGACAGCATCTCGATGCGCGCCGCTTCGCTCCGGGAGATGCTGCCGGACGCGCGGATCGGCGTCGGCCACGGCCAGATGGACGAGTCCGCGCTCGAAAAGGTGCTGCTCGGTTTCATGCGGCACGAGTTCGATGTCTTCGTCTGCACCACCATCGTCGAGAACGGCATCGATATCCCGCTGGCGAACACGATCATCATCGAACACGCCGAGCGGCACGGCTTGTCGGAGTTGTATCAGTTGCGCGGACGGGTGGGCCGGTCAAACCGCCGCGCCTACGCCTACCTGTTGGTGCCGCCGGCGGGGGAATTGAGCGACGTCGCCCGCAAGCGGTTGGCCGCCCTGCGCGAATTCAGCGACCTCGGCGCGGGCTTCAAGATTGCCGCGCTCGACCTGGAACTGCGGGGCGCGGGCAATATACTCGGCGGCGAACAGCACGGCCACATCAACTCGGTCGGCTACGACATGTACATGCAACTGCTCCAGCAGACGGTGAACGAGTTGCGTGGCGAGGAAGCGCCGATCGAGGTTCACGCCACGATGAACCTGGGACTGGACCTGCGCATCTCCTCCGACTACATCGCCGAAGAGAACCAGCGGCTGCGCGCCTACAAGCGAATCGCCGATGCGGGGACCGCGGAGCGGGCCGCCCAGGTGCTCGACGAATTGGCAGACCGCTATGGCGCGCCGCCGGACGCCCTCAAACTGCTGCTGCGATTCTCGGTGGTGAAGTCGCTCGCCGAGCGGGCCGGCGTCGAATCGATCGACCGGCGGCAGGGCTATCTGAATATCAAGTTCCATCAGCAGGCGCGCATCGACCCGGCGCGGCTGATGGCCCTGGTGCAAGAGACTCCGCAGGCGCAGTTCACGCCCGCCGGTGTTCTGCGGTGGCCGGTTGCGGTTGCGGCTCAACCCGCCCGCCTGCTCGAAGAACTCGAAACCCGGCTGCGTGATTTATCGTCCGAGGTAACGGTACAATGATCAATATGAGGTATTGCGTTCCAGCCTTGCTGTTCGCGCTTTCTTCGCTGAGCTTTGGCGAAAACATCCAGGTGGTGGAAGAGATTATCGCCAAGGTGAACGGCGACATCATCACTCGCACCGAACTGGACCGAAGCCGTGCGCAACTGCGCGCCGAAGTGCAGCAGGCACGCACCCGCGTCCCCGATCCCGATGCTGCCCTCCGGGAGCGCGAAAAGGATATTCTGCGCGACAAGATCGATCAGCTCTTGCTGATCCAGAAGGGCAAGGAGGTCGGCATCAACGTCGATCCGGAGGTCAGCAAGCAGCTCAATGACATCAAGCTCACGTACCAGATCACGGACGACGAGAAGCTGGCCGCCCTGGTGAAGGAACAGACCGGCATGTCGTTCGAGGACTATAAGAACGAGATGAAGAACTCGATGCTGACCCAGCGGGTGATCCGCCAGGAAGTTGGCAGCCGGGTCAACGTGCCGCGCCAGGAAGTGATCGATTATTACGAGAAGCACAAGCAGCAGTTCGTCCGTGAGGACATGGTCTTCTTGCAGGAGATCCTCGTCTCCACCCAAGGCAAGGATGAAGCCGGCGTCGCCGCCGCGGAGAAGAAGGCAAACGACTTGGTGGCCCGCGCCCGGAAGGGCGAGCGCTTCAGCGACCTGGCGCGCGACAACTCCGATGCCGACTCCGCGAAGAGTTTTGGTGACATCGGCGGCTTCAAGCGCGGCATGTTGCGGAAAGAGTTGGAGGACACGCTGTTCGCGCAGGAGCGCAACTATGTCACCGACCCTATGCGGATGGATAACGGTTTTCTGATTTTGAAGATCGTCGAGCGCCACAAACCGGGCCAGGCCCCGCTCGAGGAGGTTGAGAACGAGATCAATGAGCGTCTATTCATGCCCCGGTTCCAGCCGCGAATCCGCGAATACCTGACTCAGTTGCGGCAGGACGCCTTTCTCGAAATCAAGCCGGGCTACCTGGATTCCTCCCCCGCGCTCGGCAAGGATACTACTTGGTCCGATCCCGCCGAGCTGCGGCCTGAAACCGTGACCCGCGACGAAGTGGCCGCCCAGGTCCGGCGCAAGCGGCTGCTGTGGATGGTACCGCTTCCCGGCACCACCGCCGCGGCGCGTAGTTCGAGCCGGTAAGCGACCGGTCCGCCATCACGCCCGGAACTGTTCATCGATCTCGACCTGGTAGCCCGTGACAAGCCGGTTGGTGGCGTTGGCCATTCCGACGACGGCCATCAACTCCGCGAACATCTCTTCGGTCATGCCCGCTTTCCGTGCCGCGGCCGTGTGCGAGGCAATGCAGTAGTTGCACTGGTTCGTCACGCTCACCGCGACATAGATCAATTCCTTGGTGAGCGCGTCCAGCGCGCCGCGGGCCATAACGGGTTTCAGCGTCTCCCATGTGCGGCGAAGCTGTGCCGGGTCGTGGGCGAGCGCCTTCCAGAAATTGTTCACACGATCCGTACCGCGCGTCGCCATTATGTCGTCGTAGACAGCGCGGACTTCAGCAGAGGCGTCCTGGTATTCGATGAGACCGTAGGTAGCCATGTGTTCTCCGGTATTAGAAGCAATTACTCTCTTTTGATTATGGAAATTCCGCGCCGTAGCTGGGATGCTGGCCGTGTTGGCGTTCGCCCGCCCCGGCTCGGGGCAAGGCTGAGTCGCTGCTCGACAAAGCGCGCCCGTGCTTGGCGCGCTATGTAGCCGTTCGGCTCACGCTCGCGGAGCGGCGTCCGGCGGGGTCCTGTCCGCGGCGCGGCGCCAGCCGTGGGAGTTCACGCTCGGCTATCGCTTCCAGCCGTCTTCCCGGCATTTCGTCGGCAGCGAAGAACAGAGGCAGCGCGAGTTGCTACGGAACCAGCTCTATGCGCCACGCGGAGAGTTCCGCGGGGCAAGTATTGGCGACGTTACGATCGGACCGCGGGTTTGGCTGTTCCGGCCCCCCACCGAGTCCGGCGGCAACATCGGCGTCGGCGTGAGTCTCAAATTACCGGCAGGAGAATACAACGCGACTAGCGAGGCGACCGACGCCGCCGGCAATCGGATTGTCTCGACGCCGGCCAGTCCATCCAGGCCGGGGATGGCGGCGCGGGCTTCGCGGTAGATCTCCAAGCCTACCGGCCTTGGATTGCGCGGACGAATCTATATTTTCTGGCGTTTACCTGTTTAATCCGCGAAACACGAACGGCGTTTACACTTTTCGGCGGCGGCCCGGCGAGGAGTACATGTCGGTGGCCGGCAATATCTCGCGCGGGCCGGCCTCTCCCGTCCACTCCCGCGCTTCAACCGGATCGTCGCGACTGTTCGGCGCTCGTGTCGAGGGGGTACCCGCGCCGCGACCGTATCGGCGGCAGCGACGGTTTCCGCCGCACGGGTTACGCCGTGTCGATCGATCCCGGCTTCATGATCGCGCACCGGGCGTACATCCTTTCGGTCAATGTTCCGTTCGCGATATACGGGAACCGCACGCGCAGCGTCACCGACGTCCGGAACGGCACCCACGGCGACGCCGCTTTCGCCGATTATGCGCTCATTCTCGGGGTAAGCCGGCGATTTTAATTGTAACGGCTCGGTACTTCCATTCACCCTCTGTCAGTAAAATCCCCACCGTTTGGAGGAGGCTATGGAGAAAAAACCACGACCCCGCAAGGGGAAGGCGGAAGAGCCGGAATTCGACTCTTTCGATTTGCAGTCGGACCAATTCGAGGACTTCGACGTCCACGAAGGAGAGCCGGCTGAAGACGAGGAAATGACGGAGGAATCGCTCGGCGGTTTGGCGGCGGAAGACGAGTACCAGTCGCTGATGCGGGCGCGGGACGAAGTCGAGAAGACCTACCTGCTGGAGCCGGCCGAAGCGATGGCTTCGACAGCTGAGGAGGGAACAGCGGGCAAGGGCAACATTGTCGGCGTCGGCATCGGTGAAAAGGAGGTCGATGGCATTCCCACCGGACAACTTGCCGTCAAGGTGTTTGTCCGCGAGAAGTTGAACCCCGGGCAAGTGTCGGCGTCCGCCTTGATTCCGCAGACCGTCGGCGGTCTGAGCACGGACGTTGACGTGACGGGTGAGATCGGGGCGCGCATGTTCACACAGCGGCTGCGGCCGGCGCCGGGCGGCGTATCCATCGGGAATTGCCGCCGCGTGATGGCCGGAACGCTCGGCTGCCTGGTCCGGCGCGCGACGCAGCTCTTCATACTGAGCAACAACCACGTGATCGCGCTCACCAACACCAGTCCGCTCAACGAGCGCATCCCGCAACCCGGCCGGTTGGACGGCGGCCTGTGTCCGGCAGACACCATTGCCCGCTTGTCGCAATTCGTTCCGATCCGCTTCGATGGGCAATGTAACTTCGTCGATGCCGCCATCGGACGGACCAGCCCGCTGCTGGTGGACCGGCGTATTCTGCGGCCGGGTGGTGTTCGCCAGCCGCTCGTGGCCCCGACCCTCAACCCCGCGCTGTTCATGATGGTGCAGAAGAGCGGCCGCACCACGCAGTACCGCCGCGGCATGGTCGACGCCGTGAACGTTACGATCAACGTCAACTACGCCCCGCTGGGCGGCATCGCGCGTTTCTGCCGCCAGTTCCGTGTTCGCGGCATCGGCGCCGATTTCAGCGCGCCGGGCGACTCCGGCTCGCTCATCACCGCATGGCCGGTCAACCGGCCGGTCGGGCTGCTGTTCGCCGGCGGCGGCGGGTTCACGTTCGGGAACCCGATCAATGCCGTGCTGAATTCGATGGGCGTGCAGATCGTGTTCTAACGGGTCGAACATGGGGCTATCCTGGAGGTAGCCCCGTGACCACCATCGAGAAGGTCTTCAGCCAAAACGAATCCCGGCTGATGGCGGTGCCCGGCGTCGAGGGTGTCGGCATCGGCGGGACGCGCACGCGTCCGGTGATCCTCGTAATGGTCCGGCAGGACGCGGCGGCGATAGCGGCCAAACTGCCTCGCGAGATCGATGGCTTCCCGGTCCAGGTCGAAGTAACCGGCGAGATCTCCGCGTACGGAGACGCCGACCCGGCCTGATCGAATTGCCTCGTTTTGTGCGCGTGTCATTACAGTGAGGACCAAAGTTAAACCGTGGGGACGCCTCCGTGCCGTGTTGCTCGGCGCGATGATGGCAAGCGTCCTTTGCGCCACGAACGAAGAGGACGAGCCCCCACTCACCCGCATGGAGCAGATGCGCCGGGACGCCGAGCGGCGTATGCAGGATCTGAAGCCAGACGAACCGGACCGGACGGAACAACTCGTTGACCGGATTCTCGAATCCAGCACCGACCGTATTTTCGGCGGCATGCCGGGCTTTCGCGTCAAGATGGGCGGGCTGCCCACCGGCTCGGGCTTCGCGCTGGGGCCGGAGTATTACCGGCCGGACCTCCGCCGCGGCCAGATGACCTTTCGCGCTTCGGCCGTCGCCTCGGCGCGCCAATTCTACCTGATCGATGTCGGGCTGTCGCTTCCCTACCTCGCCGGCCGCCGCTTCGCCGTGGATCTCTATGCCCGCCGCGGCGATTTCCCGTCCATCGATTACTACGGGCCGGGGCCGGACTCCCGCAAAGAAGGCCGTAGCGATTACCGGCTGGAAGACACCGCGCTCGGCGGCCGCATCGGATGGCGTCCG
>CAYPUQ010000147.1:11002-13129 GCA_964413655.1 uncultured Solibacteraceae bacterium | reverse complement strand
CTAGCTTGGGCCGTCAAACTGGCTTCCGCTTCCGGAGTGAGCTCCAGCGTCATCGTCATAGGCAATCCCTCATCGCTATTGCCGTAGTTCCTCTCTGGCGCTTTCATCGCATACCCAACTCCGTCAGAATCCGCCGCGCGCCGTAGACCTTGCGTAGCGCTTCCACGATCCCCTGGCTAGCGACGTGAACGGAGCGCTCCTGCTCGTCGCGGTAAACGAAGCGGTTCGGCAGGCCTTCGATATTGCCGTCGAACAGAATGCCGACAACCTCGCCGCGCGGGTTCACCGTCGGGCTGCCAGAGTTCCCGCCGTGGGTATCGTTGGTCGTGACGAAGTTGAACGGCGTGCGCAGGTTCAAGGCCGGTTTCTTGTCGATCCAGCGCTGGGGGAGTCTGAACGGCTCCTCGCCGGTGGCGCGGGCGTAGAGCCCGGCAAAATCGGTCGCCCAGGGGACGGGCCGGCCTTCGGTATTCTTGTACCCACGCACCGGGCCATAGGAGAGGCGCAGCGTGAACGTCGCGTCGGGGTATTCGTCGGCGCCATAAATAGCGAAGCGGGCGCTGGCGATCTGGCCGGCAGCCGAATTCAGCACCGCTTCGACGCGGTCCTCGTACTTCTTGCGATAGGACCGCGCCACGGGGTCGAGCAAACGCACCAGGACCATCATCCCGTCGGTGGAGGCGCGGGCCGCCTCGACATCGCCGGCCAGCCGCTTTCGCTCGGCCACATCGGTGAGTTTGCTGGTTTCAACGTATCGTTTCGCTGCCTCCTCGGGCGTGCCGCCATCGAGCAGCTTCTTCACCAGATCGCGCTCCTCGGGGAGGTTTTGGTCGAGATAGCGCAGATAATTCGCCAGGGCCACTACCTCCATCGACGGATGCAGCGGCGCGGAACTGAACATCTTCTGCTCAACCGAAGGCAGCGCCGGGTCGACGTATTCCCGCAGCCGGTCGGCGTCGGGCTTGGTCCGCTCCTCGGCGTAACGGAGGATCGTGCGCGCGTGGTCGAACAGGTCCGAACCGCGGCCGGCCTGGAGTTCCAGCAGGAAGTACGGCTGGTAGAACGCCGCATACTCCTTGTACGCTGCCGCGATCTGGTCCCAGGTGTTCGCGTACTTGTCCCTAACGGCGGCGTTCCCGGCAACTTTGGCGCGCAGCGTCTGCTCCTCGTCGCGCTTCCGGCTCATCAGGTCCGGATCGCGGAGTCCGCGCAGGAATCCCGTAAATGCTTTGAAGCTGTTCTGATTGCCGAACAGGTTATCGTAGGCGATCCGCTTGTTCTCCGCGCTCAGATCGCTGTAGCCTTGCAGCACGCCGATGAGCGACTTCACGTAGTCGAGCACGAACGGATAAGACGTGTCGCGGAAGAATTCGAGCGCAGCCAAAGTCGCCAGCCGGCCGGTGGTTCCCGGATGCCCCGATACGAAAGTCAATTCCCCATCGCGGGCGCCGCGCCGGCTCCAGCGCAGATAGTTTGGTGTCGAGACGGGCTTGCCGTTTTCGTAGGCACGCAGAAAGGCGAAGTCCAGACAGTAGCGCGGGTAGGTGAAGTTGTCCGGGTCCCCGCCGAAGGCCGCGATTGCCACCTCCGGCGCGAAGACCAGCCGCACGTCGGTATACTTCTTGTACCGGTACAGATGATAAAGCCCGCCGGAGTATAGGTTCACCACGTCGCAGCGGTTGCCGGTCGTATCGCCACATTCCTTCTCGATCACGGTGCTGGCCGCTTTGCGCAGCCGGTTGGCTTCGGCCGCCGGCGTCTCCCCGGCGACGCCCTGATTCACCTTCGACGTCACATCGTCGATGCGCAGCAGGATGTTGATCTCCAGGTCGGGACATGCCTTCTCATCCTCCGGAGCGGCCACGTGGAAGCCGTTCGTCATATAGTCGTGCTCGGCGGAACTGAGTTTCTGGATGCAATCGGACGCGACATGGTGGTTGGTGAATATCAGTCCACCCGGCGACACGAAAGATCCGGACCCACCGTTATTCATCCGTACCGAAGCGGACCGCAACCGGGCAAGGAAATGATCGCTCACGTCGACGCCGTGCTTCCGCTTGACCTCCTGTTTGGGAAATTGATTGAACAGCCAGATTCCCTCGTCGGCCCGCATGAAGGGCAGGGCCA
>CAYPUQ010000147.1:0-10902 GCA_964413655.1 uncultured Solibacteraceae bacterium | reverse complement strand
TGCGATACTAGGTATGGAACCTCCCTAAGCCGATGACGATGCTCGATGAAGCGATCGCTCGCTACCACCGGCTGATCGAGGGCCCCACCTATCGGGATGGAGCCTGGATCAGCGAGATTGAGACCGCTATGTCCGAACGCCAACTGGTGAACGGCGGACGGCCGGTGTGTCCTGTATTGCGGCCTCATTTTGTGACCCGTCGCCAATACGACGGGATGGTGAAAGCGGCGGAGGCGCTTTACAGCGCCATCGATCGTGTGCGGCTCTGGGCGGTGGAAGATACGGCTCTGATGTCGCGGATGGAGCTGCTGCCGGCGGAGAAAATGTTGGCGATGGTCGATCCGGGTTATCACTACTTCGCGGTCACGTCGCTGCTCGACACCAACCTGCACAACGGCACCTTCCGGTTTCTAGAGTGTAGTGTTAGCGGGCCGGATGACGTCGTCTATAGCGACGCGCTTGCCGAAGTCTTCTACAATGCCCGTCCGGTGAAGGAACTTCGGCGGCGCTACAAACTTTCGAAGGTGAGCGGAACTAAGAAGCTGCTCCATGCTCTCTTGTCGGCCTACAAAGTAACCGGAAAAAAGAAGTTTCCGCGCATCGCGATCGTCGAGTTCCGGAACCCGTTTCAGACCGGCGCATCGCACGAGAACATGGTCCTCGCCGAGCGCTTTCGCGAAGCCGGCTATCCCACCGAGGTAGTGACGCCGGACCAGCTGGAGTACCGCAATGGAATCCTGCGGCGCGGCGACTTCGCGATCGACCTCGTCTACCGGCGCATTTCGGCGCAGGAGTTCCTGGTCCGCTTTAATTTGAATCACCCGCTGCTGCGCGCCTATCGCGATGGCGCCATTTGCATGGTCAACAGCTTCCGCACGGAAATCGTTCAGCGCAAGTCGATCTTCGCCTTGCTCACCGACGAGCAGATTGCCGCCAAGCTTCCGGCAGTGGAGCGCAAGGCGATCGCCGAGCATATCCCTTGGACCCGCGTGGTTGCGCCCGGAACGACGACGCACAAAGGGGAGACGATCGACCTCGTCGAATACATCCGCAAGCACCGGGACAAGTTGGCGCTGAAGCCGAACTATCCTTCCGCCGACCTGCCGTCCTACAACGGATGGTCAATGGAAGAGCCTGCGTGGGAACGCGCCGTTAAGAGCGCTCTCCGCGGCCAGTATGTAGTGCAGGAACGGATCGAGCCGGTGACGGCGCCGTTCCCCGTGCTGAACTTCGGGCAGCTTGAAAGCCGGGTGATGGAGGTGGACATCCAGCCTCACATGTATCTGGGCAAGGTGCAGAGTTGTTCGGCTCACATCAGCGAGGCCACCTCCGGCTTCTCCACGCTGAGCGGTATCGCCCCCGCGTTCGTGCTGGAAAGCGGCCGCGCCTAAACGCGTTCTACGGTCACCTGCGCGCGCAGATTCGCGACACCGGCCGTGTACCTAGCATCGGCCACCGAGAACGCCACGGCATCCTCCAGCCAGTCGTGCCAGACTCCGTTCGGGTCGTGCGACGCCGCCGTCAGCGTGTACTCCTGTGGGCAAAGGTGACAGTGCAGGCGGAAAGTTACCCGGATGACGTCGCCGGCCGCGCGTGGCCCGCACTTTACGTTTTCCAGTTCCGTGTTCGTGCCGTACACCTCGAAGCCAATCCGCGTCCGGATCATGATTCCGATCACCGGATCCTCGACCGCCCGCTCGAACTGCACCGTCACCCGCAACGCCGCGGGCTCGCCGCTACGCCAAACCATGGTTGGCCGTCCCTGCACGTCCAAAGTCTCAATCTGGAGCACCCGTGCGCGCCCGTCGCCGCGGCGCATCGCCGGGTCCGGCAGGGTCTGGACCGTCGCGCCCCAGTCGACCAGCCTGTCCGCCACGTGCCGGTCGTAAGCGGCCAATACCTCGCGCGCTTCCCCGCGCGCCGCCAACCGGCCCGCGTGGATCCACCACATCTCGTCGCCCAGCGCGCGCAGGAAGTCGCGGTCGTGCGAGAGGAGCAGGATCGACGTCCCGGCGCGCCGCAAGCGGTCGAGGCCAAGCATCGCCCGCGTCCGGATGAGCGTGTCGCGCAGCGCGAAGGCATGCTGGAGCGCCAGTGTGGAGACCGGGCTCAGGTTCAGCGCGTCTTGTGGTCCGATGAGCCGCCGGGGATCGGTAGCCTCCACCGAACCGGATACCGGCGCCAGATCGCCAGAGGCGAGCCGGAGCAGATCCGCCGCGCCCGAACTGTCTTCTCCAATGACGCCAACCACGGCGCCGCCGGGCGCCTCGGCGGAGAAATCGCGCAAGATCCCCGTCGAAACGCCGCGAAAGCGAATACTCATCACGGTTAGAATAGCGTTTCATGGTGCGGGCGGAGACGCATGGTCTTGTTCTGGCCGCGTTGGCCGGCGTTCTGTTGGCCGGCTGCTCGGGCGAGCGCGACGTTCAGCGGCAGTTGGACCGCGGAACCGGCGCCGTGCAATTGCCGCCCGGCGAGACGGTTCTGACGCGCGGACTGGTGCTGCCGCCAGGCTCCGACGGTCTGGAGATCACGGGCTCGGCGAACACGGTTCTCAAGGCCGCCGAAACGTTCCGGGAGCCCGCCCTCATCTCCTGCAACGGCTGCCGCAACCTGAAACTGCGCAACTTCCGGATCGACGGAAACCGCAGCGCAGTCGCCCGGCCCGCTGGAATCCCGCCGTCTAACGAGACGTTCGCCCGCTCCTACACGGGATCGGGCATTGTGATCGAGAACTGCGAGAACGTGGAGATCCGCGACGTCCGGTTCACCGGGATGGCGGGGATGGCGGTTATCGCCAACGCCACTTCGAAGATCGTTGTCGACCACATCGAAGTGAATCAATCCGGTTCGCTCAACGCGAACGGCCGGAACAACACGACGGGCGGCGTGCTGTTCGAGAACGGAACGAACGGCTTCGAGGTTCGCAACGGCATCTTCCGCAACATCCGCGGCAATGCCGTTTGGACGCACTCCCGCTATGGCTCGCCGCGCAACCGTGACGGGCTGATAACAAGGAACACCTTCGAGATCATCGGCCGCGATGCGATCCAAGTGGGCCATGCCACTCGGGTCCGGGTGGACAGCAACAGCGGCAAGTCGATCGGTTATCCGGTTGAGACTGTCGACATCGAGAGTGCCGCCATTCCGGTGGCGATCGACACCGCCGGCGACGTCGACGAATCCGTTTACGCGAACAACAGCTTCGCGGAGATCAACGGCAAATGCATCGACCTGGACGGCTTTCACGACGGCGAGGTGACGGCGAATACCTGCGTCAATCGCGGCGCGCCCGGGGACTATCCGCACGGGCAGTTCGCGATCGTGTTGAACAACAATAACCCCGACATGCAGTCCCGCAACATCGCCATCCGCAACAACGTCATCGACGGCTCGGTGTACGGCGCCATATTTCTGATCGGCAGCGGCCACCAGGTAACCGGCAACCGTCTGCTGAACCTCAACCAGGCACAGTGTCCCGACGGCCGGCCTGGTGGCGCGCCTTCGTGCCGCTATGCCGACTACGGCCTGGAAGAGCCCTCGCTGTTGAACGCCGGCATTTTTCTGGCCTGGAAGGTTCTCCGTCCGGCGCCCGCCGAAACCATCCTGGTGGAGGACAATGAGATCACCGGTTACCGCATGGACGAATTCTGCATTGTGAGTTCGCCGCACATCGAAGCGAAACGGAACACCGTGCGCAAGAATCGCTGTATCGATACCCGGCCTTGACACATGGAACCCGCCGTTGCCCCCGACCGCGTCAACGAACAGATGCGCGCCGACTGGAATCGCCGCGCCCGGGAAGACGCTCATTACTACGTCGCCTTCGGCGCACGCTATCAGACCGGCGACGAGTTTTTCGCCACCGCGCACGAACAGGTGGAGGGTCTGCGCCGCGAGCTGCGCCGTTTGCCGGAGGGCCGCGCTCGCGCCCGCCGGGCCTTGGAGATCGGCTGTGGTCCCGGCCGTCTGATGCGGCCGCTCAGCCGCTGGTTCGGCGAGATTCATGGAGTGGATATCTCGGACGAAATGATCGCGCGTGCCCGGGAGAATCTGGAGGGAATCTCGCACGCCCACGCGCACGTGGCGGCCGATTCCAATCTCGCCGCCTTCGCCGACGATTCGTTCGACTTCGTCTACTCCTACGCCGTTTTCCAGCACATTCCCAGCCGCGGCGTGATCTTCGGCTACCTTCAAGAGTCGCGGCGCGTGCTGCGTTGCGGTGGCATCCTCCGCTGCCAGTTGAATGGCCTGCCGCCCGAAGCCAAACAGTACGACACATGGTCCGGCGCACGGATCGCCGCCGGCGATCTTGCAACCTTCGCGCGCGAGAACGATATGCAGTTGCTGGCGCTGGAGGGGGCCGGCACGCAGTACATGTGGACGACGATGCGCAAGCGGCCCGAGGGTTGGTTCGGCATGCTGCGCCCGGACCTGCCGCTCCGCGGGCGGATTCGCCGCATTACCAACGCGCACAGCTCCGAGCCGGTGGCGCCGGTGAAGGGCCGGTTCGCCGCACTGTCGGTGTGGCTCGAGAAATTGCCCGAAGATAGCGGCCTGAACTTTCTGCGTGTCACCGTCGCCGAGAGGGAGGCGCCGATCACCTACCTCGGCCACCCCGACCCCGACGGCCTTCAACAACTCAACGTTTATCTGCCGGACGGCCTTCCGACGGGACTGGCGCCGGTCCAGGTCTTCTGGGGCGAGAATCGCCTCTGCGACCGCCGCTACGTCCGGCTGATCGGGCCGCCCCCAGCCGTTCCGTGTGTCGTGTCCGTGCGTGATGGCGTGAACCTGAGTTCCAACGCGACAGTCACGTCCGGCGTCGTCAAAGTGACGATCGAAGAGGCCGAGCACCCGGAGCAGTTCGCTGCCACGTTGGCCGGACGGGCTGTCGGCCCACTTGAAATCTTCCGCACCCATCCGCGCACGCCGCAGCACGAGATCAATTTCTCCGTGCCACTCGGCCTTCCGGCGGGCGATCACCCGCTCGATATCCGGCTCGGACGGCGTTCGCTGGGCCGGTTCATAATCGCGGTGCGCTGAGCCGGCGTGTTACTTCAGCCGGACGACCACCAGCGTCATGTCGTCGTTCTGCGGCGCCCCGTCGACGAAACGGTCGGCCGCCTCCATGAGATGCTGGATCAGCGCCCGGGGCGAGCGGTCGCCGGCGGACTTGACCGCCTCCACCATCCGCTCCTCGCCCCACTCCTCGTCGTGCCGGTTCATCGCCTCGCTGATACCGTCGGTGAAGCCGAGAATCAGGTCGCCGCTCTGGAGGACAACGCTTCCCTGCTCGAACTTCGATCGCGGGAGCAAACCCACCACGGTTCCGCCCGTCTCCAAGCGCTGAACGTCGAAGTCTCCGTTCGTCGCGCGCAGCAGCAGGGGAGGATTGTGCCCGGCGTTCACGTAGTCCAGCCGCGCCGCTTGCGGGTCGATCTGGCCGTAGAACAGCGTCGCGTGCGTGCAGGGCCATGCGGAATTCCGGATCGCGTTGCGCCGCGTACGGGCAATCGTTGTTCAGGGGAGCATTGCAAAGAGCGGTCCTGTAACGTCGCTCATGAGGCTTTCCATGGATTGATGACCGGCACCCTTGCCTTGTCGAAGTCGCTGCAGTCCCGCGTGACGACCGTAAGCCCGTGCTCAACGGCTGTCGCCGCTATAATCAGGTCCGGTTGCGAGAAAGTGTGTCCGCTCTTCCGGCCCTCCTCCACCAGGAGCCTCCATTTGAGCATGATGTCCTCAATGACCGGAAGAATCCGTTCATGGAACATTGGGCGCACCTTATGAGCAAGCCAGTCGTTCAGCTCGGCCCGGCGTTGCGGTTCGCTGACCAGTTCGATGCCAAACCGAAGCTCTGCGAGAGTGACCACACTGATATGAAGCTGGCTCAGCGGCTGGGCTTCGATGAAAGCTACGACCTTCGGCTCGGGCTTCGGCCGACGTAGTTCTGACAGAACGTTGGTATCGAGCAACAACCCATCAGATGGCGGCGTCACGCACCGGCAGACGATCCCGGCCCGGTTCGATGTTGATTTCCCTATAAGGGGAGGCCTGCATCGCGGCAATCAGTTGCGCACCGGTAGGCTGATCGGCTTCGGAAGCGCGCAAGGCGTGCAGAATCACGTCCTGGGCATCCGCGAAGGCACCGCTCCGGAGGCGCTGTTCAATCAGAGCTTCGACTTCAGGCCTGGTGATTTCAATGGTCATGGGCGGTTCCTTCTCTCTTTCAGCCTAAAGGATATACGGCAGCTTGTCACGGAATTTCCCGGGTCTGGCCCCTGGCGGCATTGAGATCCGCAAAATCTGTAATCTGAAAGCAGGCAGGAGGCCCAGGCCTCTTGGCTAAGCCAAGCTAAGCCGGAGCGGCGGAACTCGGGCGCTTGGGTGGTCGGGCTTCGGTCAGCCACTTCGAAGGCGGTTGACGGCTGAAGACTTCAAGCCCTCCTTCAACCAAATCGCCTCACTTCAGCCGGACGACCACCAGCGTCATGTCGTCGTTCTGCGGCGCCCCGTCGACGAAACGGTCGGCCGCCTCCATGAGATGCTGGATCAGCGCCCGGGGCGAGCGGTCGCCGGCGGACTTGACCGCCTCCACCATCCGCTCCTCGCCCCACTCCTCGTCGTGCCGGTTCATCGCCTCGCTGATACCGTCGGTGAAGCCGAGAATCAGGTCGCCGCTCTGGAGGACAACGCTTCCCTGCTCGAACTTCGATCGCGGGAGCAAACCCACCACGGTTCCGCCCGTCTCCAAGCGCTGAACGTCGAAGTCTCCGTTCGTCGCGCGCAGCAGCAGGGGAGGATTGTGCCCGGCGTTCACGTAGTCCAGCCGCGCCGCTTGCGGGTCGATCTGGCCGTAGAACAGCGTCGCGTATCGATGGGAGGCCGAGGATTCGTAGAGCAGCGAGTTGACCTGCCCGATCAACTCGGCCAGGTCCTCCGGCTCGCGAATCGCCTGGCTCCGGATCAGCGCCTGCAAACTGGCCATCAGCAGCGCGGCCGAGATGCCCTTGCCCGACACGTCGGCGACCACGAAGCCAAGGCGGCCGCCGCTCAGTTCGAAGTAGTCGTAGTAGTCGCCGGCCACGCCCTGTGCCGGCCGGCACGCACCCGCGACGCACGCCCCTTCCACCTGGGGCGGCTTCTGCGGAAAGAGCCGTTCCTGGACCTCGCGCGCGATCTCAACCTCGCGCGCGATCCGCTCACGATGGGCGGCCTCCGCCGCCACCGCCGCGGTCAGCCGGGTATTCTCGAGCGCCAGGCCGGTCTGTGCCGCCAACGTTCTTAGCAGTCGCAGATCGCTGCCGGAGTATGGCTCCTCGGATAGCTTCTGCCCAAGGCTGATGAACCCCAAGAGTTGCTCGCGCACGGCCACCGGCAGGATCAACTGCGAGTCCAGCCGCCGGAGCCGCTCGCGTTCCTCCTCGGTGATGCCAGGCGAGCGGTACACCCAGGAGTCCTCGTCGTCCAGATAAACTTTGGCAGGATGGCGCAGCTCGCGCAGTTCCCGCACCATACCGGCCGACTCCGGAAAGTCCACCGGCGGTTTGCCGTCGAATCCCGTGGCATAGGCAGTCTGAAATCGGCTCCCGTTGGCGACCAGGAAGGCGACGCGCGGCACGAACAACGTTTGGGAGATTTTGTCGGTCACGGTCTTGAGCAGGGCGTTCACGTCCACCAGCGTCCGCACTTCCTCGCTGAGATCGGTGAGCACCCGTTCGGCGTCGTAAGCCTGGCGGAAGAACCGCTGGTCGACCCATGCCGCCACCCTTTGCCGTACAAGCTGCAGCGCAAAAATGAACCCGACGCCGGCGCCGATCATCGCGATCTGCCAGGTCCGCCGCAGGTCGGCCTGGAGCGCCAGGTTGATCGAGTACGCCAACACGGCCGCGCCCAGCAGCAGAAACAGAATCGCCGCGCCGCCGCGCGCCAGCGCGTACTGGATGCTCTGCCGGATGACGACCCTGATATCCAGCGCGCGGTGAACCACCACGACATAGGTAATCGTGGCCGGAAACAGGAAGATCATCAGCAGTGACCCGACGATTGCCCAGCCCGGGAATGTCTCCTCCAGGCTTCGGCCGGTCATCACCCGGACGATCAGCATGAAGAACGACGGCGCCATGGCGATCTGCGTTCCCCACAGCAGTAGTAGGAGCCGCCGCCGAGCGTCCTTGCTGTCGGTCATGCCCACCTTCGCGCCCGTACACACGAAGAACACCGCGATCGAGGCGAACAACAGCCAGAAACCGGCTTGCTGCAATGGCAGATCGAGTTCGATCAGACCCTGGGCCGCAAAGAGCTTCTCCATGTAGAACGCCTGCGCCGGTACGTGAACGAGTCCCACCAGCGCCATCGGCCCGAGCAAGACCCATTTCAACCATGGGTAGCGGACGTCCAGGACGAGCCGTTCGGCGAAGTAGATGCCGAACAGCACCATAGCCACGGGGAGGGCCGCCCGCATCGTCTCGTGAAACACCAGCGTCGCGACGCGAACCAACGCGGTGGATCCGCCCAGGTCGGCCACAACCATGTGCGGAAACGTGATCATCAGTAGGAGCAGCAGCCACGCCTGGGAATCGAGCGGCCGCACAAACGCCGCCCAGAATCCCAGCACGAGGCATAGCCAGGGCATCACCAGACCCAACACGACGACCAGCGTCCTTTCGCCAAACGCCTCGTTGCGCAGGCTGCGGGGCGTAAGCTCGAAGGCGAATTCGTGCTCCTGACCATCGCGGTCCACCGCGATGTGAATGTCCGGCCCCTCCGGCAGCAGATCGAAGTAGCCGTCGAAGATTTTCCCGTTGACCGTCAAAATGCGATCGCCCGGACGGAGTCCCGCTGCCAGCGCTTCATCGCGAACGGCACGGATCTCGGCTCGCGGCGCCTCCAGCGTTACCGGCACCTGGTAGGTTACGCGGTGGCCCGTCAGTTGCGCCGTAATCCGCCACGTAGTGCGGACACGGATCAGCAGCGTGACGAGGCACAATACGATCAGAACCGCGTACAAAATCCGCTTTGTCTGTTTTCTGGTTGGCATGAATCGGCGCTCAATCAGAGATTATGATTCATCGCTCTGTTATTCCGTCGCGTTACAATAGGCCCATCGGTGACCGGCCGGGCCATTTCCCACTACGAGATCCTTCAACAACTGGGCGAAGGTGGAATGGGAGTAGTGTCGCTCGCCCGCGATACCCGGCTCGGCCGCCAGGTAGCCGTTAAAATCCTTCGTCACGAAGCCGTCCAGCGGCCGGGCCGCCGCGAACGATTCATCCAGGAGGCGCGCGCCGCTTCCGCGCTGAATCACCCGAATATCGTCACCATATACGATATCCAGTCGGTAGATGGGGTGGACCTCATCGCCATGGAGTACATTCCCGGCCAGTCGCTCGACGAAGTGATCGGCCGGAAGGGCCTGCCCGTCACGCAGGCGCTGAAGTACGCCATTCAAATCACATCTGCCTTGGAAGCCGCTCACTCCGCGGGCATCATTCATCGCGACCTGAAACCAGGGAACGTGATGATCACCGAGACCGGCCGGGTGAAGGTGCTTGACTTCGGACTCGCGAAGTTGATGGAGTCCGAAGCGGCCGACGGCTCTACCAGCTTTTCCACGGCCGAATTCAGCGGCCCCTACACGGCTGAAGGCGTGATCCTCGGTACGGCGGCCTACATGTCGCCCGAGCAGGCTTCGGGCAAGAAAGTCGACGCCCGCACCGATGTCTTCTCGTTCGGCGCGGTGCTGTACGAGATGCTCGCCGGCCAGCGGCCTTTCGATGGCGAGACCGGCATCGAAACCATTACTTCGATTCTCAAGGACGAGCCCAAGCCGCTGCGCGAAGTCGCTCCGGAGATCCCGCGCGAGATCGAGCGCG
Organism: uncultured Solibacteraceae bacterium; assembly: GCA_964413655.1. Lineage (GTDB taxonomy): Bacteria > Acidobacteriota > Terriglobia > Bryobacterales > Bryobacteraceae > CAYPUQ01. The sequence goes on along the minus strand of CAYPUQ010000147.1, from coordinate 1,024 downwards.
TCGTCATGCGCTGCCTCCGCAAGGATCCGGGCCGGCGTTTCCAGGACATGGCGGACCTGAGGGTGACGCTGGAAGAGGTCCGCGAAGAGTTCGATTCGGGCACGCTCAGCGCGGAACAGACCGCCGTGAGCCACCGCTCCAACCGTGCCCTCACACGCGCGGTTCTTGCTTTCGCGTTGGTGGTGCTGGCAGGCGTCGCCTTCACCTGGTGGAAGTTTCTGAACCCGGCCCCGGAGCAGATGCCCGTTCTCACCAGGCTGACGACGGACGTGGGACTGACCGGTTTTCCGGCCATCTCACCCGATGGCAATTTGTTCGCGTTCGCTTCCGACCGCGCCGACGGCACCAACCTGGACCTCTATGTGCAGCAGGTCGCCGGTGGGGACCCGATCCGCCTGACGTCGGATCCGGTCGACGAGTACGAGCCCGTCTTCTCGCCCGACGGCAGCCGGATTGCCTACCGGTCGGAGAAGGACGGCGGCGGCATCTACATCGTTTCCGCGTTGGGGGGCGAATCCAGGCAGGTGGCCCGGTCTGGCCGCAGCCCGGCGTTCTCGCCCGATGGCCGTCAATTGGTGTATGCCGTCGGATCGCCGGGCGTCGGTGCGGCGTTCGCCTTCGGCGCCAGCAGTGTGTACGTCGCTCAGGTCAACGGAGGCGAACCCCGCCGCATTGTCGAGGACTTTGCGGTTGCGCATCATCCGGTATGGACGCAGGACGGGCAGCACATTCTCTTCCTCGGCACGCGCGAACTCGGTCCGCCGAACTACGACTGGTGGGTCGTGCCGGTCGCTGGCGGGGCACCCGTTTCTTCGGGTGCGCTGGCGCACTTCCGGCAACAGCGTTTCCGCGTCGGCCCCTACCCCTTTGCGCTGCAGGGCAGCAGCGTGATCTTTTCGATGGGCCGCGGCGACACCATCAATTTGTGGCGTATCGCGCTGGATCCGAGCGACAACTGGCGCCCGCGCGGAGAGCCGAAGCAGCTCACGTTCGGGACTGGCCAGGAGATCCAACCCTCCACCGC
>CAYPUQ010000146.1:0-13149 GCA_964413655.1 uncultured Solibacteraceae bacterium | reverse complement strand
TTACTGAGCGCAAAGAACTTACCGCGATGATTCGCCGGAATTTTGCGCGAAATCTCCCTCAACTGCGAAGGTTCGGTTAGTGCAGATCGGCGCCGAGGCTGTACTTCTTGGCGCCGATCTCGATCAAATTGAACCAACGGAATTTGTACGTGTGATCGGATGGATTGCACATATCTGGGTCGCGCAGTGAGGCAATGCCGGTGGAACTGACCCAGTCCACCAAATTTTTGGTAGTCGGCATGGGTCCAATTGTACTCTACGTACCCTACCGCCGCAACACTCCGTCGACACTTCACCGCCAATGGCGAGCAGACTCTTTCGCCCCGGCAAAGTGCCTCTCCAAATCGGGCGTGCCGAGACTCTTCCGAATTTTCTGAAGATTCTTGATAAACGAGTCTAACGCCGCGTCGATCTGGCTCCGGTTCGTATCGATCACGTCTTTCCAGATCTCGTACGGGCTGAGTGCAAGGCGGGTGGCGTCCACCAAGCCGGGACCCGCGGCGACTTGAAGCAACTCGGCAGAGCCTGCCCGGCCAACCGTTTCCGCGAGAGCCGTGGACACGAGTTGGGGCAGATGGGAGGTAAAGGCAACGACCGCATCGTGCTCGTCGGCCTTGATCACCTGCGGCAAGGCTCCCAAGCGCAATACCCAGTCCCGCAATAAACGGCCGGAGGGCGAGTCCATGACGCCGTTGGAAGACGGCGTTAGGAAATAGGTCCGGCCTTGAAAGAGGCTGGGATCGGCAGCCTGCACGCCGCGCTGCTCCTTGCCGGCCATCGGATGGCCGCCCACAAAGACGCAGCGCTTCAGCTTCCGCTTCGCCGCGGCGACGATCTTTACCTTCGTACTGCCCGCGTCGGTCACCAGGGCGCCGTCCTTGACGAGTGGATCAAGTCGCCCGATGGTCTTCACGATGTCCGCCACGGGTTGCGCCAGATAGACCAGGTCGGCTTCCGGGATCGCGTCCTCCAACAACGCGCCGCGCTGGATGATACCCATATCCACCGCCTGCCGAATTGTGTCCGGCGAACTGACGCCGACGATCTCCCCGCGGAAACCGGCCTTGCGGATTCCGGCCGCAAAAGATCCGCCGATTAAACCCACGCCAACCACTACGACTGTGTTCACGAATGCGATCTGCCTTTATAGTGTCCGGTCGACTGCCGCGGCGATCAGCCGCAACTGTCCCATCAGTTCGTCGAACTGCTCCACGTGGAGCGATTGCGCTCCATCGCTCCGCGCGCGATCCGGGTCGGGATGCACCTCTACCAGCAACCCGTCGGCGCCGGCCGCGACCGCCGCACGTGCCATCGGGATTACCTGATCGCGCCGGCCGGTCCCGTGCGAGGGATCGGCCAAAATCGGCAAATGAGAGAGCTTCTTCACCACCGGAATCGCCGAAATGTCCATTGTGTTGCGGGTGGCGCTTTCAAACGTGCGGATACCCCGCTCGCATAGGATCACGTCGTAGTTCCCACCGCTCAAAATATACTCCGCCGATAGAAGCGTCTCTTCAATGGTAGCGGCAATTCCGCGTTTCAGCAGCACTGGCTTCCGCAAACGGCCCAGTTCCCGCAAAAGTGTAAAATTCTGCATGTTTCGCGCACCCACCTGGAACACATCGGCATACTTCGCCGCCAGATCGATCTGCGCGAGATCCATCACTTCCGTGACGACACCGAGGCCGTAAAGGTTAGCGGCATCTCGCATAAGCCGCAGCCCCTCTTCGCCGAGTCCCTGGAAGGAATACGGAGAACTGCGAGGCTTGAAGGCGCCGCCGCGCATCAACCGGGCGCCCGCCCGCGACACACGCTGTGCCGCGCGAAGAATCTGCTCCTCGCTCTCAACACTGCACGGGCCGGCCACTACCACAATGCGCGGGCCGCCAATCTCCACGGCGCCAACCCGCACCACGGTACCCGCCGGACGAAACGACCGGCTGGCGAGTTTGTAGGGTGACATGATGCGGTGACATTCCCGCACCCCCGCCATCACTTCGAATTCCGCCGGGTCCGCCGACTCCTCCGGGCCAACCCCGCCAAGGATCGTGTGGACCATGCCGGTTGAACGGTGAACCGTGAAATCCCTCTCCACCAGGCGATCGATCACCGTTTGAATCTGCCCTTCCGTGGCGCCGGCTTCCATGACGATCAGCATGAGGGATCTCCCGGCCGCTGGTTCTCGCGCTCCTTCATCCGGTCGCGCTGCAGCGTTCGCATCTCGTCCAACAGGCGTTCGTAGATCCGGCGTAGCGCCTCGTTGCCCAACGGTCCCCGGTTGCCGGCCGCGATGTTCGCGAACACGGCGTCTTCCCGCTTCGGCTCGTACACGCGCATCGCGAGGCGCTGCTTGATTTCGCCGATCCGTTCGACAATCCGCGCACGGTCGTTCAGCAGGGCGACGATCCGGCGGTCCAATTCGTCGATCTCGTCGCGGCAGCGGTCGAGCGCGGCAGCCCCCTGAGGCTCGGAAACCAACTTCGCGCCTGCCCCGGTCTCCTTGCCGCGAGTGACAGCTTCTTTGCGACTCATGCCTGTATCCGCTTAAGGGTGCCCTTCAATTCCCGTGTGAAGGCTTCCAGCCTCAGTTCCAGCGCGGCGTCGCCGCCGCTTTCTTCCACCAGTCTGACAAAAGCACTGCCAACAACAATCCCGTCGGCGAGCCGGCCCGCTTCGGCGGCCTGATCAGGCCGCGAAATGCCGAATCCGACCGCCAGCGGCAGACTGGTGTGCTTTCGCATCGCCTCGACGAGCACCTCGACGCTGGCCGACAGCGACTCCCGTTCTCCGGTGACTCCCGTCCTCGAAACAAGATACACGAAGCCGCTGGAATACCGAGCCACCTTCGCCAACCGCTCCGCCGGACTGGTCGGCGCGGCCAAAAACACGGTGTCCAGACCAGCGGCCCGCAGCGGGGCGGTGAAGGCGTCCGCTTCTTCGACACTGAGATCCGTCAGCAGGCAACCATCGATCCCCGCAGCAGCCGCATCGCTCGCCAGCCTCTCAAAGCCGTAGCGTAGCAGTGGGTTCAGATAGCTGAAAAGGAGGAGCGGAATCTCCGACTGCACGCGGATGTCGCGGGCGATATCGAGAACCTTGTGCACCGTGGTTCCCGCCCGCAGCGCACGGTCGCTGGCGGCTTGAATCACCGGTCCGTCCGCGATCGGATCGGAGAACGGTACGCCAAGCTCGATCAAGTCGGCCCCGCCCCGCTCCAAGGCCGCGACAAGCGAAGGGGTTCGGCCAGGGTCGGGGTCGCCGGCCGTAATGTAGGCGATCAGCGCCTTCTCGCCGCGCCCGTTGAGAGACTCGAAGAGCTTCCCGATCCGGCTCATGCGAGGGCATCTCCGCCATCAACGTCCAGGTGTGGGAAGTTCTCGCGGTAGATATCGATATCCTTGTCGCCGCGGCCCGAGAGGTTCACGACGAAGATCCGGTCTTTCTCGTCCGGCGCCCGCCGTATGGCCTCGGCCACCGCGTGCGCCGATTCAAGAGCCGGAATGATTCCTTCGCTGCGTGAAAGCCGCTGGGCGGCGTCGAGTGCGTCCTGGTCGGAGCAGGAAACATACTCCGCACGGCCCCGATCATGCAGCCAGGCGTGCTCTGGTCCTACGAGCGCGTAGTCCAGGCCGGCCGATACCGAATGCGTCAGCGACACCTGCCCGTCATCGTTCTGGAGGAGATAGCTGTGCGCACCGTGGAGCACGCCGGGCGCCCCTCCGGAGAATCGCGCCGCGTGCTCGCCGGGCGTCAGCCCACGTCCACCGGCTTCGACGCCGATCAGACGCACGCCGGTGTCGCCGACAAACGGATAGAAGATCCCGATCGCGTTACTCCCTCCGCCGACACACGCCACAACGGCGTCCGGCAACCGGCCTTCGCGTTCCTGAATCTGCCGCCGCGTCTCTTCGCCGATCACCCGGTGAAAATCTCGGACGATTAGCGGATATGGGTGAGCGCCCAGCGCCGATCCGAGCAGGTAGTGGGTGGTGGCGACATTGGTCACCCAGTCGCGCATCGCCTCGCTGATGGCGTCCTTGAGCGTGCGGCTGCCGCTCTTGACACCCACGACTTTGGCGCCCAGCAGGCGCATGCGGAACACATTGAGCCGCTGGCGGCGCATGTCCTCCTCGCCCATGTAAACGACGCAATCCATGCCGAACAGCGCACACACCGTGGCCGTCGCGACGCCGTGCTGGCCGGCGCCGGTCTCGGCGATGATGCGGCGCTTGTTCATGCGGCGGGCCAGCAACACCTGGCCGAGGCAGTTGTTGATCTTGTGCGCGCCAGTATGCAGCAGGTCCTCGCGCTTCAGGTAGATCCGCGCGCCGCCGAGTTGCTCGGAGAGCCGCCGCGCGCAATAGAGCGGCGTCGGCCGGCCGGCGTACGTGGCCAGCAGTTCGTCCAGTTCGGCGTTGAACGCCGGGTCTTGCCGTGCCTCGCGCCAGGCCCGCTCCACGTCCTCGAGTGGGGCCATCAGCGTCTCGGGCACGAAGCGCCCGCCGTAGGGGCCGAAATGGCCGCGGGCGTCTGGTAGAGAGCTAGTCATGTATCCTTCGATCGTGCGGCCTCAATGAAGGCGCGCATTCGTTGATGGTCTTTCCGCCCTGGCGCGGACTCCAGCCGCGAGCAGGCGTCCACGCCCCACGGCCGGACGGTCGCGATCGCGGCGGCGACGTTCGTGGCGTCCAGTCCGCCCGCGAGGATAATCCGGTGCGTCAGCCCTCGGACGCGATCCCAGTCGAAGGGACGGCCCGTGCCGCCGAACTTCGCACCCGCCGGCGCGTCCAACAGAAATGCCTCGGCTGAGTGGCGGTCCAACTCTTCGGGTGCGAAACCGGGTCCCACAGAAAGTGCTCTCCATACTGGCAGGGCATCAAGCCGCTCGCACTCGCCATGCAACTGCGCTACCTGCACTCTGGCCGCGGCCGCGATCGCCTCGATGTTGGCCGCGGTCTCGTCGACGAATACGCCCACCCGGATAACGCTCGCGGGCAGGACCGCGGCGATGGCCGCGGCGGCTTCGGCGGTGATGTATCGGGGGCTGTCGGGCCAGAAATTGAACCCGAGCGCCGAAACGCCGGCCTCGACCGCCGCCAATGCGTCTTCGGCGTTCGTCACTCCGCAGACTTTCACCATCATGACAACAAGGCGCGTAGCGCGGCGGCCGGGTCCGGCGACTTCATGAGATGCTCGCCGACGAGAAAGGCTTGGTAGCCCGCGTCAACTAAGCGCCGGACATCGGCGGGGCCGTGAATGCCGCTTTCGCTCACCTTGAGAAGGCCCGTGGGAATCCGCTCAGCCAACCGGAGCGAGGTTGCCAGCGTAACCTCGAACGTGTGCAGGTCCCGGTTATTCACGCCGACGATCTCCGCGCCGGAATCCAGTGCCGCGTCGAGTTCATCGTCCCCATGAACCTCGACAATCGATGCCATCCCAAACGATGCGGCCAGTTCGCGGTGGTGGCGCATCTCGGCGGCGGAGAGAATCGCGGCGATCAGCAGGATCGCATCGGCGCCATATGCGGCCGCTTCCACCACGTGAAACTCGTCTATCGTGAAATCTTTGCGCAAGGCCGGCAATCCCGTCGCCCCGCGGGCCGTTTCCAAGTCGTCGAGCGACCCCTGAAAGAAAGCCTCGTCCGTCAGCACGGACAGTGCGGCCGCGCCACCAGCCTCATATTGCGCCGCGATCCGTGCCGGCTGAAAATCAGCGGCCAGCAACCCCTTGCTCGGCGATGCCTTTTTGATCTCGGCGATCACCGCCGGCGTCGAAGCGCGCAATGCGGCCGCGAAGTCACGCCGTTCCGAAATCCTTGCCTGCGCGCGCCGCTCCAGCTCGACCCGTCCGGCGGCGCGCGCAGAGAACTCCTCGCGCTTGTGCTCGACAATTCGAGACAGGATATCGGGGATGGTTTGCGGCATCCGGGGAATATTTGATCGTATCAAATGGCTCCGCACCCACTCGTGAAGCACGCGTGAAGCGGTCTACGGTTGTTGCTGGCGGGGTTTAAATACCGACAGGATGGTCTCGGAACTGAAGCCTAACAGGAACACCTCGGTGGCGCCTCCCTCAAACAGCTTCTGGGTCGCACCGGAGATAAGCGACAGGAACGGCACCGCGACGCTGGCGGCCAGCCCGATCAGTTCGTAAAACGAACGGGTTTTGGCGTCGTTCCTCCCCCTCTGGTCCGTCGCCGGCGTAACCTTCCTGGGCGGCAGGCTGACAGGCAGTTGTTTTCCGTCGGATTCAAACCGCGCATTGACTTCGTATGTGACGGGCTCCCACTTGCCCATGGAGCGTAGCCGGTTCATGCGATCCGTCAACGATTCGTCGCGAAAGAAGTGCGTGGTGGACCAGCCGCGCTCGGGATTCTCGCCGTCGCCAAAATCCCAAACACAGGCAATCCCTTCCTGCGCGGCCGCCCAGTTGAGTTCTTCGCGATAGAAGCGGACGCGGAACTGAACGGCTTGCCAAGGCTCGGGGCGTGCCGGTTCCATTTCGATGCACGCCTCGGGCGGGTCGGCCGCCAGCGCTCGCTCCAGATCCTCCCTCGTACTGTTTTCGCGATACTCGGTGAGTCTCAGCCGCGCCTGCCGCAGTTCGTTCCAGCTCTGACGGCCGAGGCGTTCCACCAGCTCCCGCTGCAGATCACGAAGCTTGAGTTCCGGAACCGAGCTGCCAAGAAGCCACAGGTAGCCGCGGACAATCTCGAGCGCCGAGAGATCGTAATCGGCTGCACTGAATTGGTCGGGACGAATGGGATCGGTGCTTTCAAGACGGGCAAAGATGCCGCCGAGCTGTTGCCTCAGGTCCCGATACTCCGGAAGATGCTGCAACCCGGCCAGGTCCGTCTTCAGCGCCTCCTTGCGGTTGTTGATCAGATTACCGAACTCCGGGTCATCGCTGCCTAAACGTTCGGTGCGGTTTCGCGCATCGTCGATCAGCTTGCGCGCGGCCAGGAAGTCCGCCTCCTGGGGCTGCGGCCGCCGCAGCGGTTCGGAGGTAGCGCGCAGCAGCCGTTCGATCGCATCGATTTGCGACGGCGGCGGACAATCGCGCCATTTTCCCGCGAGCAGATCGTAGATCGAATCGGCCTCCTCGATCAGATCAACCCTGCGGTCGAGTACACGCAGACCCTGGGCGCACGTGTTAGCGATACTTTCATAGTCCGGCACAATCGTCCACATCGCCTTGCGGTGGGCGTCGATCAGGTTGCATTCAACCCTGGCCAACACACGCACCGGCGAGTCGATATTGCCGGAGATGCCGTCGATCTTCGCCCGAACCCGCTTGATCCGGTCCTTCAAATCGCGCTTGCGTTGGGTATTCGGAACCCAGTGGCGGACCACGAGCGAGAACAGGGCGCCCAAGGCCAGCAGCAGGATTACATAGGTCTTGTCGCCCGGGTGCCAGCCGTAGAGCGTCGCCTGAAGCGGGAACTCCTCGCGTGGCAGGTCCACGCCTTCGACGGACGGCAACGCTAAAACGAGCTTCGCCCGACGCGCGACTCCGCGCAACCCAAACCACCGCGAGGCCTGGAACCAGTTGCGCGGCGGTTCGACCACGAGCGTCGCCTCGTTGCCCGGAGGCAAGGTGACCGCCGCCCACTTGCCGGCGGTTCCACAGTCGGGCGTCTCGCCACAATACCGGTCGGCGCCCAACTGAACCATCCAGTGCAGCGTGAGGGTCTCGTTGGAATTGTTTCGGATGGCGATCGGCTCGCGCCGTCCCTTTTCGAAAGTGATTTGGGACCCGCCCACCACCACCACGGCGGCGGGCGTTCGTGTCACTTCGAGGGAGTCGAGTTCGGCGCCGTTGGCCAGCAGCACCGACGCGGCGGAACCTTCGAAAAGGACGCCCGACACTTGAATCTGGACGTCGTACAGCCTTTGAACCTCGAAGTCCACCGCGGCCGGACTGAACGTCATCGTGGCGGGGACGACTTTGTTGTCCGCCGTGACAAGCGCGCGATGAGAAAAGGATACCCTTTCGGCTTGGTCGCTTCTCAGACGCATCGTCACCGTCGCGCTATGCGAGGAAGCCGGGATGCGGACCGCAGGAAGTTCCACCACGGTAACCGCGGCGCTTGCCACCCCCACCAGCAAGACGATCAGGAGCGGCACACGCGCGGGGGGCATTGCAGGAGTGTACAGCAGGGAATACGCGTAAGCAAGGGCCAATTGGGCCCCTTATGGACCCTTTAACGAAGTCTTAACGAAGTTGCGAAGGTTCCATCCAGGCAGGCCCTCCATCCTTACGCCAACCGCTGATACCGGCTGTCGTAGTACACGAGCGGCCGCCCCTCACCTTGTTCGGCGTTCAGCACCTCACCGATAAAGATCGCGTGGTCGCCCGACTCGACTACCTGCACCGTGCGGCAGGCAAACCACGCCACGGATCTCTCGACGAGTGGAACCTCATCCGGACCCCATCGATACGCGACTCCATCGAAGCGGTCCGCGCCGCGTAACGCGAAGCGCGTCGACAGGTCCTCCTGGTCCTCGCGCAAAACACAGATCCCGAAGTGCTTCGCCTCGCGGAAAAGGCTCAATACATTGCACGAATAATCGAGGCAAATTAACACGAGCGGCGGATTCAGCGACACCGACGTGAAGGAGTTCACCGTCAGCCCATGCGGTTGGCCCGCAGCGTCGCGGACCGTCGCGATAGCGATACCGGTGGCGAACCGCGAACAGCAGCGGCGGAACGTGACTGCGTCGACGTGTGCTATGCTCATTCCCACGGATGCCCTTGACAAGCGATTAACCTCAATCCTATCATGAGGTTTGCTCGTATCGCGGGAAACGCTTCGGAGGGCACCGCACGAACGATTCCAGGAGGACATGGCGTGATCAAGCTCGACATCATCAACGAGGTAGTCAATCGCACCGGGATCACCAAAACAAAAGCCGAGATGGCCGTGGAGACCGTTTTTGAGAGCATGAAGCGCGCCTTGGCCAACGGCGAACGCATCGAACTCCGCGGCTTTGGGATCTTCAACGTCCGGCCGCGCAAAACTGGTATCGGCCGCAATCCCCGCACCGGCGCCGAGGTTGCCATTCCTCCAGGGAAAGCCGTCCGATTCAAACCGGGTAAGGAGTTGCAGACGCTTTAGCCGTCGCTTCATTCTGTGTCCGGAAGCGGCCCATCTCCGGTCGAGTTCACTCCGGCGACTAACGGACTAACTCCCACAACGCCCTATCGCTTTATGCCGGCCCCGCGGCATCGGTACTGGCTCCACGTCCTACTACTGCTCGCTACGGTTCTTTCCACGACATGGATGGGCGTTGTTTTCGCTCGCGACTTCGCCGACAATCTTCCTTCCTTTACAGCCGGCCCCTGGGACGAACTCGCCGCCATCCTTGAGCGGCCCGCCCTGCTCCTGCATGGTCTGACATACAGCCTGACGCTGATCCTGATCCTGCTGGCCCACGAATTCGGACACTATCTTGCGTGCGTCTATTACCGCATCGACGCTTCCCTGCCGTACTTCCTGCCGGCGCCGACGCTGGTTGGCACGCTCGGCGCTTTCATCCGGATCCGCTCGCCCATTGTGACCAAGAAAGCACTGTTCGACGTGGGTATCGCCGGTCCGCTCGCCGGGTTTGTGGTCCTCCTGCCGGTGCTGGCGATTGGCATCGCCTACTCGAAGATCATCCCCGGTATCGCCGAGCGCGGCGAACTGGTGTTCGGTACTCCAGTCCTTCAGCGGTTGATCGAGTTGGCCATCATGCCCGGCGTGCCGACGGCAGACCTCCATCTGCACCCGATGGCCCGCGCGGCCTGGGTAGGGATGCTCGCCACCGCGATCAACTTGCTCCCAATCGGGCAACTGGACGGTGGCCACATCCTCTATGCGTTTGCCGGACACCGTCACCGGCTGTTTACCAATTTTTTCCTGCTGGCGCTGCTCGGGCTGGCCATCCGGAACGGCATAAACGGAATCGGCTGGTTCGTGTTGTTCCTGCTGCTGTTCATCTTCGGACGGAAGCACCCGGTTATCTTCGACGATACGCCGCTGAGCCCCGGCCGGCGCGCTTTGTCGTTCGTAGCCCTGGCCGTGCTGGTTCTCTGCTTCACGCCAACCCCGGTCCGCCTCACCGGCGGCTTGTGAACCATGCTGAAGATCTCGGCCACCATCATTGCGCACAACGAGGAGCGCAACATCGCGCGCGCCATCGAGAGCCTGCGCTGTTGTGACGAGATCGTGGTGGTCGACTCCGGCTCGACGGACCGCACGGTCGAGATCGCGTCCAAACTCGGCGCGCGCGTCGTCGAGACGCATTGGCGCGGCTATGCGGCCCAAAAGAACTTCGCGGTGCAACAGGCGTCGCACGACTGGATTCTTTCGCTCGATGCCGACGAGTCGGTCAGCGAGGCGCTGGAGGCCGAGATCTGGCAGATCAAGAAGTCCGGTCCCACCGCCGACGCCTACACCATGCCGCGGCTGGCCCAATACCTCGGCCGGTGGATTCTCCATTCGGGCTGGTATCCCGGCCGGAAGGTGCGGTTGTTCGACCGGCGCAAGGCGCGCTGGAAGGGCGATTACGTCCACGAATCCGTCGTGGTCGAGGGCCGGCTCGGCCACCTCGAATCCAACCTTCTTCACTTCACGTGCAACTCATTATCCGAGCACCTGCGAACGCTCGACTCCTACACCACGCTCGCCGCCGCCGAACTGATCGATCAACGCGAACCGGTCGGCTGGCTGAAGCTTCTCTGTGATCCACCGTGGACCTTCATCAGCACCTACTTCATCAAGCGCGGGTTCCTCGACGGACCCGAAGGTCTCGCCATAGCGTACATGGCGGCATTCTACAACTTCATCAAATACGCCAAGGCGAAGTTCATGCAGCCGGGAAGGACATGATATGCGGGTGCTCCACGTCGACCTCGGCCGGGAACTTCGCGGTGGTCAATATCAGGTCCTCTTTCTTCTCGACGGCCTACGCGAACGGGGTGTGGCGGTGAAACTGCTAGCCCGCCGCGGGTCGCCGCTCGCGCGCGAAGCCGCCGCGCGCGGCCATGAAGTTCTGGCGGGCCTCAGAGCCCTCCGCAGTGCCGCAAACTGGGCCGGCCTGCTGCACGCGCACGATGCGCGTTCCCACACTCTGGCGGCGCTCGCTACAACCGCGGCGCTGGTTGTGTCGCGGCGCGTTGCGTTTCCCGTGCGCCGGGGTTTGCTGTCGGCCTGGAAATACCGCCGCGCAAGCCGTTTTCTCGCGATTTCCAAGGCCGTCGAACAGTGCCTGGTCGACGCTGGTATCGAACGCTCCCGTATTGCCGTTGTCTATGACGGTTTGCCCGGGTTGCCGCCCAGTACGCTGGACGGTGACGTGATTGCTCCGGCCACGGCCGATCCCGCCAAGGGTTCCGATCTCGTTCGCGAAGCGGCCGGGTTAGCCGAAGTGACGGTGCGCTTTTCGCCCGATCTCCAGATCGATCTCGCGGCGGCGCGGCTCATGGTTTACCTCACCCGCCAGGAAGGCCTTGGTTCGGCCGTGCTGATGGCGCAATCGGCCGGCGTACCCGTGCTGGCCAGCCGCGTTGGGGGTCTACCCGAGGCCATCGCCGACGGAGTCACCGGAGTGTTGACGTCCAACCAGCCGCAAGAGATCGCGGATCATCTGCGCCGCCTCGCGGCCGATCGCGCGCTGTTGCGGCAGCTCGGCGCGGCGGGCGCGGAGCGTGCGCGGACCATGTTCACCGTCGATCGCATGATCGAAGCAACCATCGAGGGGTATCGCGAGGTATCCGCGTGATCGTGACCCGTCGCGCACGCACTCCTGCGTGCCGAGCCGACACTCGCGCCGGCACTTGTATGGCGTCCACACGAGTGTGGACGCGGCACGCAGGAGTGCGTGCGCCACGATATGAGGAACCCGCATGATCGAGGCCGTCATCGCCACCCTTATGGGCCTCCTCGTCGGCAGCTTCCTCAACGTCTGCATTTACCGCATGCCGCGCGACCGGTCCGTTGCGTGGCCGGGATCGCACTGCCCGCAATGCGGCCACCCGCTCCGCGCCTACGACAACATCCCGGTGCTCAGCTATACGATCCTCGGCGGCCGCTGCCGCTACTGCCGGTCCGCGATCTCGTGGCGTTACCCGGCCGTCGAAACGGCCACTGCGATTCTGTTCCTTCTCGCCTGGCTCACCTCGGCGTCGCCACTCGAAGCGGCGAAGTGGGCCTGCTTCTCGGCCATCATGCTCGTACTGGTAATGACCGATCTCGAGACCCGCATCCTGCCGGACGAGTTCACGCTCGGCGGCCTGATTCCCGCCGTCGTGTTCGCATGGCTGCTGCCTTTGGAGGACTCGGTTGTCCGGCTCTTCGAGCCCGGACTCGATCCCGGTCTTTGTTCGGTGCTAGACGCGCTGTTGGCCGCCGGCGTCACCAGCGGTGCGTTGTGGCTCGTCGGGTGGCTCTACGAACGCATTCGCCACCGCGAGGGCCTGGGCTTGGGCGACGTGAAGATGGTTGCCACGATTGGCGCTTTCCTCGGTCTGCCGGAGACGCTGCTGACCATTTTTGCTGGTTGCGTTGCGGGCGCCGTCATTGGCCTGCTCTTCATCCTCCTGCGCCGCAAAGACGCCGCCACCTACCAACTCCCCTTCGGTAGTTTTCTGGGCGCGGCCGCCATCGCCGTGGCGCTGCTGGGCAGATAGCCCCGGCAGGCTGCCCCGCTCGATCTATTCCTCCGCGCCCGGCCGGATTCGGCTCAGGTCGAACCGGCCCAAGAGCACCGGCCGCGACACCGGCAGGGTATCCTTGTCGGAAGCGCGCGGATAACCGACCGGATCGGTCGGGAACCCGTAGATGTTTCCGTTACGCAGGTCGACCGCGATTCGGCCGACGGTGCGGCCGCCCGAAGGAATCAGGATATCGGAGAGCTTCGTGTCGAACTGAAGCGGCGCGAAAGGGACATTCTCGGCGCGCACCTGAGGCGGATTGCCCATCGCAAGCTGCCAGGCGATGACGCCGAGGAAAACCGCGATAACGGTCAGGACTATTGTCGTGTAGATATCAGTTTTCATCTGTCTCTCCTGTCATTAGAACCCGGACTCGCCGCCGGCGGCGCGATATGGCGGTGCCACGGCCCCGGGCTCCTCTGGCCCGATGGCTCGTACTCTCCGCTCTCCGGA
>CAYPUQ010000145.1:1541-13155 GCA_964413655.1 uncultured Solibacteraceae bacterium | reverse complement strand
GCCACCTGCGCAGACTGATCGAATCGCGTGACTACCTTTCACGCGTCCCCGACCAGTCGCTCGTTGCCGACCCTCTCACCGGCGCCGACCACATCGCGGCCACCCGCGGCAACGGCTACGCCTTCATCTACAGCGCGCAGGGTCGCCCATTCACTATCAATCTCGGCAAAATCTCCGGCGGCCAAGTGAAGACGTCGTGGTTCAACCCGCGCACCGGCGCAACGTCCGAAGCTGGAACCTTCACCAATACCGGCACACGGGACTTTACGTGCCCCTCGGAAGGCTTCGGCAGCGACTGGGTCCTGATTCTCGACGCCGCGAACTGAGGAGTACACTACGGATATATGCTCCGTGGAGCCGCCAAGTACGTCCTCGGCGGCGCGATCATCCTATATCTCGTCGCCTGCGTGGCCCTGTATGCCGCGATGCGCCAACCGCCCGAGCGCTTCGGCGCCATCATGGCCAAGGTGCCTCGCTTGGCGATGCGGGTTCTGCCCTTCCCCCTGCTTTGGAAACAGGCCCGCGCGGGTCCGGTCAGCGCCGGCGATGCCGCGCCGGATTTCACCCTGCCCACCCTCCAGCAGGAAGACACCGTCACCCTTTCAGAGGTGTGGCGCGAACGGCCGGTCGTCCTGGTCTTCGGCAGCTACACTTGACCGCCCTTTCGCCGGGAGGTTCCCGAGCTGAATCGGCTGTACCGCGACTATGGAGACTGGGCGGCGTTCTACGTCGTCTACATCCAGGAGGCCCATCCGACGGATCTCTGGCAACTGCCGGCGAACGTCAACGACGGAGTGCTGTTTACTTCGCCCCGCACGGACGAGGAGCGGGCGAATACGGCGTCGGCGTGTGTCCGCCGCCTCGGCATCGAGTTGCCCGCACTGCTCGACCGCATCGACGACGGTGTCGAGCGGGCCTACGCCGGCTGGCCGGATCGGCTCTACCTGATCGGCCGCGGCGGCGGCGTCCGCTTCAAGAGCGGACCGGGTCCATTCGGCTTCTCGCCGTCGGATCTGGAGGAGGCCATCCTGGAACTTCGCGCCGAAGAGGGACTGAGCCCATGAACGACCCGCGATACCCGGTGGGGCCATTTGCGCCTCCGGAAAACGCAACGCCGGCGGACCGCGATCTGTGGCTCGATATCCTCGCCGAAGCTCCGGCCCGAATCCGGGCGGCTGTCGAAGCGCTGCCTCCCGGCGGCCACGGCCAACCCTACCGCGACGGCGGATGGACCGCCCGCCAGGTGGTCCATCATCTCGCCGACAGCCACATGAATAGCTACATCCGCTTCCGTCTTGCGCTCACCGAGGACGAGCCAACCATCAAACCCTACGACGAAAAACGTTGGGCCGAACTCGCCGACGCGCGCTCGGCCCCAGTCGATCTTTCGCTGGCGCTGCTCGCCTCCCTGCACGAACGCTGGGTGATGCTGCTCCGGTCCCTCGGCGAGGCGGACTGGTCGCGCCGCTTCCATCACCCGGAGGCCGGCGTACTGGATCTGACAACGGCGCTGGCCCTCTACGCTTGGCACAGCCGCCATCACGAGGCGCACATCCGGCTGGTGGCTTCGCGACAAAGCGCCGCCGCGGGACGCTGCGTCAAGGTTTCCGGGCGCGAATGAACCCGCTGAGGAACTTGCCGTCGATGTGCGGCGCGACCGCATCGGCATCGATCTCCGCTGCGGCAAGAAAGTCGCGGGCGTCCTCGACCCGGTAGATGCGCGTGGGCTCGAGCGAAATCTCGCTGAAGCCGGCTCGCGCCAGTTTGTCGAGATATTCGTCGTGCTCCAGCGCGCCGGCGACGCAGCCGACCCACAGTTCGATGCTTTTGCGCACCTCCGCTGGCATTTCGCCGCGAACGACAATATCCGAGATCGCCAGCCGGCCGCCCGGCTTCAGCACCCGGAACGCTTCGGTCAGCACCCGGTCCTTGTCGGCCGAGAGGTTGATGACACAGTTCGAGATGATGACGTCGACGCTGTTGTCCGGCAAGGGGACGTTCTCAATCTCGCCCTTGAGGAACTCGACGTTCTGTACGCCGGCTTTGCGCTGGTTCTCCCGGGCGAGGTTCAACATCTCGTCGGTCATGTCCAGACCGTATGCCTTACCCGTTGGGCCGACCCGCTTGGCCGACAGAAGAACGTCGATACCGCCGCCCGAGCCGAGGTCGAGAACCACATCGCCGGGATTCAATTGGGCCAGCGCCGTGGGGTTGCCGCAGCCCAGTGAGGCGAGAACTGCGCTTTCCGGCAGATCGCCCTTCTGAGCGTCGTCATACAGGTTGGACGTGATGGGGTCGGCGCAGTCCAGCGCCGCGCCGCCGCCACAGCAGGAGCCACGCTCGCCGGTAACGACCCGCAGGGCCGCTTGGCCGTACTTTTCTTTTACGACTGATTTGACATCGGGGTGAGTGGGAGTTGAATCCATATTTCTATGATCGCAGAATAATAGAATATGTCAAGGGGAATTTTCAGAGCGCCCTAGTCCTCCTAAGGAACTCACCCCGCGGCTCCGAGTGGAATGAGCGCGTACCCCATTGATTTTGCTTTGGCATGGAGTTTGGCCTCCTGTCGTTTCTGATAATGGAGTTGGTCGGCGGCGAACTTCGAGTCGTCGAATTCCTGCCGGGTTGAAATGAGATGGAAGATGATCCGGGCCAGCTTGTGTGCCGCCGCTGTGATTGCTTTGGGTGCACCGAGTTTGGCGCCCATCCGGCGGTAAAAATCACCGAGGGCGGTCTTACGGTGATGCAGTGACTGGGCTGCCATGCGCAGGGCCAGCGCGGCGCGACACTTCACCTTGCGCGTCCCGACGAAAAGCACCTTGCCTCCGCTGATGTCGTTGTCCGGGCACAATCCCATCCATGACGCGAACGCCGAGGCGCTGCGAAATTTGGTGAAATCCGGGCCGATCTCGCCGAACAGCATCTGGGCGATACCCGTTCGGATGCCTGGAATCCTGGTGAGGTCGACGCCCCAGACCCGCTGCAACTCCGATCGAAGTATTCCCTCGGTTGACTGCCTATTCGTGGCTGCCTCGGCTTCACTGGGTGGCGCCGTAGGCGTGGTGGGCGGTTGGAACTGTTCCAGGTGTTGCCGAATCTCTCGGTCGCAAGCCTCGATCATCTTCTGGTAACGGCGGTAGAAATTGGATGCGCACCGCATCACCGGCGCCGGGCAGGCTCAGGTTAATGCACAAGGTCGGTATCGGCGTAGAAGGTGCCGCCAATCGTCGGACCGTTCACCGGCCATACGCTGGCGCCGCCGCTCGAATTGCAGCCCTGCGGGCAGTGCGTCTTCCAATAGCCCTACGGGTAGGTGCAGCCGCCGGCCGGACAGTCTTCGGTCGCGCAGCAGTGATTCGCAGTGAAGCTAATCTTGCGCCACCGCTTGTTCGCCGCTCCATAGCCACAGATTGAACGCTTTGATGACGCCGCTCGGGCTCGACCCGGAGCTGCGTTTTCATTCCGCATGGGGCTTATCGAATGATCCCGATCTTCTCGATCGGCCAGTAGACGAAGACCGCCTTGCCGTAGATGTGCCGGCGGTGGACCGGCCCCCAGGAGCGGCTGTCGTTGGACGAACTGCGATGGTCGCCCAAGACGAAATAATGCTCGGGGGGCACGATTTCCTCCTGCATCGAGCCGTGGTCGCGGTAATGTTCCGGTACGTAAGCTTCGTTGAGCGATCCACCATTGACGAGAACCTGGCCGTCGACGATCTCCACGCTGTCGCCCGGAAGCCCGATCACGCGCTTAATGTAGGACTTGTTGGGATCGCCGGGGTACCAAAACACCACCAAGTCGCCCCGTTCCACCGTTCCCAACCCGAAGCGGTAGATAAACTTGTTGATGAAGATGCGCTCCTGGTCTTCCAGCGAGGGCATCATGCTGGTGCCTTCCACTTTGACGGGCTGGTAGATAAACAGAATGACGACCACCGCGATCAACACGGATAGCGCCAAGTCGCGCGCCCACGACAGGCCTAGCGACAAGACGTTCCGTACCGGCGAGGGCTTCGAAGAAGGTTCGCTCATGCTCCCAGAGAGGGCCTCCTCTTATTCTTACCCGGAACCAGGAGGGCGATGCAAGAAGACAATCTCGTCGCGCTGATCATCCCAGCACTCAACGAGGAGGCGGTAATCGGCCAGTTGTTGTCGTCCGTCCCGAAGGACCTGTTTTCCGTAGTCATCGTCGCCGATAATGGTTCTTCCGACCGGACGGCGGACATTGCCAGAGCGGCCGGGGCAGTGGTTGTCTCCGAACCGGAGCGAGGTTACGGCGCCGCCTGTCAACACGCCATTCACGCGCTGCCGGCGGGAACCTCCATCGTCGTCTTTATTCAGGCCGACTGTTCGGAGGACCCTGCTGAGGCGCGCGGACTCCTCGCGCCCATTCAGGATGGACGTGCCGACCTCGTGATCGGTTCTCGCGCGCTGGGCCGCGCCGATCAGGGCGCCCTACTGCCTCATCAGCGGTTCGGCAACTGGCTGGCCACGACACTGATCCGGCTCCTCTACGCACACCGCTACACCGATCTCGGACCGTTCCGCGCCATCCGCATCGGCGCTTTGCGCCAACTCGGCATGTCGGACCGAAACTACGGGTGGACGGTCGAGATGCAGGTGAAGGCGCTCCAGCACGGTTTGCGGGTTGTCGAAGTGCCGGTTAGTTACCGCGTCCGGGCCGCGGGGGAGAACAAGGTGTCCGGCAACATGAAGGCCAGCCTCCGGGCCGGCTGGCGAATTATTGCGACCATCGTGCGGCTAACGCTTCGGAACCGCGCTAATTGACGAGCAGGCGCTCCAGGACGGGCATGGGGACCGGACCGGCGGCCAGCGCCCGGTCGTGAAAGTCCTTTAGACGGAACGAGGCACCGTGAGTTGACTCCACCTTCGCGCGCAACTGGCGCCAGGCGCGCCACCCGGCGTAGTAAGACGGCAGCTGCGCCGATGTCAGCTTGAGGCGTTGCAGCTTGGCCTCGGCCTCTTCCTTTTCCTGAAAGGTCTTGCCAATCATGAGCGACATAGCTTCGGCGTCCGAGAGGTCCATCATGTGGTATCGGATGTCGAGGATCGCATTGGAAACGACTCGCAGTTGCTGCTTCCAGAAGGTGAGCGCCAGCTCCGGGCTGCCGTCGAGATAGCCTTCTTCGATCATGACTTCGGTTGCGTAGACGGCCCAGCCCTCGATGTATACGCCGTTGCCGAAGACCACGCGGAGAAGCCGGCGGTAGCGCGGCTCGACGTTGTTGGCGTGCTCGAACTGCACGTAATGGCCGGGCATGGCCTCGTGAATGGTGAGAATCTTCAGGCCGTAGTGGTTATACTCGCGCAGCTTGGATTCGATGCGGGCTGGTTCCCACGCAGTGGGGATGGGCGTCAACCAATAGAAGGCGCCGAGTTCGGGCTGGAGCGGCGGCGCCGCCATGAAACCGCCAACCGCGTAGACGCCGCGCATGAACTCCGGCGTCTCGATGACCTGGAGGTTGTCGCGGGCGGGTAGCGTCAACAGGTCCTTCGCCCGCACGAACCCGCGCGCCTCGTCGAGGTCGCGGCGGGCATCGGCGAAATACGTACCGGGCGTGGCATGGCGTTGAGCGACCGCGTCGAGCGCGGCGCGAATCTGAGCGTCGGGTCCGGCGCCCGCCGCGCGGCAGGGTGTGTTACGGCAAACCTCGGCGCCGAGCGCCTGCATCCGCTGGCGGATTTCGCCGAGTTCGCGCTCGGCTTCGGCGAGAACCGCTTCGGGCTTTTCTTCGAGGCCCAGCACCGTGCGAAACTTCAGGCGGTAGCGCTCGGGACCCAGCCGGGCATCGACCGTGCGGCCACTGAAGTTGGAACGGAGGAAACCTCCGAATTCCTCCATGGCGCTCCGGGCCTCGGGTAGCGCTCGGTCGTATTCCCTTTTCTGAGTTACCGGCGCATTGCCACGGTAGCTACTCGCCAGCGATTCCATCACGGCGTCATTGGCGCGTAGCGCCGCCTCGCGGTTGACGGCCGAGGCGCCGGTGAGATTCTGGCGCGCCTGGCCGAGCAGGGCGGGAACCCGGCGCATACGACGGATGATGTGCTCGTACCGGGTCTCGATGGGCGCGTATTCGAGCACAAAGGGCGTGAAGAGCGCTTGTCCAATGAGTTCGACGTACCGCAGGGCATTCGTCTTGTAGTCCTGGACGAAATCGAGTTCGGCTTCGGCGGCATCGATAGCGGCGGCGAGGACATCGAAGTCGGCTCGATCGTCCGGTGCGAGTTCGTCCCGGCGGACGGAGTCGTTCAGACGGCCTCGGAAATCGCGATAGTAGTCGCGCTGGCGGCTCAACGCTTCCTCGCTGTAGTTGTCGAGGATCTCGTCGAGCAGTAGCCCTTTGTGATCGTGATAACCGGCGGCGGTCGCTGTCACGGGTGAAAAGCTCAGGGTCTCGCTCGTGAACTCCTCAATCAGGGTCTGGAGGGTAACCGGGTCCTTGCGCGCGCCGCAGGCGGACAGCACAAGGAACGCCATGGTCGCGGCGGAGGATCGGCGCATCTCGTTAGCATTGTAGCGTCGCGCACCTTCCGGCAATTGCGTTCCGGTAGCCTGTAACTGAATATGCAGCGCGATCGGCAAGCGCTCTTCGAATACGGGATCGAATTGTTCAATCGCGAAGAGTTCTTCGAATGTCATGAAGTGCTCGAAGAGATCTGGACGCCCACTGCCCAGCCGGAGCGCTGGTTTCTCCAGAGCCTGATCCACTTCGCGGTCGGGTTCTATCATCATCGGCAGGGCAATACGATTGGAGCTTCACGCCAGTTGCGAAAGGGACTGCGCAAAGTCCAGGGCTACCTGCCCGAGTGGAACGGAGTGCGAACGGCCGCGATCGAACGTGAGGTCCGCGACTGTCTCGCGATCATCGAAGCCGGGGGACGGATCGATTACTTCCCGCGGATCGCGCGAAGCGAAGCCGGGGACATCCCGAGCATCGTCTGGCTGCCGGGCGGCGAGTTCTGGATGGGCCAGGAAGATGGCCGGGACGAAGAGCGCCCGGTCCACCGCGTGCGGGTGCCTCCGTTCGGGTTGGCGCGGACTCAGGTGACGAACGCACAGTACGACCGGTTCTGCCGAGAGACCGGACGGCCTTCGACGAAGTTCCGCCAACAGGACGGATTCGACAGGCCGGACCACCCGGTCACCGGGCCGAGTTGGTACGACGCCGTCGCCTATTGCGAATGGCTCACGGCAGTGACGGGCAAACCATTCCGGCTGCCAAGCGAGGCGCAATGGGAGTGGGCGGCTCGAAGCGGCTTGGCCGGTTGCCTGTACCCGTGGGGCAATGAACCGGTGACGAGCCGGCGGAACTACGATGGGCGGTGGCGCACCGGACCCGAGCCGGTGGCGACGTCGCCGCCCAATGGCTACGGCCTTTTCGATATGTGCGAGAACGTTCACGAGTGGTGCGCGGATTGGTACGACGCGAGCTACTACGCCGCTTCGCCCCAAGACGATCCACGGGGACCGGAGCACGGGGAGCGTCGCGCGTCGCGCGGCGGCGCGTGGCGGCACCACATCAAGATCTCGCGCTGCGCTGCCCGCAGCAGCATCCCGCCCACGTTCGAATACGCCGACTACGGTTTTCGGGTGGCGTGCGAGGCGGGCCAAGCCGGGCCGCCGCACGAAAGCTCCGCCTCGCTTTAAGCTGGAACATTGGCAGGCAGGAATGAAAATCATTATCGCCGGCGGGGGTGAAGTGGCCGTGCTGTTGGCGCGGCGGCTGATCCGGGAGGGGAACGAACTCTCGATCATCGAAGAGAACGCGGAGCGGTGTGCGCGGCTGGAGGAGATGTTCGACGCCCATATCGTCCGCGGCAGCGCCAGCAGCGTCAAAACGATGATGCAAGCCGGCATCGCCGACGCCGAGATGCTGATCGCGGTCACGAGTTCGGACGAAGTGAACGTGCTGGCGTGCCTGATCGCTCAGGCCGAATCGAAGGTGCGGATTAAGGTCGCGCGCGTTCGCACCCACGAAGTGAACTTCTGGCGGCAGACGCTGGCCCATGCGGGCGTCAAGATCGACCTGATGATTCACCCGGAGACCGAGATGGGCGAACGCATCCTCCGCGTGGTCCGGCTGCCGGGCATCTCCGATGTGTTCGATTTCGCCGGCGGCCGGGTCCGCTTGTTCGGCATGACGATCGAGCCGGGAAACTGGGCGGTCGGCAAGACACTGGAAGAACTCGACGCCGCGGGGCCGCCGAAGGACTCGCTGATCGCGATGATCTTCCGGGGCCAGCAGGTGATTATTCCTCGCGGCAACGACCGGCTGCTGCCGGGCGATCACGCCTACATCTGCACGACCGCCAAGGATTTCGAGGCGGATCTGCGATTCATGGGACTGGAGGCTCAGGATGCGCTGGACCGGGTCTTCATTCTCGGCGGTAAGCAGCTTGGAATCTGGGTCGCCGAGCAGCTCGAGAAAAGCGGTGTGAGTGTGAAGCTGTTCGAGACCGAGCAGAAGCGCTGCGAGAAGATCTCGGGCATTCTGCGCAAGACGGTGGTGGTGCACGCGGACGGGACGGACGAGGCCGTGTTGCAGGAGGAGAACATCGCGGGCGTCAGCGCCTTTCTGGCGCTCACCAACGACGACGAGGACAACATCATCGCGTCGCTGCTGGCGCGCAAGCTTGGGGCAAAGAAGGTGGTGTCGCTGGTCAACCGGTTGAACTACCTCCACATGGCGCAACGGCTCGGCATTAACGCCACTGTCAGTCCGCGATTGTCAGCCGTGGACGCCATTTTGCAGTTTGTGCGCAAGGGACGGGTACTTTCGGTCACGACGTTCCGCGAGGAGGAGGCCGAGGCGATCGAACTGGTCGCCGCGGCCGGTTCGCCCTACGTCGGCAAGCCGCTGCGGGAAATCCAATTTCCGCGCGGGTGCATCGTCGGGGCGATCGCCCGGGAAGGCGGCGACGTGGTGGTTCCACGCGGGAACGTGTCGATCGAAGCGGGCGACCGGGTGATTTTCTTCGCGCTGGAGAAAGTGGTTAGCAAGCTGGAATCGATGTTCTTGACGGATACGAAGAAGACACACGCATGATCCGGCTGGCGGCGCTTGCACACATTCTGGGCAATTTTCTGATCGTGGTGGCCGGCACGATGCTGGTTCCCTTGGTTTACGCCATTGCCGCTGCCACGGGAGACGTGCGCCCACTGCTGATGGCGTTCACGATTACGTTCTGCATCGGCGCGGCGATGTATTACGGATTCCCGAAGCCGGAGCAGGATCTGTCGAATCGCGAAGGGCTGTTGATGGTCGCGGGCATCTGGTTCGGCGTAGCCTTCTTCGGGTCCCTACCCTTCTTCTTTTCGCCGCACTTTGCATCTTTCACGGACGCGTTCTTCGAGTCCACCAGCGGATTCACGACGACCGGGGCCACCATCCTCGGCGACGTTGAGGTGTTGAGCGGCGGCATCCAGTTATGGCGCCACTTGAGCCACTGGCTGGGCGGGATGGGCATCGTGGTGCTGGGCATCGCCATCCTGCCGCTGTTGAGCGCGGGCGGCATGCATCTGTACCGCGCCGAGTTTTCCGGAGCCAAATCCGAAAAGCTGAAGCCGCGCATTACCGAAACGGCGTTTGCGCTGTGGCGGATTTACGTCGCCTTCACGGTCGCCGAGTATGTCGCGCTCCGGCTTGCGGGCATGGGGTCATACGACGCCGTTTGCCACTCGCTATCGACGCTCGGTACGGGCGGCTTCTCGACGCGCACCGCCAGCGTGGCCGGCTTTGAAAGCCCCGCCATCGAGTACATCATCTGCTTCTTCATGCTTCTGGCCGGAGTGAACTTCACCCGCCACTACCGCCTTTTCGTCGAGCGGGCGCCGCGCAGCTTCTTCGGCGACGTGGAGGTTCGCGCCTACTTCGCCATTGTTGCGGCGGCAACGTTCATCGTCATGGCGAGCCTGATCACCCAGCAGCAGTTTCCCATCGGCGAGGCGTTCCGTCAAAGTATCTTTCAGGTCGCCGCGATCATAACAACGACGGGCTTCGTCACCGCCGACTTCGAACGCTGGCCGTTTCTGCCGCAGATGCTGCTGTTCGGCCTGATGTTCGTGGGTGGCTGCACCGGCTCGACGTCCGGCGGGTTAAAGGTGTCGCGCATGGTTCTCCTGTTCCGGGTGGTGGGGCGGGAACTGCACCGCATGGTCGAGCGGCGCGGGGTGTTCTCTGTCCGGCTTGGGAACCAGATCATCCCCGAGAACACGATTCAGAATCTGCTTAATCTCCTCTATCTGGCCGCTCTCATCTACCTGGCGAGCGCGCTGATACTCACCGCGTGTGGCTCCGACCTCCTGACCAGTATCAGTGCAGTCGCGGCCTCGATGTTCAATATAGGCCCCGGCCTTGGCGAAGTAGGCCCAGCGGACAACTATGGTCATCTGCCCGGCCTCTCCAAATGGGTGCTGTGCGTCTGCATGATTGCCGGACGCCTGGAATTCTATACGCTGATCGTCATCTTCACGCCGTTCTTCTGGCGGAAGTGACGGCCGGCGCTTCACGTCCCCGGCGATTCATTTCGACAAGCCACTGAACATTCGGCCTCGAATACGAGCGCCGCTGCTGCCGTGGAGGTGCGGGGCTTCGGGCCGCAGTTGGCGGCGCTGGGCGACGCTGATGCCCCGCAATGCCCCGTCTGCTTTCCGTCGTCACTGAAATTCGATGAGCCGCGACGGGGCGGACTGAGGCGGACGAAAAGGGCCTTCCCACCGGAGGCAGATGGGTATATACTCTTTTCAACCACAATGCTGGGACCCCTGCATAATCACAGCAGACGGGAAAGGGAATGGGAATGAAGCGCCTGATCTTTTCGATTATTGCACTGCTATGTCCGGCGGCTATTTTCGGGCAAGCAGACAAGGCAGCCATCCGCGGTACGGTTACCGATCCGACCGGAGCCGTCGTACCCAAGGCGGAGATTACGGCTCTGGAACTCGCCACGAATACGGTCGCCCGCACTGTCAACACGGACGACAACGGCAACTACGAAATGGCCGATCTCAAACCCGGCACGTACCGTCTCAAAGCAGACGCAGCCGGGTTCAGGTCCTTTGTTGCCGAGAACCTGCTCATTGAAACCGCACAAATCCGGCGCGTCGACATTGTCTTTCAGGTAGGCGCGACTACCGAGAGCATCACAGTCGAGGCCGGCGTCGCCGTGATCAACACCGAAACCGGGATGCTGAGCGGCACCATCACGGCGCAGAATCTCAAGGATTCGCCCCACGTGAACCCGTATCCATCGGTGTACGCGATGCTCACCACAGTTCCTGGCATCCAAGGTTCCGGTTGGCAGGTCCGCATCGCCGGCCAAGCCGCGAACCAGGTGTCTCAGGGCTTCGATGGCCTCGAAAACGACCGTTACGGCGGTAACACCAACAACATCAGCTTCTACGACGAGGTGCAGGTCACTACGGCGAACAACTCCGCCGAAAATGCCCGCGTCGCCAATTTCAATATGACTTCTAAGCGCGGCGCCAACCAGTTCCACGGCATGCTCTACTACAAGCACTTCAACTCGGGGCTCAACGCGCGCAACTTTTTCGACCCGGTTAAGATCCCCTTCATTCAGCACGAATGGCA
>CAYPUQ010000145.1:0-1441 GCA_964413655.1 uncultured Solibacteraceae bacterium | reverse complement strand
CAAGGGTAAACACGTCTGGAAATTTGGCGGTGAAGTCCGCGGGTTTGGAGCGTTCGATGGAAGAATCCCCGATGGAACGTACGGAACCTTTGCCTTTAACGGATCCATGACTCGCTCCTCCGTCGGCTACGCCGACTTCCTCCTCGGCATTCCTCAGTCCGCGACGCGCCTCGATCCGTTCACCAACCGCATGAGAACCAACAAGGAGGTGGGTCTCTTCTTCACCGATTCCTTCAAATTCTCATCCCGGCTGACGCTCGACTACGGGCTGCGCTACGACTACTACGCCCTGCCTACCTTCACCGACGGCTTGATGTTTAACTGGGACAAAGCGACCAATACCGTGAACGTCACTCCGGAGGGCCGCGACCGCATCCACCCTTTGTACCCGTCCAGCATCCGTATCGGAGACGGTCCAGTGGTTCCGCTCGCCGACAAGAAGAACTTCCGTCCCCGGCTCTCGGCCGCCTACCGTCTCACCGACAGATTCGTTTTCCGTGGCGGCTACGGTACCTTCACCGAGCGGATTGACTACTTCACAAGAGTCCTTACCGGTGGCCCGTTCCAGATCTCGGAGAACTATCAGAACGTGGTTGCCCCCGCCGGCGGTGCGCTCTTCGAGTTTCCGAATCCTTATCCTGCCAGTCTCGCCTCGGCTGCCATCCCGAGCCAGAGCATCACCGGCTTTCCGATCCAGACCGATAACGGCACCATTCACCAGTTCAACTTCTCCATCGAGCGTGAATGGCAGGGCATCGGCTTCCGTTCTTCCTACGTCGGTTCCCGAGGCGTTGGGCAGAACTACAACATCGGCATTAACAAACCGCTTCCAAGCCTGACTCCGTTCGCGCAGTCGAGCCGGCCGTTTCCCGAATTCGTAGGCGTAACCGAAGCGCGAAGCGACGGGCGGACCAAGTACGATTCCATCCAGCTCCAGGCCCAGAAAAGAATGGGCGACTTCCAATTCAACGCTCATTGGACGCTCGGCAACAGCATGGCCAACTTCCTCGTAACAGAGAACCCGTACGACGTCACCAGCCGCTGGGCGCGCCAGGCTGGCGACCGCCGCCATTACGCCGTCATCACAACCACCTGGCGCATGCCGTTCGGCCGTGGCCGCAAGTACTTCAACGGCGTTCCCGCGGCGGTGGACCACTTCCTCGGTGGCTGGACCGCCAGCACGATCTCTTACCTGACCTCAGGATTCTTCTTCTCCCCGTCTTTCTCGGGGTCCGATCCGTCCAACACCAACACCGTCGGCGGTCTGCCCGACCGTATCGCCGATGGCAACCTGCCGAGCGGAGAACGAGACTACACTCGGTGGTTCGACGCCAGCGCTTTCAGCACTCCGGAACCGGGCCGTTTCGGCAACTCGGGAGCGAATGTGCTGGTTGGCCAGGGCATCAACGCTCACCACCTGAGCCTCGCCAAGCGCATCCAG
>CAYPUQ010000144.1:11389-13241 GCA_964413655.1 uncultured Solibacteraceae bacterium | reverse complement strand
TTCGGGCCGCTGCTCAACTGCTCGAAGAAGGCAAACCGAGCACGCGATTGTGGCCTTCCGCCAAGTGTTAGCCAGCCATCCGGATTCGGTGATGGCGAAGTCGGGGATCGCCAAGGGAGAGTATCTCGCCGGCCGGGGAGACGATGAGGCCCGCGAGTACGAGCGCGTTCTCCAGGCCACGGCAAGCAGCATTGCGGGGACGGGCCTGGCGCCGGAGGCAGGCCTGACAACGTCCCAGCGGCATTTCACGATCTTGTTATCCTGAATAAGAGGAAGAACCGGCCACCCGAATGGCACGCACAGCACCGGCGCGATAGAATCCTTGGCATGATAGACCGCCGACACGCGCTTCGTTCCTTGATCGGCTTCGCGGCCGGATCCCCGCTTCTGGCTCAGTCCTTCCAGGTTCCCGACGAGCTTCATGGTCCGATTAACCTTCATGAATTCGAACACCTCGCCAAGCGAAAGCTGCACAAAATGGCGTACGACTTCATTGCGGGGGGTGTGGAGGACGAACTGACGCTGCGCGCTAATCGCGAGGCGTTTGCGCGGACCTTCCTGGTCCCTCGCGTCATGGTGGATGTCTCCGAGGTGGACCCAGCGGTCGAACTCTTCGGCGAGAAGCACGACTTCCCGATCTTCATCGCGCCGACCGGTGGAAAGAACCTCGTGCTGCCGAACGCCGACGAAGTGGTCGCCAACGCCGCCATGAAGTCGCGCACGCTCATCTGCTCCGCCACCGGAGTTCAGCGACTGCTGAACGAGGGCCAGCCCGTGCATTGGTGGTCGAACACAACCGGGCAGCGCGACCGCGAAGCGGCGCGAGCCTACGCGCGGCGCATCGAAGATCAGGGCGGCAAGGGCATTGTGTTGACGGTCGACAATCCCTACCAGTCGAACCGCGACCGGAACAATCGCAACCGCTTCGACTACGGGTACATGGGCGGCGGCGTGCCCAAAGAAGGCGAGAAGCGCGAGCCGCGGACACCGGCGACACCGGCGATGTGGAAGGTTCACACACCGAACCTGACGTGGGACTATCTGGACTGGGTCCGCGGCGCTTCGAAGCTGCCGGTGATTGTGAAGGGCATCCTCCATCCGGAAGACGCGGCGCTCGCCGTCAAGCACGGCGCCAGCGCGATCAGCATCTCGAACCACGGCGCGCGTCAGATGGACGGCGTCCTGGCGAGTCTGGATGCGCTGCCGGATTGCGTGGATGCCGTCGGCGGGCGGATTCCGGTCCTGATGGACGGCGGAGTCCGTCGCGGGTCGGATGTAATGAAAGCGTTGGCGCTGGGCGCCAAGGCAGTCCTGATCGGGCGGCCGCCGCTGTGGGGGCTGGCCGCGTTCGGACAAGAAGGGGTGGAACGAGTGTTATGGATGCTGGGTGCCGAGTTCAAGCTGTCCATGGGGCTCTGCGGCACGCCGCGGGTCTCCGCGATTAACCGATCCCTTGTTAAGCGGAAACTGATATGAAATTCGTCGTCATTCTTTCTCTTGCCCTTACAATTCCCATCGCGGCACAAGAGGCCGCGCATGAGGCCTGCGCGCCGTGCCATAGCACGCAGGCCGAAGAGTGGGAAAGCCACATCCATCGCGACAAGAACGTGAGTTGCAGCTCGTGCCACGGCAAGTCCACCGAACACGCCAACGCGGCCGGCGCCATCGCTCCGGAGATTGTGGCTGGCCCCACCGAACAGCCGAAGGTCTGCGGCGCTTGCCATACGACCGAAGCCAAGGAGTTTCAGGCAAGCAGCCACGGCAAGTTGATCATGGCCCGCTCGCGCGAAAAACAGGCGCCGTACTGCACCACCTGCCACGACAACCACGCCCAGCGCACCTGGACCGGTGT
>CAYPUQ010000144.1:0-11289 GCA_964413655.1 uncultured Solibacteraceae bacterium | reverse complement strand
AAGAAGTAAAGAGAGCGACATCAGCCATCTACCGCGCGCACCGCCAGCGCGGTGTTTTTGCTTCCGAAGGCTATGCAGTTGACGACGGCGTTCTCGATAGCCATCGGGCGCGGACCGCTGGCGAGATAGTCAAGGTCGCAGGCCGGATCGGGCTCGTCGACGTTTAGCGTGGGTGGCGCGACGCTGTCCCGCATGGCCAGGAGCGTCGCGGCGAGCGCCGCCGCGCCGCAGGCGCCCTGCGGATGGCCGATCATGCTTTTCAATGACGACCCCGCGAGCCGCTCGGCATGCCCGCCGAAAGCGAGCCGAACCGCCCGCGTCTCGATCCGGTCGTTCAGTTCGGTCGAGGTGCCGTGATACTGGAGGTACTGCACGTCTTCCGGCCGCAGCCCGGCCTCGTCCAGCGCGAGTCCGATCGCCCGCGCCGGTTCTTCACCACTTTCCTCCAGCCGCACACGGTGAAAGGCCTCGCAGGTGGAGCCGAAGCCGGCGATCTCGCCGTAGACCTTCGCACCCCGTGCCCGCGCGCGCTCCAGGTCTTCCAGTACAAAGAACCATGCACCCTCACCGATGACGAAGCCGTCGCGGTCTCGCGAAAATGGCCGCGACCCACGCGCCGGCGAATGGTTCCAGCTTGTGGTCATGATGCGCATCAACTGGAAGCCCCGCAAAATCAGGGGAGCCAGCGGCGCGTCCACGCCGCCGGCCAAAACCAGATCGAGTGCGCCGGCCTGGATCTGCCGCGCCGCGTAGCCGATGGCGTCGCTCGACGAGGTGCAGCCGGTCGAGATCAGGTGACTCAACCCGCGGAAGCCGAACCACATCGACACCTCGCTGGCCAGCGTGCCGATGGTCGACGTGGGGATCACATACACGCTGCACTGCTTCTGGAGCCCGTTGTAATAGAGCCGGTACTGTTCCTCCGAAAACTCCTGGCTGCCGCCGCCGGACCCCACCATCACGCCCACGCCGCGCAGTTCATCGCGGTCCATTCGGTCCGCGTCCAAACCGGAATCGGCGATCGCCTCGGCGGCGGCCGCCCGGGCGAGCGGAACCACCCGCGAGACGTGCGGCCGGTCCTTCGGATCCACCCAGCGGTCCGCGTCGAAGTCGCGCACCTCGCCCGCGATCTGGACCGTATGTTTGGAGGCGTCAAAGCGGGAAATCCGGCACACACCGCTGACGCCATTCTTGGTTGCCTGCCAGAAAGCCTCTCGCGTGTTGCCGTTCGGGCTGACCGCTCCAATGCCCGTCACGGCCACACGACGCCTCATCGCGTTTCGCATTGTAATCCTACGATCCTCCCACGACTGCCAGCGCTCCCGCTTGCCTCGATGATGGATTCCGCCGCGCAGTTGCGCATTACAGAACAGGATGAAAAGCGAGATCCCGAGGCGGACGATAGTTTCGATGCTCGTGGCCGTTGCCCTCGCTGCACTTTCGTTAACCGGGTGCCGGCGGCTGCTCGGCTGGACCGGAGCGCGTCCGGTGGAACGCCAGTTGGCCGGCCTGGGCCGTATCGTGGTTCCCAACCGGCTGGACGGGCTCACTCCGGTAGCGGCGGCCGGTTTCGTAAGCTTCGGCTTCCAGCGGGTCTATCCGTGGGTCATCGGCAGTTTCGCCCCGGTACGCGAAGCTTTCCAGGTGACCGTCTATTCGGGCGGGCTCACCGAAGAACGAATCGGCGAACTCGCCAAAGAGTTTCATTCCGAACTCCGCCAGCGTGTGGAGGACTTCCGTTGGAGGCAGCATGGACCCGTCCGGGTTGGCGAAGGAATCCTGCGAGTGAACAGCCTGAACGAACCGGCGTGGGTGCTGGAGGCGTTCGACCCGGCGCGCAACCTGCGCCTCGGCTACATGGTCTGTCACCGCGACGCTTCGCTCGACGAGGCGATCGGCATCTTAGACACAGCACGGGATTCGTTCTCGTTCGCCACAGACCCCAGCCTGTTCTTCCACCAACTTCGGGAGCCGTCCGCGCCGGAGCAGCATCCCTCGTGGTATTTGGAGTAATACTATGTCCGTCCATCGACTACTCAGCCGCCGCGATGCATTGCGGGCCGCCGGCGCTGCCGCGGCGCTGCCCGCACTGTCCGCCGCGAGTCAGATTTCAAACACCGAAAGGAACACAATCATGTCAAGCTATCAGGAACTTTTCGAAGCCAGCCAGAAAGAGAAGAAGGGCCTCACGCTGTTCGTCGGCGGCCAGCAAGTAGTAGGAGTTGTCGTGCGCGTTGTGGGCAGTGAGGCGGTTGAGATGACGAGCCGCACCTATTCGCGCATGGTGGTGCGGATCGACCGGATCGATGCCGTGGCGCTCAGCTAATCGCGGCCGGCGGCCGAAGACGGGTAGTCATCCTCCTTTGGCCAACTTGCCCTGACGAAACTCGGCGACGAATTGCTCTGGATCGTCGAGGTCGTCCTCGATCCGAAGGGTGGCCACACGGAGATACAGCAGCGCCAATGGAATCCCGATCAGCGAGACGCAAAGGAACCAGAACAGCAACCAACTTCCCATGAACTCGTGGCGAATGATCTTTGACATTTCGCTTCTCTCCTTGCCTGCGGCTATTTGGTTTGCCACAATTTGGCCAGAGGTCCGGATAACCCACTGACCGGGTCCGACTCCGGGAACGGCAGCCGTGCCATCCGCGCAATGGCCTCGGCCGACGGAGCACTACGGCAGAGATCCCAGTCCTGGGAGGGCGGATAAGCGCCCACGACCAGGAAGTCGCGGCTGGCATCCAGGCGGCAGTGGCCGGTCCCGACTGGGAGAACGGCGACGTCGCCGGCGCGGACGATAACCTCCGTGCCGTTCTCCCCGCCGAGGATCAGCCGTGCTTCTCCGGCCGCAGAACCGAGAATCTCATGTGCGGTCGAATGGTAGTGGTGAAACGGATAGACGCCGTTACGCCACTGCGGCGGCCAGCCGTTTCGCCGGAAGACCGCTTCGAAGTTCGCGGCGGGGTCCCGGCCCGCGGCCGGAATGGCGGCCCGGTACAGCAGAACCGGCAGCTTCTCATTGTTCGGAACCCACCCGTTCCGGGACAACCGCAGCACCTCCGGCTCGTGGCGGCGGCCGGTCCCGGTTGCCGCGCCGACGAGATTCAGGGCGGCTAACAGCGAATAGAAGTGCCGTCGATCCATCGAAGACATCGTCCCCTCGATTCTATTGCAGTGACGCACTGTGGGTACACTGTGGTTATGTGCCGCACGGCCCTCCTTCTGCTCCTCGCCGCCACGGCCGCCGCTCAAACCATTGAAGGAAATTGGCTCGGAACACTCGAAGTCCCAAACGGCAAGCTTCGCCTGGCTTGGAAGGTACAGGCGAATGCCGCCGGCGGCTACAACGCCAGTGTGGACAGCATCGACCAGGGCGCTCACGGCCTTCCCGTCGATGAGGTAATCTTCGAGCCACCGCAGGTCCGCTTCACCATGAAGCGCCTCGGCGCATCGTACGCCGGCCAAGTCGACGAAGGCGGCAGGCGGATTCGCGGCCAGTGGACGCAAGGCGGCACTTCCCTCCCCCTTGATTTCGAACGCTCGGAGGGTGAGCCTCCACGGCTCCACCGTCCGCAGGACCCGAAGCCGCCCTTTCCCTACGTGGCCGAAGACGTGACGTACGAGTCCGGCGGCGTAACGCTGGCTGGAACGCTTACCCGGCCCAACGGCGACGGCCCTTTTCCAGCGCTCCTGCTACTGAGCGGCTCCGGCCCACAGGATCGCGACGAACAGATCTTCGGCCATCGCCCGTTCGCCGTGATCGCCGACCATCTCAGCCGCCGCGGCTGCGCGATTCTCCGTGTCGACGACCGCGGGGTTGGCAAGTCCACCGGGCGCCTTGCCGATGCCACCATGGACGACCTGGCCGCCGACGCGCTGGCGGGAATCCGCTTCCTTCGCGCCCGCAGGGAAATCGACCCGAAGCGGCTCGGGATTCTTGGACACAGCGAAGGCGCAGTGGTGGGTCCACTGGCCGCGACGAAATCCGGCGAGGTGCGGCTGCTCGTGCTGCTCGCTCCGCCGGCGGTTCCCGGCAAAGAGATCCTGTACGCCCAGGGCGAGGCGATCGCCCGCGCGTCCGGCGTACCGCCCGAGGGAATCGAGCGCAACCGCGTCATGCAGACTCGGATTGTCGAGACGATCATTGGCGCTTCCGGCGCCGATGAGGCGCGCCGCGAACTGGAAGCGGTCATCGCCGAGGTTCCGGAGGCGCAACGGGCTTCGGCGCGCGCGCAGATCGCCTCGTTCACTTCGCCCAATCTGAAGTCGTTTCTGGCGGTCGATCCTCAGGCGCTGCTGCGGAAGCTCCGGGTTCCCGTGCTCGCGCTGTTCGGCGAGAAGGATCTGCAAGTCCTGCCCAGCCAGAATGCGGGACGGCTCGAAGCCGCGCTGAGGGCCGCCGGCAACAGCGATTACCGGGTCAGGATTTTGCCGGGTCTCAATCATCTCTTCCAGCCCGCCAAAACCGGCGCGCCATCGGAGTACGCCAAAATCGACGAGACCTTCTCGCCGGCCGCCCTGGACGCCATCGCGGAGTGGCTGAAAGACCACTGAGACCGGCCGCGAGTATACTGGTCCCTATGCTTCAGGTAGCGCGTTCCAACGAGCCCTTCGACGCAATCGTGGTCGGTTCGGGCGCCACCGGCGGATGGGCCGCCAAGGAACTCACCGAGGCAGGGATGCGCGTCGCCATGCTCGAAGCCGGGCCGAAGATCACATCGAAGGACTTCACCGAGCACATGCAGAGTTGGCAGTTACCCTACCTCGGCATGTCGCCCGTCATTCGCAAGGAGCGGCCCATCCAGGGCCAATGTTACGCCTGCACGGAATACAACTACAAGTGGTTCGTCAACGATATCGAGAACCCATACACGCAGGCGAAACCGTTCAACTGGATCCGCATGCGGGTTCTCGGCGGGCGCAGCTTGAGTTGGGGGCGGCAGAGCTACCGGATGGGCGACCTCGATTTCAAAGCCACCAGCCACGACGGCTATGGCGACGACTGGCCGCTTTCCCATGCCGACCTCGTTCCCTATTACGAAAGGGTCGAGCGCTTCGTCGGCATCAGCGGCCAGGCGGAGGGTCTGCCACATCTTCCCGATAGCGTCTTCCAGCCGCCGATGGAGATGACCTGCGGCGAACTGCTGCTGCGTGACGCCGTGAAGCAGAAGATGGATCGCACGGTCACCATTGGCCGGGTCGCGATTCTGACTCGCCCGCTCAACGGCCGCCAAGCCTGCCACTACTGCGGGCCGTGCGAACGCGGCTGCGTCACCTTGTCCTACTTCAGCAGCCCGTTCACAACGGTCGCCGCGGCGCAAAAGACCGGCCGCTTATCGCTGATCACCGATGCCGTGGCCGCGCAAGTGATTATGAAGGACGGCAAGGCCGACGGCGTCGCCTATATCGACCGCACGACGCGCCAGGCACGCGAGGTTCGCGGCAAGATCCTTGTGTTGTGCGCGTCGACTCTCGAATCCACGCGGCTGCTGCTGAACTCGGGGATCTGCAACTCGAGCGGCGCGCTCGGCCACTACCTGATGGATCACATCTACCAGGGAGGCGCTTCGGGCGACCTCCCGGATGTGAAAGTGGATCCGTGGGCCGGCATGCCGCGACGCCCCAACGGCATCTACATTCCGCGCTTCCGCAACGTCAAGGAAAAGATGACCAACGGCTTCATCCGCGGCTACGGTTACCAGGGCGGGTCGAGCACCAGTTTCGATTTCGGCGCGCCCGGCTTCGGCAAGTCCTACAAGGAGGCCGTGCGCAACGGCCGCACCAGCATCGGTATTAGCCTGTGGGCCGAGTGCCTGCCGCGCAAGGAGAACTACGTCGAGATCGACAAGTATCGGGTCGACGCGTGGGGCGTTCCGGTTCTCAAGACCCACATGGAGTGGGGCGATAACGAGAAAAAGCTCTGGGAAGACGGCCGCGTCCAGGGCGCCGAGATGTTGGAAGCCGTCGGCGCCAGGAACGTGCGGCTCACCGGGCAGATGTCGGTGCCCGGTTTCTGCATTCACGAAGTGGGCACGGCCCGCATGGGCAGCGACCCGAGGACCAGCGTGGTAAACCAGTACTGCCAGGCGCACGATGTCGAGAACGTCTTCGTCACCGACGGCGCTTGCTGGGTAACCATCGGCTGTCAGAACCCAACCCTAACCATGATGGCGCTCACCGTGCGCGCCTGCGATTACATCACCCGCGAATACGCCAAAAAGGTGGCCTGAAATGAGGAAAGCCTGCTTTACCGTCGCGACCGTTCTGGCCGGTTCCCTGCTCGCGCAGGACTCCGGTCCGCTTACGTCCTCCAACAAGATGGTCTACGGCAACATCAAGAATTTCGTCACGCGCGCCGCCGACAAGATGCCCGAGGAACACTACGGGTTTCAGCCGACGCCGGAGGTGCGCACGTTCGGACAGTTGCTCGGTCACATCGCGGATGCGCAGAACCGGATGTGTGCGTCCGCGCTCGGCGAACAACCTCCGCAGGGCTCGGTTGAGAAGACCAAGACCACGAAGGCGGATCTGCAGGCCGCGGTGAAGGAGTCGTTTGCCTATTGCGACAAAGCGTTCGACGCGGTGACAGACGCGAACGCGGCGGAGATGGTGCCGTTTTTCCGTGGCGAGCGTCCCAAACTTGGAGTACTCTCATTCCTGGTCGCGCACAGTTATGAGCACTACGGGAACCTGGTGACCTACATGCGAATCAAGGGGTTGGTACCGCCGTCGAGCGAGCGGTAGTAGCGAGGCGGGAAGGCCGATCATGGGGCAGGACTGCCAACTGGGCGACTGCGCTCGGTTGGAGCCCTACAAAAAGAAAGTGGTTCCAAGTGACCCATGAGACAGCTCGTTTCCCCAGCCAGCATGCTTGGCCGAAACATGGCATCCCGAAATCTGGTCCGGTATTCCGTTGGCTCCGTACATCGGTTTTGGCCGACGCACCTCAACGCTTTCGAAACCGGCTGTCCGAGTTTCGGGTAGAGACCGAAATCTCGTCAGGGGCTTTCACTCGCCCGCAGCGAGCATACCCTCACGGGCACTCCCGCGGCAGGGTCAAAGTTCCTGCCCTCTCACTTCGATTTCGTACCGCCACCTTCCCAAACCCGTTCGGCTGCAAGCTCCCTTCCCCTACCGCCTTTGCGGTCACGGGGAAGATCAACGGTTGCAACCCGTTGTCCGTTCCGGTCACGATACCCATGATAGCTGGTCCGAACCTTGCTTCCCTTTGGGGCTTTTCGTCCCCGCCGGATCGTAGCACCAATCCGAATCGGCTACCACGAAGCCTACCTTAACGCCACGCCCGATTGCCCTTCGCTCCCCGCTGCACGTCCCAATTGTAAGACCGGGCTTAACAACGGATCATCGTTCCGAGCTCGCTACGTTGCGTCAGGCTCGCTGTTCCACAAACCTCTTGGAACCATTTCCATGATGACCTGAAACCGTTTCGTAGTCAAGAAAAAACGAGATTCTGATGGCCGCTTTCCTCAAATTTTATTCTGCTTGTTATCAATAATTTGCGAGCGAGGATCGAAGTACTTCGTGTGGATAAAACGTTACGGCTGGGATATGTTTGTGCCGTTGGCGGCGGTTGTTTCGTCGAGCCGCAGGATCATCCCTTCGCTGGTCGCCATCCAGAATCGCCCGCCCGGCGCGGCTGCCAGAATCGCCCGCCGCGCCACCGCACGGTAGTCCACATCGACTTCGCGCCAAAGCTGGTAATCCGATGTCCGTAGGACACGCAGACGGCCTGGAATCGGCAGCGTCGGCATGTCGCCGGGAACCTCAACAGCCACGATCATCGCGCTGCCATCGGGCAGCAACAGTGCGTCGGTAACCTTGCGGTCGGCCTGGCGGTAGACGCGCGTCGTTTTGTTGTCCGCCAACTGGAGCCGGAAAACCTCCGACGGGTACTGAAACTGGTGGACGAACTCCACCAGCGACAACCCTCGCCCATCGGGCAGCAGCCGCAGCCGTGTCATCTGGCCGAAGACGGAAGCGACGCTGGGCTTCCAGGTCTGGCCGCCGTCCATTGTCTGGATGACGATCAGGGTCGTGGGGACCTGCCGCCGGCGCGAGAGTTCCGGCTCCATCCACTCCGGCAGCCGCGACAATTCCGCCCGCTCCGGTGCGTGATTACCGACGACGATGCCGAACCGGGGCGTGGCAAACTCGATCCAATTGAAATAGGTCTGGCTCTCTTCCGTGGTCACCTCGTCAACGATCGGAACCTTTTCCCAGCGCCGGCCGCCGTCGGATGTTCGCAGGAACTGTTTCTCCAGGCCGACGGCCCAACCATTATTCTCATCGAGAAAGTGGACCCGGACCAACCCTCGCCGTCTGACGATTCGCCGCCACCGGCCGCCGCCGTCCTCGGTCTTCCACACACCCTGGCTACCCACCATCCAGCCGTGTTGTTCGTTCAGGAAGAACAGCGAAAGCGGATTGTCTCGCACGGTCTCGACCGCCCAGGTCTTACCGCCGTCGGAGGTGCGCACCAACACCCCGGATTCCCGGCGTCCGGCCTGGATCCCTGCTGCGAAGCCGACCGCGGCCGACGGGAAGACGAGATCCTGCAGGACGATCTGGCTCTCGGGTTCGTCGTGGAAGAATGCGACGTTCCACCGCTGGCCGAACGCGGCCGGCATCAGAAGCGAGGCGGCGAAGACCAATTGAAGACCGTTACGAAGCCGGAGCACTGTGTTTCTGCGCCAGAACCAAGTCAACGAAGGCGGCACGTTCGAGATCGCGTTCGTCGGCCAGCGCCTGGGCGACGAGCGCACCGATCATTTCGCCGACGGTTGTGATCAATTCAATGTCGTCGCCGGTGTGGACGCGTGACTGCCGGTGCTGAATATTGATCACTCCCACCACTCGGTTCCGGGCGATCACCGGCGCCGACAGGAAAGCCTCATAGGTGTCCTCGGGCAGATCCCGGAAGAACTTGAAGCGTGGATCGTTGTAGGCTTCGCGAGTGATCGCCAGAATCCGCCGTTCGCGGGCGACCCAGCCCGTCAGACCTTCGTCGAGCCGCAACCGCACCTCGCCGATGGCGGCCGGGTTCGGGCTCCGGCTCGCGACCAGCACGAGTTCCCCGTCGTTCTGCAGGTACAACAGACAGGAGTCGCTGTGAATAAACTCGGCGACGTCGTTGACGATGGTCTGCATCGCCTCGTTGAGCGGAATTCCGCGCGCCATGTAACGGCTGATCCGCTGATAGAGGCGAAGCTGCCTCTCGACGCGCTGGAGGCGCTGTTCGACTTCCTTTGACCGGGGCACCAGCCATCATTATCTCAACTTCTGTCACCAAATCACGCGGGCTGGCATCACACACTCATGCCAATCGGCCGGGGCCGTATTCTCGTCACAGGCGCCACCGGCTACATCGGAGGGCGCTTGCTGCGCGCGCTGGACGGCGCCCGACGGCCGGTCCGGTGTTTGGCGCGCAGTCCTGAATCCCTCGCCGGCCGGGTAGGGCTGGGTGTCGAAGTCGCTGCGGGCGACGTGCTGCAAGCCGAGACTCTTCCCGCCGCGCTCGCTGGCATCGATACCGCCTACTATTTGATCCATTCGCTCAGCGGGCAATATTCCTTCGAGGAGACCGACCGCATCGCCGCCCGCAACTTCGCCGATGCCGCCCGCGCGGCGGGAGTCCGCCGGATCGTCTATCTCGGCGGCTTGGGGAACGCAGGCACCCGCTTGTCGTCGCACCTGCGCAGCCGGCATGAGGTAGGGGAGATCCTGCGCGGCAGCGGCATGCCGGTGATTGAATTCCGCGCCTCCATCATTATCGGTTCGGGCAGCATCTCTTTCGACATCATGCGCGCCCTCGTCGAGCGGCTGCCCGTGATGACAACACCGACTTGGGTTCGCGTCCGGACCCAGCCTATAGCGGTAGAGGACGTAATCGCCTATCTGATGGCCGCGCTCGACGTGCCGGCCGAATCGAGCCAGACCTTCGAGATCGGCGGCGCCGACAAGGTTTCCTACGCCGATATTCTGCGGATCTACAGCGCAATGCGCGGCCTGCGCCGCTGGCTCATTCCACTGCCCGCGCTCTCGCCGCGCCTGTCCAGCTTATGGCTGTCGCTGGTCACTCCGGTCCACGCGCGTGTAGGCCGCCGGTTGGTCGATGGGCTGCGAAACACCACCACTGTTGAGGACGACGTTGCACTGCGGGTATTTCCGATCCGGCCGATGGGTGTGCGGCAAGCGATCGAACGCGCGCTGATCCGCGAGGACCAGGAGATCAGCGAGACGCGGTGGTCCGACGCCTTGTCGTCCTCCTCCAGTCAACGGCCAGGCGGGATGCACTCCGGCACGCGTATCGTCGACTCCCGCACGATCACCGTCGCCTGCGACGCGGATCGGGCCTTCGCCCCGATTCGCCGCATTGGCGGCGAGGCCGGGTGGTATTACGGCACCTGGTTGTGGAGGCTGCGGGGCCGTCTCGACCTGTTGGTGGGCGGCGTCGGTCTGCGCCGGGGCCGCAAAGATCCGGAGCACATCCATGTGGGAGAGAGCCTCGACTTCTGGCGCGTCGAGCAGTACGAACCTAACCGCCGGCTGCGACTGCGCGCCGAGATGCGGCTGCCCGGGCGGGCTTGGCTCGAGTTCGAA
Organism: uncultured Solibacteraceae bacterium; assembly: GCA_964413655.1. Classification (GTDB taxonomy): domain Bacteria; phylum Acidobacteriota; class Terriglobia; order Bryobacterales; family Bryobacteraceae; genus CAYPUQ01. The sequence continues at coordinate 666 of CAYPUQ010000144.1, read as the reverse complement.
GTGCGCGAACAGGCCGGCGGAACCATGATCCGGCAAACGGCGGAGTTCGATCCGCTCGGGTTACTCGGGCTCGTCTACTGGTACGCCCTTTACCCGTTCCACGCGCTGATCTTTGGGGGGATGCTCCGCGCCATCGCACGGGCCGCGCTCACCGCGACGGATGAAACCCCTGAAGACGCACGCCTGAAGTTGGCTGGGCGTTGAATACGAGATGATCGCCGTCGGCGCCGAGCAGGAGTCCGAAGGACCGGTTTTGATCCCACTCCGGCTTGGTGTCCCGCGCGGTTTCCACGTGGAGGACTCCCTGTCGAGCACCAGCAACGGATGGTCGTCACGCGCCATGAACTGAGCGTCGATCTCTCCCGATTCCGTATAGGCGTAGCCGCCATTGGGATAGCCCGGCAAAGTCCAGCGCCCGAATCAGATTTCCTTCCAGGTCGAGTTCTACCCATTCGAGTTCGTGGCCGGCGTGAGCCGGGTAAGCTAGTGCGCCCACGCTACCCTTTGCCGCCCGCGCCTTCCACAGTCCGCGGCCTACCGTGAACGGAGGCAATTTTCCCGGGAACAGGGAGCGGGAAAGGTGCGCTCCTAGTTCATAAGCAAGGGCTGCGCCCCTGAAATCCCGGGGAGCAAGGGAACGCTGCGCTTGGGGTGACCGTTGCTTCC
>CAYPUQ010000143.1:0-13294 GCA_964413655.1 uncultured Solibacteraceae bacterium | reverse complement strand
TGTGTGGTCGTGTCGGTGATCACTGGATTCATCGACGACACGATCTTCACACAAGGAGAGCGCCTCTTCTGCACTCCCATCTATTTGCGGCGAAGCCGCGCTGTGCAATGTCGTCGCCCACGCCCCCGTCGGCCACGCCGCTTCCGCCACGTTGCCGCCGGCGCTCAACAACTCCCCCGCTTTCTCCTTGATCTCCGCGGTCAGTTTCGTCTCCGGCCGCGGCCGCGGCTGGCTCCGGTAGAAGCCCGCCGGTCAGTCCCGCCGGTACTCACCCACGTATCGTTTCACCGTCCCAAACGCCGCCACCACTTCGCCGGCCCGCGCCTCGCCGCTGGCCACCATCTACCTGGTAATCAGCCGGAGACTCTTCAGGTCCTGTCCCTCGTGCTGGAACACCGGCAAATGTCCGTCCAGCTACACCACCTTGCCCTCCGCGCACCGCACGCCCAGATCCCGGTTGATCTCTTTCGTTCCGGCCGGAAAAATCGGCAATTGCAATGTCCTGCGCCTCCGCTTCCCACCGCTGACGGGCAGCCAGTTCGCCGGCCTGAACATCGAGGAGCCGGAGCGAGCCTCAGACCTCCTGACCTCGGGCGGGATTTGAGGCTAGAAATGGACCGTCATCTGCGCCGGAATGGTCCATCGACTCGATGATTTCCGCGAAGTACGCTGTCCCCGAGGACATTCAACCCGGCGTAGCGTCCCGAAATCCGCTGCCGCCATCGCGGAAGAGCAAAGATGACTAACTCCGCCCGGGCTCGGCGCGATGGGTTGGGCATGCGCTTTGCGGACGACACATCCAGGGCGACGCCAACCGCTCATTCTCTCCCGCCTCGCCGGACCGCGGCGAGCGCGATCCAGACGTAGGGTAGTCGATCGGATTGCCTCGTAGAGGAAAAGGAGGTAAAGCCGAAGCTACGGAAGCTTCTTCATCATCAAATTGCGATAGTGAACCACGCTGCCGGGATCGTGCTGCTGCAGCGCAACGTAACCCTTCATGTGCGTCTTCTTCTCGTCGACGTGATCGACTACAACCTTGTCGTTCACCTTGATGACGATGTGGTTCCCGTTGGCGATGATGTGCTGGGTAAACCAGGTGTCGTCCGGCACGAGTTGGTCGAAGATCTTCACGATGTTATACAGGCTGCCGGTCTTCACCGGGTCCTTGTGGCTGGTGTTCACCTGGGCCTCGTAGCCTTTCGGCCAACCCGGCCCGTCGAACTGGGCGCGGAAGTACATACCGGAATTCCCGCCCTTGTTGATCTTCACCTCGGCCTTGAACTCGCAGTTCACGCATTCCTGGGCCAGGTAGAAAAGATGGCTGCGCTCGCCGCGTCCGACGATGGCGCCGCTCTCCACCGTCCAATTTTCCGGCCGTTCCGTGGCTTTCCATCCGTTCAGCGTCTTCCCGTCGAACATGCGGATCCAGCCATCGGCATCGGCGGCCCACGCGCCGGCGCAAAGGGCGGCGGCCAAGGCCGGCGTAGCAAACAGAACTCGATTCATTCGATTGCACCTCCAAAACGGAGTGTATCGCATCGCGGGCGGACACCCATACAATGGAAGGCTGACCATGCGAACCCTACAAATTCACGACCGGTTCGAAATCGAGTCCCTACGGATCAATGAGGCGTCCGACCCGCACGCCGGACCGGGCCAGGTGGTCGTGCGCGTGCGCGCGGTTTCGTTGAACTACCGCGACCTGCTCGTCGCCAAAGGACTCTACAGCCGCAAACTCCCGCTACCGCTGACCATTTGTTCCGACTGCGCGGGCGAGGTGGCCGAAGCCGGCCCCGGCGTCACCCGCGTGAAGGCCGGCGACCGCGTGGCGGGCCTCTTCATGCCCGGCTGGATCGAAGGTCCGGTAACGGAAGCGAAGGCCCGCACCGCGCTCGGCGCGCAGACCGCCGGCGTCCTCGCCGAAAAGGTAGCGTTCTCCGAGCAAGCCGTGCTGCCGCTACCCGAGCATTTGAGCTTCGAACAGGGTGCCACGCTCCCATGCGCCGGGCTGACGGCCTGGCACGCGGTGGTCGAGCGTGGAGCGATCCGCAGTGGCGAAACGGTTCTCGTTCTCGGCTCGGGCGGGGTCTCCGTCTTCGCCCTGCAGTTCGCGCGCATGGCCGGCGCGCGCGTCATCGCGACGTCGTCGAGCGACGAAAAGCTGCAACGGCTGCGGGAACTCGGCGCGGAGGAGACCCTAAACTACAAAACGACGTCCGACTGGGAGGAAGCCGTCCGCAAACTGTCCGGCGGAGGTGTGGATCACGTCATCGAGGTCGGCGGCGCGGGTACCTTCAACAAGTCCCTCCGTACGGTTCGCATGGGCGGCCGCATCTCGCTGATCGGGTCGCTGGCCGCCGGCAACGATGTCAACCTCACCATGGCGCTGATGAAAAGCGTTACCGTGCAAGGCATCTTCGTCGGCTCGCGCGAAATGTTCGAGCGGATGAACCGCGCGATTGCCATACACGCCATGCATCCGGTGGTGGATCAGGTGTTTCCTTTTGAACAGGCTATCGAAGCGTTCCGTTACATGGAAAGCGGCGCGCACTTCGGCAAAATCTGCGTCCAGGTGTAACGGGCTACCCGCCCCAACGTGGCTCTATATAATCGTTAGCGATGCCTTCCAACACGCCAATGGCCCGCCGCGACTTCTTCCGGATTGCCGCGGCCACCGCGACCGCCGCCTCGTATAGCCGGATTCTTGGCGCCAACGATCAGATCACGCTCGGCCTCATCGGCGCCGGTGGGCGCGGTCGCGGCGTGATGGGCTCGTTCCAGAAAACCGGTCGCGTACGGGTTACGGCGGTCTGCGACGTCTACGGAGAGCGAATCGACCAGGCGCAGCAGCGGGCGCCGGAAGCGAAGGGATTCACCGACCACCGCAAGCTGCTCGACCAGAAAGACGTCGATACCGTGTTGATCGCGACGCCCGATCATTGGCACACTGGGATCGCGATCGACGCACTCAACGCGGGCAGGGACGTCTACGTCGAGAAGCCGCTTACGCTGACGATCGAAGAAGGCCCGCGCATCGTGAAGGCGGCCCGCGTGAATGAGCGCATCTGCCAAGTGGGCATGCAACAGCGGTCGGGGTCGCACTACATACAGGCGCGCGAAGAGATCGTCAAGGCCGGCAAACTCGGCAAGGTGACGCTGGTCCGGACGTGGTGGCACGGGAACGGTGCGCACCTGCAGAAAGCTCCGGAGCGGATGCGGACCAAGCCGTCGAACCTCGATTGGGCGCGCTTCCTTGGCCCGGTGAAGTGGCGCGAATACGACCCGCAGCAGTTCTGGAATTTCCGCGCCTATCTGGAATATGGCGGCGGGCAGGTGACCGACCTGTTCACGCACTGGATCGATGTGGCGCACATGCTGATCGAGCAGGAGAATCCCGTGTCGGGCGTGGCGGCGGGCGGAATCTACCATTACAAGGACGGCCGGACCGCACCCGACACGATCAATGTGCTGCTGGAGTACCCGGCGGGGTGGACGGCGACGTTCGAAGCCACGCTCGCGCCTGGAATCACCGGGGCCGGCGTGGAGGTTTGCGGCACCGATGGCCGTCTGTGGATTACCCGGGGCCGCTACGAGTTCACTTCGGCGGAAAAGGGCGCCCAACCGGTGGTGGTGCAGTCGCCGCGCGAACAAACCATCGAGCACGTCGAGAATTTCCTCGACTGCGTGCGAAGCCGGAAGCTGCCGAACGGCGACGTTTGGCACGGCCACCGCTCGGCGATGGCGTCGCACCTCGGCAACATCGCCTGGCTCCAGAAGCGGCGGCTGAAGTTCGATCCGGACCGCGAAGAGATTCTGCCGCTGTAGCGGCGGGCGCTCATCTCGTCGGCTGCGAGTCGTCGGCCAACGAAGGCACGGCGAGCTCTGTAGCCTGGGGAGCGTGGGTGGACCACCACTGCTCGGCGTCGGTCTCGGTCCAACGGTAGGCTCCGCGCATCGCCGCAAATCGGGCGGCGATATGACGCACCGGCGACGGGCGTTCACCGGGTACTTTTGCCAGACACGCCAGGACGAGTTCGTCCAGTTCGGGCGCAATCTCCAGTTCGCTTCTCCGCGACGGCGGCTCCGGTGAATCGCGGAGATGAGCGACGGCCATTGCCATCGAGTTCCTGGCTTGGAACACGGTCTGTCCAGTCAGTAGCCAGTAGGCGACGCAACCAAGCGCGTAGATGTCGCTCAGCTCGTTGCCGCCCGCCTCCCCGGTTGCCAGTTCCGGTGCCATGAACGCGGGCGTCCCCACCACTTCGCCTTCCCGCGTTAGGTGGCTCGGTTCGGAATCGGCCTCCTGGAGGAACTTCGCCAGGCCGAAATCAAGGACTTTGGCGAAATCGTAGCTCGCGCCGAGGCGGCAGAGCAGGATGTTCCGGGGCTTGATGTCGCGGTGGACGATGCCGTGGCCGTGTGCCTCGGCGAGGGAAGAACAGACCTGGACAAGGATGCAAAGGGTACGGCCGACGGGCGGGGGGCCATAGAGATTCACGAGGTCCTCGAGGTGCACTCCGTCGAGCAGTTCCATCACGTAGTAGAACTCGCCGCCCTCGGTTACTCCGTAGTCGTAGATGGAGACAGTGTGGGGCGAATGCAGCGTCGCCGTGGCACGGGCCTCGCGTTCGAAGCGGCGGGCGAGTGCATCAATGCGCTCCGGACTCTTGCTCATCAACGCATCGGCGCGGATCAGCTTGATGGCGGCCGTGCGCGCCAGCATCCGGTGGCGCGCACGCCAGACCTCGCCCATGCCGCCGCTACCGATCGCCTCCACCAGTTCGTAACTGCCGAGTTCCCGCGCGTGTGTCACCTGGGCGCCGAGCCGGTAGATATATCGCGAGAGGAAGGCGGCGCCGATGCCGATCGGAAACGCCGGCCCATGCAGGATTAGCCAGATCAGCGGCGGCGGTGAAGCGACATTGCCCGCCAGCACCTGCGTGGCATGCGCCAGCGGTCCCATCGACGCGGTGGCCAGCGCGGCGGCCAGCCCGCGGTAGAAGGACGTGGGAACCGCCAGAACGAAGATCGTGATCCAAAGGGCGAGCGAACTCTGGCCCCGAATGATCTCGGTGACTGCGCGCGGGGTGGCATTCTCGGCGAGAGCGATCAGCAGACCTCCGCCGACCTGGAAGACCATCGCGGCGCGGAGCGTCGCCGCCGGAGCCAGTTCGGCGCGCCGGCGCCAAGTGGCGATGAAGGCCATGAGCAGGCCGGAGATCACCGCGAGGATCAGGCTGGCCGAATAGGAAGCCGGCGCCCGCTCCGGATCGATCCAGCCCAGATGAAGCTGGCTCCCGATGAGGTAGACGGCGGCGCAGGCAATCGAGTAGGCCAGCGCTATGGCGGCGAGCCGGTCCACCGCCGCCCGGCTGACTTCAGGTGGCAGCGGATAGCGGCCCGGCGAGAGCGCTTGATCCGTCGCCGCGCGGACGCGGCGTGGTAGCGCCCGCCGGTCGCGCGGCGGGGCAATACCGGCCGGGGTCTCTGAAGGGTCCTCCATGGCCGGCCCTCCTTTGTTTCGCGAGTTAGCGGACCACTCCTTCGAGCGGGCTGCTCGCCGAAGCGTAGAGTTTCTTCGGCATGCGGCCGGCCTCGAACGCCATTCGGCCCGCCACCACTGCGTGCTTCATCGCCTCGGCCATTTTGACCGGCTCGCCGGCGGCGGCGACGGCGGTGTTCATCAGGATTCCATCGTATCCGAGTTCCATCGCGATGGTGGCATCGGAAGCAGTTCCGACGCCGGCGTCGACGATCAGGGGCACGTCCGTAATCATTTCGCGCAGAATGCGAAGGTTTGAAACATTCTGGATCCCGAGACCTGAACCGATGGGCGCGGCGAGCGGCATCACAGCGGCCGCGCCGGCGTCGATCAACCTCCGGGCGTTCACCAGGTCGTCGGTCGTATAGGGCAAGACCACGAAACCCTCCTTGACAAGGACCCGGGTTGCTTCCAACAGACCTTCGTTATCGGGGAAGAGCGTGCGTTCGTCGCCGATGACTTCGAGCTTGATCCAGTTCGACAGGCCGACTTCGCGGGCGAGCCTCGCCGTGCGGATGGCTTCGTCCGCCGTGTAGCAGGCGGCCGTGTTGGGCAGGATGAAAAATTTCGAGCGGTCGATGTAGTCGAGCAGCGACTCCTTCGATTTATCGTCGAGGTTGACACGCCGGACGGCGACGGTCACCATTTCGGCGCCGGACGCCTCATGGCAGCGCGCCATCTCGGGGAAACTACGATACTTGCCGGTGCCGATGATCAGGCGGGATTGAAAGACCCGGCCGGCAATGGTAAGAGGTCCAAACATAGTCTGACTCTATTATCGCGCCACCGCGTCAGGTCGACACCGGGCTCTCGCCGCGGGACAGCGCCGCTACGATTTGTTCCCGGTTCCGGTCCGCCGCATTCACGGCGGTGTCCATCGCCACCCAGTAGGTCACCCCAGCCAGCGCGAGGTCGAACAGCAGCACGCCGTAGAACGCCAGGTCCGAGTCGAAAGCGTAGCGGGCCAGGTAGGCCAGTCCGATCGGAACCGCCATGAGTGGATAGATCAGCATGAGCAGCGCCTGAAACTTGCTCGCGCTCGACCGCCACGACTGCGTGGGGTTCACCGCCCGCGGGTTGTAGATCGACGCGATGTTGCCCGCCGCCAGCAGGAACACCGTCAGCACCAGGGTTACGCCCAGGGCCTCCAGGGCCTTTTCAGCCGTCACCGGCATGCCCACCAAGAGGCATACCGCGACGATCGCCACTACTTCCAGAAACACGAAGGTGACCGCCGCGATGTTCTTGGCCACGATGACAATGGAAAACCGCACCGGCGCGAGGTAGTAGATCTGCGAGGCGGCACGGTCGAATCCAAAGGAGTTCCAGAAGCATGCCTCGCCGAGCAGTAGCAGCGCGTAGACGGTGACGAAGGTTAGGTAATTCGAAGCGAAGCCGAGTCCCGCCTGGAGGTTTCCCTGAAAGGCGAGCGGCAGCCAGATCACCAAACCGAATGTGAACCCCATGATGAAGACCAGACGAAACCGTGGCGCCCGGCTCAGGAACCGGATTTCCTTCTCCACCAGCATGCCGAGCGGATCGGGCAGCAGCATCGACGGCAGGCGATAGAGGCTCTCCCGCCAGCCCCAACCGGCGCGCTGCTTCCCGCTCGTGGCGCGCGCCGCGTCGGCATCGAATCGCAGTCCGCGCTGAAACTGCCAGCGGCCGAAAAGCAGCGTCAACGTCATCCAGACCAAGACGACAGCCGCGGCGGATAGTGAGTGCTGCCCGCTCGCGAACTGTCCAGCCGCCCACCACGGCGTGTAGGGCTGATAGACCTGCGCGGCGAGCAGCGTGTCGCGCAGGCCGCCGAACGCATCGGTTTGCAGTATGAGGCCGGGAATCGCCGCCAGCAAGACAAGAGCCAACACGGAGATTTCGCGCACCCGTTTGCGCGCGAACAACCGGCCGAGGAGGTCGCGCAGTCCGGCGGACAGGAACAGGTTCAACGCGATGAACGGCAGGAAGATGAGTGGACCCCAGGCGGGCGTGTGCGCGTTCAGCAACAGCCCAAGGGCGCCACCCGCCAGGAGGATCAGCACTTCGATTCCCGTGGTCAACCGCAACAGCACCTCCACAGTGAACAGTTGCCGCACCGCGATGGGGTACACGATCACCCGCTTCAGATCCACCGAAGCGCCCGTGGCGGCCAGCATCAGCGGAACCACCTGCCAGTAGAGCAGCGCCAGCAGCAAACCCGTCGCCACCGTTCGCTCGATGTGCTCCACTTGTTCAAGCCGCGAGATCAGATAGGCCGCGGCCGCGGAGCCCACCACTACCGCGCCGTACCAGAGAACGCCAACCACGCTAAAAAAGATCAGGCTGCCTCGGTTGCCGCGCGAATAGTAGTTGCGCATGCTGCGCCACTGCGCCCAGAGAATCGCCCGGGCCTGGTCAAACATGGCTCACAGCCAGTCCAGGTTGCCGGCTCCGCGGTCGGATCCGACGACGCGGACAAAGGTGTCCTCAAGCGTCTCCGATGCGTTCCGCAGATCGGCCATGTCGGTCTCCATGACCAGTTTCCCTTCGGCGAGGATCGCCACCCGGTTGCAGAGGCGCTCGACAACCTCAAGCACGTGCGAGGTGAGAAAGATGGTCGCCCCCTGCCGCACCTGGTCGAGCAGAATCTCCTTCATGAGGCGGGCGCCCACGGCGTCGACGCCTTCGAAGGGTTCGTCGAGCAGGAACAATTGCGGCCGGTGAATCAGGGCGCCCGCCATCGCCACGCGCTTGCGCATTCCCTTGGAGTACTCGGCGATCAGCTTGCGCGAGGCGCCGTCCAGCTCGAACAAGGTCAGCAGTTCGCCGGCGCGTTCGCGCGCCACCGCACGCGGCAGGCGGTACATACGGCCCACGAACTCGAGGAACTCGAATCCGGTCAAATGATCAAACAACAGCGATTCGTCCGGTACCAGGCCGATTTTGGACTTGATCTCCTCGGCCTGTTCGGGCATCGGCAGGCCCAGGAGTTCGATCCGTCCCGAGGTGGGCGGGGCGAGGCCCATCAACATCCGGATGGTCGTCGTTTTCCCCGCCCCGTTGGGGCCGAGGAAGCCGAAAAAACAGCCCCGTGGTACCTGGAGGTTCAGGCCATCCACGGCAGCCTTGCTTCCGTAGATCTTGCGCAGATACTCGGTTCGGATTGCGAGAGCCCCCAGCATTCGCTCCATTATCCTATGGTCGGCAGATTGGCCCCGCACTCTGTACCTTTTTCGCCAACCTGCCGATGAATTGTCAGTGGAATTGCTCGTTCAACCACCAGCCGGCGTCGCCGAGCGGGCCCGCAAGGGTCTCGGGAACCTTCCGCCTTTTTCTCCGATCCTGAGCAAACTGGCGGCCTCGCTGGCGCAAGAGGACTTCTCTTTCAACGAGATCGCCGGTCTCATCGAGAAGGACGCGGTGCTGGCCGGGAACGTGCTGCGGCTGGTGAACTCGGCGATGTACGGGCGCCGTGGAACCGTCAATTCGGTCCGCCACGCCGTGTCGATCATCGGCGCAGTCCGCCTCCGCAACTTCGTCATGAGTCTGTCGTTGAACCAGATCTGGCACCGGATTCCGGTGGCTGAACACTGGTCGCACGCCCAGTTCGCCCTGCATGGGGTGGCGACCGCCATCCTCGCCGATCTGTTGGCGCAGTACGTGGACTGCGACTATCCGGAAGGCGCGTTCGCCGGCGGCCTGCTGCTGAACATCGGCAGCCTGTTGGTGGCGGTGTCGATGCCCGGCGAGTCCGAGCAAGTTCGGGTGCTCTACATTGAATCGTCCCGAACGGACTCCCCGTACAGTGTCGAGGACTGTGAGTTCGCGGTCCTTGGCGCGGACCACGCCGAGTTCTCAGCGATCGCCGTCGAATATTGGAAATTGCCCACACCCATCCAGAAAGCTGTCGCCGGCCACACGCGCGCTGTCCGCGATGGCCATCCCGCCTCGCTGGCGTGGCTGCTGCGCACCGCCGAAGGCTTGGCCGAACAACTCGATATTCCGCTGCAACCTTGGGTCGCACCGCCAACCGCCACGGCACCCGAATCGCTGGTCGAGCTCGGTTTGGAAGCGCAATCCGCGAAAATCCTGGAAGGATTCGATACCGAATTCAGCGCCATCCGGCCGTTCTTCCACTAAGAACGGAATGGTGGCACGGGGTAGGTGTCTCAGTCATGTTGACACAGAGGGCTTCGCCTGCAAACGGCAATCGATACGAATGGGGTCTGCTTGGGGCCGTCAAATCGGAATTCGGAAAGTACGCCGACGCTCTGTCGAGGATCAAGAAGCTGACCGCGGCCCAGAACACCGCCGAAAAAGCGGAAGTCCGCACCAGAGCCATCCACCGCAAGCTGCGCGACGTTGAATCCACCGACAGTGGCGGGTTGATCGAGCACGACCCGATTGAGGAGGACGGAGTCGAGTCAGAGGTCCTCCTTGGCCAGCCGGGACGAAGCCGCGACTAGGATCGCCCGGCGCCCTCGCTGCAAAACCCTCGCCGGTTGCGATACATATAAAGGCGCCGCCCGAGAGGATCCGCCATGAACCGACGACAATTTCTTGCCACCGGAGCCGCCGCTATGACCGCCTCCGCCACAACCCCCTTGCGAATCATCGATCCACACGTCCACGTCTGGGCTAACGATCCGCGTTACCCCTGGGCGAAGGAGACCACCAAGCCGCCGGAGAACGACGCCACGCCCGAGATGCTGATCGATCTGATGAAGGCGAACGGCGTTGCCAAGACCGTGATCGTGCAATACATCGGGTACCGTTGGGACAATAGCTACGCCCGCGATGCCGTTCGAAAGTATCCGCAAAGCTTCCAGTACGTCGGTCGCGTGAATCCGGAGGATCCGGCCGCGCCCGATCAACTGTCTCGCGAAGTGGAACGGGATGGTATGAAGGGCGTGCGACTGAGCCCGGCCGCGTCCGCCGCCGGCGACTGGATTCGCGGTCCGCTCATGCTGCCGCTCTGGAAGCGGTGCGAAAGTCTCAAGGTGCCCATGCAGATTCTGGCGCCGGTCACCCGGATGCCCGATCTCGTTCCGCTGATCGAAAAGTGCCCGGACCTCACTGTCGTGATCGACCACATGGCCGACTCTCCGGTGGATCGCCCGGCCGAACTCGAGAAACTGATCGCGTTGGCCCGTTTCCCGAAGGTGTTCGTAAAGATCTCGCACACGTGGTCGATCTCCAAGGAGCCCTATCCATGGCGCGATACCTGGGACCATGTCAAGCGCCTCCACGCGGCGTTCGGCCCGGATCGGCTGATGTGGGGCACCGACTGGCCGGTTTGCCTCGGCAAGACGACCTACGATCTGACGCTGAAAGTTGTACGCGACGAGATGACCTTCCTCAACGCCAACGACAGAGTCTGGATCCTGTCGAAAAGCATTGAGCGTGTCTGGCCCTTCGCATGAGGCCGCGGCTCTCACGCGTCGCCGTATGCCACTACAACTCGCTTGCTAAGTGCTTCGAGGGCGGCCTGAATCTTCTCGGGCCGCGTGTTATGGTTCGGATCCAGCATCCGGCGTACGGCCGTTTCCCGCACCAGTAGACGGCGGGCAAGTTCGGACTGGCTGATGCCAATCTCGCGAACCGCCCAGTAGAGGGCCAATTTGCCCGCGATCCACAAGGGTACAGGCACGAGCTTCTGTCCTCGCTTCAGTGGGGAAGGCTTCGGCAACTCCGCTTTTTAGGCCATTCCAAACGCGATGCTGGAACCCAGACAGTCGATTGCTTCCTCCATGGCCTCGTGCTTGTTGGCCCCGTCCGTGTGGGCTGATGGGAAATCGGGGAAGTCAACCAGGAACCGGCCGCCTTCGTCACGCCGAAATACGGCGGGGTAAGCAAAAGTAAACATCACGTCTCCCTACAGGTCGCGGGGATCAATCCCAGGGGCACGGCACATGGCCCGAAGCAATCCCGGCCTCAGTTCTTTCTTCGGGTCCTTCAACAGCGTAGACACCGTCCCAAGCCACACACGCCCGTGGCTCCCTTTGCCGAGGCCAGGCTCATACTCAAACCGAACGCGGTGGCGGCGGGCGAGACGCTGTAACTTCCGCGGGAACTCGCTCCCCTTCGCTTTGATTTAATAGGCACGCACAAATCTGTGCGAATTCCGGCCCTAGCGCTACCCCATGGGAGAATCGACTCCATGGCCATGAAACTCATTTCTTCCGAGGAAATCTGCCGCACACCGATCTTCTGGGTGACGATGGATCGCGCGATGGACCCTGACGGCTTCGAGATCCACCGCGCCATCGTGCAACACCACGGGTCGGCCGTGATGATGCCGGTGGACGAGAAGGGCCGCATTCTGCTGGTGCGCCAGTACCGGCTGCCCGCGCGCGCCCACCTGTGGGAACTGCCGGCCGGGCGCGTAGATCCGGGCGAGACCGTGCTGCGCGCCGCGAGGCGCGAGTTGCGCGAGGAAACTGGCTATCGCGCAAAGCGCTGGACGCGCCTTGTGAGCTTCTGGGTCAGCCCCGGTTATGTCGCCGAGAAGATGACAATCTATGTGGCGCGGGATCTGACGGCGGGCGCGGCAACGCCGATGGAGGACGAGCGGATCGAGATCGCGTGGTTCCGGCCGGCCGAGATCGACCGGATGCTCGCGGTAGGCGAAATTCAGGACGCCAAGACGATGATCGGCGCGCTGGCCTGGCAGAAGTTCCGGCGGCAGCAGCTTACGCGCGAAGCTGGCCGCTGATGATGAGGAAATTCTTCTTGTGCCGCCACGCGACCAGGAGGAACAGGACGAATCCATAGAGGGCGGGCTCGGGGCCGTGGGCGAAGAGCAGGATGAGAACCGTCACTCCGTAGGAGGAGAGAGAGGCGATGGTGCCGGATTCCGTCCAGTTGAGCTTCTTGCCGATCAAGCGTAAAACGGCGTATAGCGATAGGCTCGCCAGTGCAATGACCGGGTAGAGATACAGCACGACGCCGGCGGAAGTCGCGATGCCCTTGCCGCCGTTGAACTTCAAAAACGGCGAGTAACAGTGCCCGACGATGGCGGTGATGCCATAGACCCAACCGAGCGAGGGCGGGTCGGTGGCGCCGAGGCAAAGCCACACGGCGAGGGCGCCCTTGCCGAGGTCGCCGACGAGACAGACTATCGAGCGCCACTTCGAGTAGCGCAGAACGTTATTGAAACCGGGGTTGCCCGAACCGAATTTCGTAATGTCGACGCCGGTTCCCAGCATGGCGACAACTGCAAAGGGGATGGCGCCGAGCAGAAACGCGAGAGCGATACGGCTCGGGAACGGAAGGGACAACTCAGGCATAGACGCGGTCGATCGCGGCGCGAATCGCCTCGCGGAGGTCCACGGCGCCCCGGCCGGCGGCCGCGATGGCCGGAGCGGCTGCGACGGCAACCTCTCGGTGAATCTCGCGAATCGCGACGGGGATCACGGTAGCCTGTTGGCCCACCGCGGCCTGCAAGGCCGGGAGGCGGAAGCGGCATCGCGGCGCCGGTTCGCCGACGGCGCCGTCCGGGAACAGCACGACGGTCTCTCCCCGCGCGAGAGCGGCGGCGATCTCCGCCGGCGCCTGCAAGATGCAGGGAGCCATCAAACTCTGCAACCACTCGGGTGTACCACGCGTGGCCTCCTCGCCGGCAAAGCTGACGGGTCCGGACAACACGGACGCCACCGCCAACGGGTCGAATTCGCCGATGCGATTGGCCACAATCAGTTTCCCGCCCTCGACGTTCAACCAGACAGGGTTTTCGGAGGCAACCTTCCGGCCGAGGATTCCGAGGATGCGCGC
>CAYPUQ010000142.1:0-13338 GCA_964413655.1 uncultured Solibacteraceae bacterium | reverse complement strand
TGCAACCTATCGCTCCCTGTGAAAAAGCGAGATTGAGGTACGGTAGCTCCTCCCTTGTCGCCACCGTTTACCGATTCCGGTCGATCACGCGCAATCCGGAAAGAGGCGGCTCGCGTCCGAATGGCCGATCAACGGGCCAGAACGACCCTCCATCTAGACGATCGTCGTTTGCGATAAGCTGATCTGAACGCAGTGGCGCCGATTCGTTCGCGCAGGTGCACACTCGACGAAATCGGCGATCAGGATGGCATAGCCTACATGGTCATGGAGGTCTTATGACGAAACGCGAGTTCCTTGCCGCGGGTATCGGCGCCGGCTTGGCTCTGAACTACGGCAGGAGTGCCTTTGCGCAAGGAGGGGGGAAGCTCCCGGTGCGGAAGGCGAAAACAACGAAGCTATTCAAAGCGCCGCAAGGATTCCCCAACGCGATTTCCGTTACACCCGAAGGCCTGTGGATCGGGGAACAGAAACTGTCCGGCGAGCAAGCGAAGGCGTACAAGCTGCCTGAGCCGGAATCGCTGGAAGAATGCGCCTGGCTGGTCGATTGGAACGGCAAACTGTTGAAGACCGTGAAAACGCCGTCGCGCAACACCAGCGGCATGGCGGTGGGCGGCGGCTATGTCTGGATGATTGCCAACGCGGCACCGCAAGGCGTGTTCCAGGTGGATATGAACTCGAAGTTGATCAGCCACCGGCAGATCCCGCTGGGCCCGCCGGGCAGAGATGGCGGCGGCTCACACGGCGGCTTGTGGCATGAAGGGAAGCTTTGGATCTCGTCGCTGCGGCTGCGCGGAAATCTGCGCGTCGATCCGAAGACCTGGCAGCCCGAATACATGATCCCCTTCTACCAGTCGCACCCCAACTGGATCCGCTACCACGGGATTGCTATCCAGGACGGAAGCATGTGGCAGGTGATCGGCAATAACAGCACAGGGCACAAGGACTACAAGCCGGGCCTTTCCCGGCAGGATCTCGCGACAGGACGAGTTCTCGAGATTGTCGAGTTCCTGCCGGGATCGAGCGATCCGCACGGGCTTGCGGTTTACGACGGAAAGCTCATCGGTTGCGATGCGGGGATCCACCCGGGCTGGCCGAATAACGACAGTCCCACGGCAGGCTGGATTTTCCAGATCGATTTCGTCTGAGCCGAGGTGGCGATAGACTTCACCCGTCCCGCCTTCGCGGGGCAGGGGACCCGTCAGCGAACACGAACCTTGACTTCGTTGGAGCGCTCGCCGGAGGTGAAGCGGATCTCGAGGGGTTGGTCGCCGGGGGCGAGGCCGGCGGGGATCGCGGCATTGACTTGGTAGAGGCCGGGGTAGATGGGCGAGAGGCCGCTGAAGAGCACCTGGGCGGGCTGGCCGCCGATGAGGACCGAGGGGAGGTTGACCGTTTCGCGGAGACCGAAGATGCGCGTGGAGGGCTGTGTCGGGCCGAGGCCGGTGCAGTAGATCTCGATCACTTCACCAGCGGCAGCGGGCCGCCGGAAGGTGGTTTCCATGGTTCCGGCGATTAAAATCGCGCCTTCGCCGGCCTCCAGCGGAAAGATGCCGGGATCGAGCAGCCGCACCGCGACCGGAGCGGGCGCCGACACACGCTGGCCGGGCGCCTCGACCGTGACTGTCGCCTGGCCGGGAGCGATTCCGCCGGGAACCACGAAGTTCAACTGACGATCGCTTAGGTAGCTTAGCGGGGCGGGCACGTTGTTGACGAGGACACGAATCCCCAGAACGTCGCTCGGCAGCGGGAGGACCGGCACAGCGAGGGTGAAGCCGCCGGTCAGGTTCGCGCCGAAGATCGTCGCGAATCCGCCGGGGGACAGGCCAGGACGGAACGACGCGGCATTGACCACGGCATTGCTGCCGATGAACGGTTCGGCGAGGGCCGGGATGACGGCGGCGGAGTTGGGAACGCCCGCCACTTCGACGGTGAGATCCTGAACCGGCCCTCCACCGGGCGACCATTGGAACCGCACTTCACCGAGGGCATCGGTTGCCGCAGCCGCCGGCTGCACGGCGCCGTTGGCGACCGACGCCTGGACCGCGATGCCGGCATAAGGCACGTTGTTGGCGTCGACGACCCGCACCACGACCGGATCGCGCAGAGCCTCGCCGGGTATGACGCGCTGGTTTTCGCCGGAGGCGGGCCGCACGCGGAGGGATTGGCTATTCGGGAGGACCGGGACGAACGAGTGGACGGTCGCGTAAGCGGTGTCGACGGGTTCGGCGACCAACTCATCGACGCCCTCGCGTTCGCCGCGCAGTTCGAAAGTCGCGCGCCGCTGGCCAGCGGGAACCGTGACGGAGGCCGGCGCGGAGACGGCTCCGCGCAGCGGCCGCAGCAGAACCGTGAATGGGGTGGCAGCGGGGGCGGGCAGTTCCACTGTGGCAGTCGCGGCCCCACCCAGGAGAACGCCGGTAGCGGGATGCGCCGTGATATCGAACCCGCGGCGCAGCACCGACTCGGCCACGGCGGCGCCGCCGGACACATTTGCATAATAGCCATCGAACAGACGGCGGTACTCTTCCAGTTGGGCGATCTCCTCGGTCGAGGGTTCCTGGCCGGCGGGCGTCACGAAGATGAAAGCGAAGCGGAAGCGGCGCTGCGCGACAGTGTGGTCCGGCACCCGACGCCCTTCGGCGGCGATCAACTGGTGGATGTTGACATCGAAGCGTTCGCCGTTGAACGAGACGCCGCGCCGGGGCTGGCTATTGGTCGGCAGGTTGGACGAGGGCTGAGTAACGACGAAGGACGGAGGGACCTCTTCGGGCGGGCGCAATCCCATCAGGTACTGGTCAAGGGCGGAGAATCCTTCGACCGAGCCGATGGTGGTGAAGCGCGGGCTCGCGCCGGGACCGTTATCCTGAATCCGGTTTCCTTCCAGGAGCGAGGCGTCGGAGTTGAAGAAGAAGGACCAGTGGGCGAAGTCGCGGCCGAGCATGGGGTAGGAGAGGGGATCGCGCGGGTCGCGGACGCTGGCGAAGGCAAGGTACAGGTGGCCGGCTTCGTGGCCAAGAACACTGAGGGCCGTATCGCCAGCCAACTCGCGCCCTGGCACGAGCGCGAAGGGGTCGCGCCGGTACTGGCTTAACGGTCCCATGTGCATGACCGCCAGCAACCGGCGGCGCGAACCGTAGAGAGGACCGTCGTCGCCGATCGGGTCGCCGATGCCCTCGACCTTGCTGCGCACCGGGATTTCGCAGGCGATGGCGCCGGCACCGCAGTTCAACCCAACGTTGTTGTAGAAGACCAGGTAGTCGTACACATCGTCGTGGGTTTCGAAGAAGCGCTGCGCGGCGAAGACGACGTCCAGTTCCTGCCGGGTGGTGAAGCGTTCGGCGATGGCGCCGGAGAAGGTCTGCTCGCCGCCGGCGGTGAACGAGACGAGACTCGTTCCGCCCCGCAGTTCACCGGGCGCGAGGCCGACGATGCTGTCGGAGAGCGTTGCCTGCTTCCAGGCGAACTCCACCGTACCGTTCGCGTGGATGCGCACTTGGAAGCTCTGGGGCGTTCCGATACCGAAACTGGTGTACGGCGGAACTTCGACCCAGGTGACGACGGCGCGGGTGGCATCGGCGAGGACACGCACTTGGCCGGCGCGCGAAGGGTCGAGGTCAGTAAACAGGGGCGCGATGCGCGGTGGTCCGGAGGCGAAGCGTCCGAGCGACCGTTCGCTGATGGAGGTATCGCCGCGGCCGAAGGTCAGGTTGCCGTCGGAGTTCAAGAAGACCTGACTCCACGTGCCGCCGAAGAAGGGAAAAGGAAACGGCAGGTTGACCAGGCGGGTATCGTCGTCGCCGAGTCCCTGTAGCGGGGAACCGGCGGAGGCGTCGGCGTCGGAGTAGTCACCAGGACCGAGGGCAAAGCGGTAACCGGCATCGAACGGGCCGGCCGGCGTGAAGCGAAGAGTATTCCCGCTGAGGTTGAAGCTCTTCGGCTGGGCGATGAGGTCGCCGCGGTCTTCGAGGATGGCGATGTCGCCCATGTCGCGTTCGACGCTGGCGGGCGAGGCGGCGCGGAGCCGCTCCGGGAAGGCGCGGAGATCCGCCCGGTTCCGGCGGTGCAGTTCGCGGAACTGGTGGCGGGTGGTGGGCTCGGTGCCGCAAGTGACCTCGACGCCGCGCGGAAATCCGGCCGGCGAAAGGAGGAACAAAAGGAAAACAAGCGCCGTATTTCTGGTTACGGCGCGGGAAAGAGGCGAGAGTCGCACACTTCCAGGATAGCGGCCGGAAAGGAAGGGTTTCATAAATGTTTTGCACGAGTTGCGGACAGCAAGCGGGCGCGGGAGCGCGGTTCTGCCCGCATTGCGGCGTGGCGCTGGTGGATGGGGCCGCCGCCGTGGCGCCGGTGAAGCTGGATTACGATATCGTCGGCGACAATCTGCAAGCGGTGCGCGTCCAACTCAAGCCGGGGCAGGAACTTTACGCCGAAGCGGGCAAGATGCTTTACAAGACCCCGGCCATACAGTGGGAAACCCGGATGAGCGGACAATCTCTCGGTGAAAAGATCTGGGGCGCGGTGAAGCGGAAGCTGGCCGGCGAGTCGCTGTTCCTGACGTATTTCCGGGCGATGCGGGAGTCGGAAGTGGGGTTCGCGGGCGATTACCCGGGCCGGATTCAGGCGCTGGAGCTGGCGCCGGGGCAGTCGGTGCTGGTGCAGCGCGACAGTTTCGTCTGCGGTCAGAGCACGGTTCAGTTCAGCATCGCGTTTGTGCGGCGGCTGGGCGCGGGCATTTTCGGGGGCGAAGGTTTCATTCTGCAGAAGCTGACGGGGCCGGGGACGGTGTTCATCCACGCGGGCGGCGACCACATTACGTGGCATCTGCAGCCCGGGGAGTCGCTGCAGATCGACACGGGCTGCGTGGTGGCGTTCGAGGAATCGGTGAGCTACGACATTCAGTACGTGGGCGGCATCAAGACCGCGCTGTTCGGCGGCGAGGGGTTCTTCCTAACGACGCTGACCGGGCCCGGTAAGGTGATCGTGCAAACGATGACACTCGAGAAACTGCGGCGGCAGATGCGGGCGGGGCTTTCGGGCGGCGACGAGCGGTCGCCGATGGGGTCGCTGACAGGCCTCCTGCGCTCGGAGGACTGACGGCTGTTAAGATCGGAGAGAGGCGATTCCGTTTTCGATTCTATGTCCAGGGCTCGTGTGCTCTTTCTCTGTATTGGCAACAGTTGCCGGTCTCAGATGGCCGAGGGCTTCGCGCGGACGTACGGGAAAGACGTGCTGGAGCCGATGAGCGCTGGGCTGTATCCAGCGTCCTATATCGCGCCGCTGACGATTCAGACGATGAAGGAGAAGAATATCGACCTGGCCGGACATTCGCCGAAGTCGATCGAGGACGTGGAGGGACCGTTCGATATTGTGGTGAACATGAGCGGCGAGCGGCTGCCGTTTTCGCTGGGGCCGGTGACGTACGAGTGGCAGGTGCGCGACCCGATCGGGGAGAGCGAAGGCGTTTTCCACGCTGTCGCGGCGCAGATTGAAGACTTGGTGATGCGGCTGATTCTCGAACTACGGGGAGCGGGCAGGCAAGCCGTTGCGCGTTGATTGACAGGGCGGCGGCGCCTCCGGACAATGAAGTCGTAAACCGCCGGCAACGCGGATGTGGCGGAACTGGCAGACGCGCTAGATTCAGGTTCTAGTGGGGGCAACCCCGTGGAGGTTCAAGTCCTCTCATCCGCACCAGGAGCGAGCGGGAAAAACAAGCGTCGCCAGGATTGGCGACGCGGCACCCAAGAGTGCGTGCGCCACACAATCTCAGTGGCGCGAGGCGAAAACCAAATCTTCGGCGCGGTGCCAGTCGGAATCCGCAGTTCCTTGCGGACGCCCGGATTCTTCCCACATCTCATGCGCGATCCTGCGGACCGCCGGTTCGAATTCCCGGCCCAGCCGCGCATGGCTGGGCTGCGCCGAAGCAATCAGGAGATCAGCCAGTCGCTGGCGGCTTTGGCGGTAGGCGAGTTCGGCTACTTTTGCGCGCTCCTCGGCTTTACGGAATTCGCTGCCCGCGGCCTGTTCCCGGGGTTCTTGCAGCTTGGCCGTTTCAGACGCCCACACCCGGAATGAATCCAGGTAGTTGGAGTACAAGCGCTTCAAATCGCTCTGGGTAATGTACGGCATAACGAATTGCTACTCACCTTAAATAGACGTAAAACACCCCACCCAGGATGTGTTGATGTATGTTTCTTAATGTTTCATTCAGCTTCGCGCGCTGCCGAAGGGGACCATCGCCGCCAGGAACCGCGCTTGGCAATATTGGCCGTCCACGGCGTCACGGGAAGGGTAACGACGCAGGCGGTTAGGGCGACGACGATCCCCGCCGCCAGCATCGCATCGAACCCGATGCCGCGGACGAAGAGCCACCCCATCAGCGCCGGACTGGCCGCCGTGGCGAACACGGTCAGCGACGAAGCCATGCTGCGTACGGCCCCGATTGCATGCGATCCGAACATCTCGGCCCACACCGCGGACAAGATGCTACTGTGCGTCCCGGCGGAGACGCCCACGAGCATCAGGTACGGAAACGCGATCCAGGGCGACGAAAAGCCAACCAGCAACGCCATCCCCACGGCCAACGGCAACAAGTAGAAGGGCAGCAGGCGGAGCGCGGTGAACCGGTCGATCACCGGACCGGAAGCCACAGTGGATAGCGCCCGCGCAATGGCGAATCCAGTGAACGCGGCGGCGATCCACTCCGGCCGCCAGCCCTTGCTCGCCGCCAGAGGCACCTGATACAGGAAGAGGCCGGTGAAGAGAAACGGCGCGGCCAGCGCGGCGGGCATCACAAACCAAAATCGCCGGTCGCGCCAGTAGGCGCCGCCGGTCTCGGCCCGCTCTCCGGCGGCCGGCGGCGGGGACTCCTCCGGTTCGCCGCCACGCAAGAGGTAGAGCGCAACCGGCAGGATGACACCGGCTATCGCAACGGCAACGGCCAGCCAGGCGGTCCGCCATTCCACCCACAACAGCAGGGCCGCAAAGGCGATAGGCAGAAGCGCTTCGCCGAGCGGATAGCCGAGTCCGGCCAAGCCCAGCGCCCGGCCGCGGAACCGGGCGAAATCGCGCGCCATCACAGTCTGTGAGATGTGCCCAAGCAAGCCCTGGCCAAACAGCCGGAGTCCGACGATCGCGACGGCAAGTAATAGAACATGCCGCGCGGTGGCCGCGAGCAGCGCCGACGCGGCCAGTCCGGCGAGCACCAGCACCGTATAGCTTCGCAGCCTTGCCGTATCGATCTTCCGTCCAAGCACCGGGAGCATCAGTGCACTGAGCAGCGTCGCCGAGGCGTAGAGGACGCCGAAGGCGGCCTTGTCGAGAGAGAAGGCACCCAAAAAGTGCAGCAGAAACAGCGAAATGAAAAATGTCTGCCCGAAGCTCGAAGAAAAGGCCGTCAACAGGCCGAAGCCAAGCATCCTCCGGTGCGCGGACACAAATTTCCGGTAAACCATATTCTCTTTCCCGGCGGATGACGGCGACGCCGCTCAACGCCCTTGGGCGCAATCGATGCAGAGCGGCGTTTCGGGTCTGACGCGCAACCTGGGCTCGGAGATTTCCTCCTCGCATTTGGCGCAGAAGCCGAAGGTGCCCTCCGCGACGCGGCGCAACGCTTGCTCCACCTGGCCCAACCGGACTTGATGCCGGCGCTTCACTTCGATCGCCATCTGCTGCGAGAGCATGGCGTCCTGCCTGGTGAGCCGCCCGATGGCGCTATCGGGAGCGACGGGGCTGGTCGATTCACCCACTTGGTTCAGGTCTCGCAGCAACTCGCGTTTGATCTCCTCCAACAACGCGCGATACCGCTCTACCTGTTCCGTCGTCATCCAAACCGTAAACCTTCAGTGTAGCGCCAGACCGCACTACGGCGTGGTGAGCAGGGCCGCCGGATCGGTCTCCACCTCCATGTGGATCTCGAATTCCATTGCCGAGCCGCCGGGGCCGCGATAGGAACCACTGACCGGCGCGGCGCCGGCCGGGTGGATCGCGGCGGCGACGGGGACATGCTGTTCGGCTACCGCCAATCCGCGCGACGGGTCGTAGCTCCGCCAACCGCCGCCCGGCAGATACACTTCAGCCCAGGCGTGCATGTAGCTATGCTCCTCGTTGGCGGCCGCCTGCTCGTAGCCCGAGACGAACCGGGCCGCCAATCCCATACAACGGCACGCCTCACAGAACAGAACCGCCACGTCCCGGCACGCGCCCACGCCTTCCGACAGCGTCTGCTCGGCGCCCTGGGGCGGTCCATGGTCACGCACTGTATGCCGGGTTCGCTGAAAGATCCGCTGGTTCAGAACGCTCAGGAAGGCCATCGTCTGCCAATGCACATCGCGCGCGACCGACTTGGCGAACTCGTAGATCAACCGGCCGGATTGATCGCTTCGCGACCAGGGCTGGAGGGTCTCGCGCACGCCGTCCGGGTACGCGACGGGAACGGTTGCCATACCGTCGCCGGCCAGCAGGAAGCGGAACGG
This sequence comes from uncultured Solibacteraceae bacterium, assembly GCA_964413655.1. Taxonomy (GTDB): domain Bacteria; phylum Acidobacteriota; class Terriglobia; order Bryobacterales; family Bryobacteraceae; genus CAYPUQ01. The sequence continues at coordinate 4,867 of CAYPUQ010000142.1, read as the reverse complement.
ATTCAGGCGCTCGGTCTCCACTTCGAACCGGCTGTCGACGGCGAGATGTCCGGTGAGCCCATCGAACCAAGCGTGAAGCACCACGTTGCCTTCGTAATCCAGGTACAGCGCCGATTCGCTGGGCTTCGGGTCGATTCGCAGATCGAAGTTCAACAGCCGCTGCGAGCCGTCATCCCGCGGCCGCATGCGAAACAGATGCGGCTCCAGGAACACGGGTTCTTCATAGCGGTAGCGGGTGTGGTGGGTGACGAGAAAGCGCATTACGCGGCAGGCTCATGCTGCCTCAGGCGCGCGAACGCCCGGTCGATCAGCTCCGATGGCAGTTCGTTGACGCTCTTCCGCATCCGCTCCTGCCACCAGATCGAGATCTCCCGCAGATCGTCGCGCTCGTAGCGGTGTTCGACGATCTCGTAGCTGCCCTTCTGATACACAAGCACGTCAATGGGAAAGTCGACGTCGGCGGCGCAGCGCCGCGTGGAGTCGAACGCCAACAGCCCAAGTTTGAAGGCATAGGGCATCGAGTCGCGGCGCGTGAGGGCACGCTGCAGGATCGGCTTGCCGTAGCCCGTCGCGCCAATGATCTGATACGGCGTTTCCGAACCCACCTCCACCCAGTTCCCTTCCGGGTAGATCATGAACAGCCGGTGGACGGAGTCGGTCCCCATCTGGCCGCCGATCAACGTGTGGATGTTGAAGCGCAGCTCCGATTCGTGCAGCGACTGCCGGTCCTCGGCGGCCACGCGGCGCAACTGGCGGGCGTATAGGTTTACTGTCTTGAAGAGCCGCTCGCGGGAATCGATCTCCGCGGCGAATGCCTCCTCGAAGTAGAGCAGCACCTTATCGCGGAGCGACCGCAAGCCCGACGTCATGACGAAGAACGAAAAGCCCGGCCCTTCGTAGGTGGCGGCTTTCTTGGCCGTGAGGACTTCGTGGCCGGACAGCACACGCGTGTCGGCGATCCCGATCAGGCCCTCTTCCACAGTGATCCCGAGACAGAAGGTCATGCGGTTGTCACTTTACCCCTGAGAGAAAAAATTCGCACGGATGCAATCGTCAATTGTATTCAGCTTCCCCTGGAGTCCGTCAAGGAACTCGTGCAAGCCCACCCCGAGGATCGCCTCCACCGAGGAGTAGTCGAGCTCCGCGCGAAGCTGGCCCAACCGCTGCTCGCTCGACAGCCGGAAGGTTCCCGCCGGCGTTCCCGTGATGGCGTGGAGCGACTCGGCGGCGCGCAGAATGCAGAAGTGTGCCGCGCGGGGAAATTCCCGGTCCAGAATCAGGAACTTAATGATGCGGTTAGGGCCGACGCGCCCGAAGCGCTTGCGGTACATCTCGAAGCCCGAAACCGATTTCAGCACCGCCGACCACTGGATGTCATCGTACGGCGTGCCGATGTCGGTGACGGAAGGGAGCAGGATGAAGTACTTCACATCCAGGATGCGGGTAGTTTTGTCGGCCCGTTCGAGCTTCCGCCCGAGCCGGAGGAAGTGCCACGCCTCGTTATGGGTCATCGTCACGTCGGTGATGCCCTGGAACAGGTGACAGGCCATCCGCACCTGGTGGAACAGGTCCGGCAGCAGTTCGGTGGTGAGCATCTCGGAGTTGGCCGAACGGATCATCAGGTACATCCCGTTGATCTGTTCCCACATCTCCGACGAGATGGTTTCGCGCACCGACCGCGCATTTTCGCGCGCCGCTTGCAAACACGAAACGATCGAATTCGGATTGCCGGTGTCGTAAGTGAGGAACCGGATCACGTTCTCCTGTGTCGCCTCGCCATAACGTTCTGTGAAGAGCGGGAGGTCGCCGCTGATGGCGACGAGCGGCGACCACTGGTTGACGTGCTCCGTTGGCATGTCCAACATTAAGTGCAGATTGACGTCGACGAATCGCGCTACATTTTCGGCCCGCTCGGTGTAGCGCGACATCCAGTACAGGGAGTCGGCCACGCGGCTGAGCAGTGGGTTGGAGACGGACGGCGGCAGGCTCATTGCTGCCCTCCGGCCGTGTCCCGAATCGGCGCCGCGAGCACCCACGTGTCCTTACTGCCGCCGCCCTGCGAAGAATTCACCACGAGCGACCCTTTTCGCAACGCTACCCGCGTCAGGCCACCGGGCATCACCCAGATCTTTTTGCCGTACAGGATGTACGGGCGCAGATCGACGTGGCGCCCCTCGAAACGGTCCTCGACGATGGTGGGCGCCCGCGACAGCGCCAGCGTCGGCTGGGCGATGAAGTTCCGCGGATTCGACCGGATTTTGGTCGCGAATTCGTCCCGCTGGGCCGCGGTGGAGTGCGGTCCCACCAGCATGCCGTAGCCGCCGGCCTCGTTGGCGGATTTCACCACCAGCTTGTCCAGGTTCTCAAGTACATGCTGCCGGTCGGTATCGCGCCAGCAGAGGTACGTCGGAACGTTCGGGAGAATCGGATCCTCGCCGGTGTAGTAGCGGATCATCTCCGGGACGTAGGCGTAGATCACCTTGTCGTCGGCCACGCCGTTGCCCGGCGCGTTGGCCAGCGCGATCCGGCCGGCGCGATAGACATCGACAATGCCCGGCACGCCCAGCAGCGAGTCGGCGCGGAAAACCTGGGGATCGAGGAAGTCGTCGTCCAGGCGGCGGTAGATCACGTCCACCCGCTCGAGTCCCTTGGTCGTTCGCATGCACACGTATCCGCCCGATATGACCAGATCGCGGCCTTCCACCAATGGCACGCCCATCTGCTGGGCGAGGAAGCTGTGCTCGAAATAGGCCGAGTTGTAGATGCCCGGCGTCAGAACGACCACGCGAGGCCGGTATACCCCTTCCGGCGCGATCGATTCGAGCATCTCGAGCAAATGGCTCGCATAGTCGTACACGGGGCGGACCCGCAGTCCCTCGAACACCTGCGGGAACGTCCGCTTCAGCACGTCGCGGTTCTCCAGCACGTAGGAAACGCCGGACGGCACCCGCAAGTTGTCCTCAAGCACGTAAAACTGACCGTCGCTATCGCGCACTAAATCCGTTCCGGTAATGTGGCACCAGACGCCACTCGGCGGATGCAAGCCTTGACACTGCGGCCGGTACGATGCCGCCGAAAGGATGACGTTCTCCGGGATGACCTTGTCCTTGAGGATCTTCTGGCCGTGGTAGATGTCGTCGATAAACTGGTTCAGCGCGTGGATCCGCTGCCGCAATCCGCGCTCGATCCAATCCCACTCCTCGGCCTTGATGATCCGGGGCAGGATATCGAAGGGGAAAATGCGTTCCGCGCCGGCCGTATCGCCGTACACGTTGAACGTGATGCCGAGTTGAAGCAGCAGCCGCTCGGCGGCGCGTTTGCAGCGCAGCAATTCTCCGTCCGAAAGCGACTGGATCGTCTCCAGCAGAAGGCGTGCCTCCGGCCGCGGACGCCCATCGGCTTCGAACATCTCGTCATAGAAGGACTCGGTTTGATAGGTGTCGAATTGCACAGCACCTCCCTACCTCCGGGAAACCTCCATGATCTCCCAAATTTTGGCCAGTCCGGTAGAAGAAAGATTTTATGAGGTCTATCGGTATTCGGGCCAAGACCAACAGATAATGGAAGTTCTGCTCTATATGACCGACTACGATCCGCACCGCTGGCTCGACCACTTTCTCGACATCAAGGGCTCGATGGTCCGCCAGATCAGTGGGCGTGTCGCGCTTTGCGTGGTCTGGTCGGCCGGCGTCGTCTGGTTTCACAAGGCGGTGGCGCCGGTCGCTATGCCGTCCACTCTGCACAGTCTCGTTGGGGTCGCGTTGGGCCTGCTGCTCGTCTTTCGCACCAACACGTCGTATGACCGATTTTGGGAGGGACGCAAGTTTTGGGGGTCGATCGTGAACGAGACCCGCAATCTCGGGCGCGCCGCACGGGTTGTTCTGAGCGAGGCCCCGGATCTGTACCACGACCTCGTCACTTGGACCAGTGCATTTCCTTATGCAGTGATGTCTCACTTGCGCGGCGCGCGCCCCGGCCAGTTGCTGCCACCGGCGCTCGCGCGGCTCCCGGAGGCCGGCCACCAGCCGTTGGCCATCGCCGCTCGCATGAGCGGCGTGCTGGGGGAGGCCCGCCGCCGCGGCGTCATCTCGGACTACGTCCAGATGCAGCTCGACCAGAACGTCCAGCTCCTCGTGGACTACTGCGGCGGCTGCGAGCGCATCCACTCCACGCCGCTGCCGTTTGCGTACATGGTGCATCTCCGCCGCGCACTGGTTCTTTACTGTTTCACGCTGCCATTCGCGCTGGTGGACTCATTCGGCTGGGCTACGGTGCTCGACACGCTGATGCTGGCCTACACGTTTTTCGGCATCGAAGAGATCGGCGTCCAGATCGAGGATCCGTTCGGTTTCGACGACAACGACCTGCCGCTCGAACGTTACTGCGCGACCATTGAAAGGAACTTGCGGGAACTGGCTGCCGGTAGTCCGGCGGTAGTGATGCCGCCGCCTTCCGCTCCTTGACAGTCAAGGCTCGGTTGGCGCGCGGCCGCCGGGGATCCAGGGGTCCGCAGAAGCGTTACGATGACTTTCCCGCGCCCATTCCGATGGCGCCGTGTGAACTCTAGAAGGAGGCGTCACCCCGCTCATACGGGCGCAGCGATCGCCTGACCCATGTGCTCGTGGTTGTGCACGAGCAGACGGAACGGCACGTGAGACGCCGGGAACCTCCGCGCCGAGAATTGTCCGGCGGCGAAACCCGTCGGAAAGTAGACCATCCCGTGGCTTCACCTTCCATTCCACATGAGTATCGGCAATTAATCCCTCGCCGCCCGTGCCAGCATGCGTGTTGAACGGATGCGCAAACTGCGGCTTCGCAACGTCGAACAACTTCCAATCCCGGATTATCTTCCCGGTGTCACGGTCAA
>CAYPUQ010000141.1:0-13359 GCA_964413655.1 uncultured Solibacteraceae bacterium | reverse complement strand
ACTTCGGCACGCTGTTCCCTCACCTCGCGTGGATCGGCAACGGCTATCCGCGCCAAGTGCAGCTCGGATTCAAGCTGCTCTGGTAGCGCACGGCTGAACCGATCGGTGGCCGCTTACATAGTCGCGCCGCCGCAACTGGAGCCGGCGCCGGCGGTGCAGCCGTAGCAGTGCTGGCCAGTAACGATGCGGCGTCGGTACAGCGACTCCGCATCGAAGTCGCGGATGTGCGCGGAAGCACCGTGGTTCAACGTTAAGTCGAGCATCTGGTTGAAGTCGCAATCATACAGGGAACCGTCCCAGCCGACCGAAATCATGTAGCGGCACATGACACCGGCGGCGGCGGCGGGGTTGAAGGCGCCGATGAGCTTCCGCATGTAACGGTCGTAGTTCCCGCTCCGGAGCAGATAGTCGAGGAACCGGCTGATCGGCATGTTGGTGATGGTGTAGAGATGGTGGAACACCACGCCGTGCCGCGTTTCCAGTTCGCGGCGGAACTCGGCTTCGATATCGTCCTGTCGTGGCGGCAGGAACGCGCCCACCGGATTGTAGACGAGATTCAGTTTCAGCGGAGACCCCTCGCGGCCGTATCCGAGCGAGTTCAGCAGCCGTAACGCTTCGATCGACTTGGCAAAGACGCCGTCGCCGCGCTGGGCGTCGGTGGACTCGGCCGTGAAGTACGGCAGGCTGGCAACGATCTCCACCTCGTGTTCGGCCAGGAATTGAGCCAGGTCCGCCTGCGAGGGTACCAAAAGGATGGTGAGGTTGCAGCGGTCCATCACGCGACGGCCGAGGCCTTTGACGCGCTCCACCAGCCAGCGGAAACTCGGATTCAATTCCGGAGCCCCGCCAGTGATATCGACCGTTGGAATGTCCGTTCGTGCCAACGCCTCAAGGCAAAGCGCCATAGTTTCGCGCGTCATGATCTCGCGGCGGTCCGGCCCGGCGTCTACGTGGCAGTGCTTGCAACTCTGGTTGCAGAGCTTGCCGACGTTGATCTGAAATACTTCGATGCCGGTCGCCGCGAGCGGATACAGGCCCGAAGAGGCCAATGCCTGATCGAAGGGACGCTGCGGCGCGGTGGGGTTGTTAAGGATGCGCAACTGCTCGGCGGACGATGCAAGAGGGCTATGCGCGCTGAGCAGGCTCGACGGCATCCTACATACTCAACTTCCTGGCGGCGTTCCGCATTTGCAAACCATGGACCAGGCTCGCGCCGCCGCGAATCGCCGCCGCCACGTGGACGGCTTCGGTCATCTGGTCCAAGTTGGATCCCTTCTCCAGACAGTCCTCCGTATACGCATCAATGCAGTACGGGCACTGGACGGCATGAGCCACGGCCAGCGCGATCAGGCTCTTCTCGCGCGCCGTCAGAGCACCCGGCTGGAAAACCGCCGCGTACCACTGCTGAAACTTATCCCACAACTCCGGCGCGTTATTCCCCATTTCGCCAAAGCGAGGCAGATCGTCGTCGTGGTAGTAGCTGGACATGGTTCCCGAGAGAAGGAAGACTACTCTGAAACTAGTGTAGCGGACTGGCCTCGGATCAACCGTGACCGAGTTTCATGATCCAGCCAAGACCCACCAGGGTTGCCAGGAAGCAGCCGAAGCAATAGAGGCCGTACCGCAACCGCTCGCGGTCGGTTTTCTTCGTGGTAATGCCCATCGCCACGGAAATAAAGAGGGCCATTAGCAGACTGGCTTCAAAATGCGAGATGTTCATCTTCATCCGCCTAACTCTTCTTTCCAACGGCGATTTCGTAGGCGTCGACCATCGCCAGAACGTTGATCAAGCCGGCGGCGACCAGGAACTTCGTACCGTAATCGTATACGTGGCCGGCCATCTCCGGTTGCTGATAGCCGAGCCAAGTCGTCATCAGGTAGAGGATACCGGACGCGATGTCGGCCAGAAACCCGCCGCAGTAGATAATAGTCGTGAACAAATCGCCCGTTTGGGGTTCGAACATGGCCCCGCGCGTCATCAGACCAATGGCGAATGGCGCCAGGACACAACCGAATAGCGCAAAAGCGCGCCCGCGCCGGTTCAGGAGGAAGTGCCCGCCGCCCGGAATGAACCAAGCGAGCGCCACCACGGGAAGCCACCGGCCGATGGGCGCCGCCGCGGACGCTTTCTCGGGCGCGCCGTCTTTCTTGCTCGACATTCTTTCTTCGAGTCTAGCATGAGGCCCGCGGCGGGCGGTCTCATTCGTGGGGGATGTGCAGCGCTTCGAGGATTCCCTTCATGTAACCGAACGCGAACACTTTTCCAGTCATGGCGTAGCCCGGATTCTCGTTCGATTCGCCCTCCATCGTGGGGGCGTGATCCGGCCGCATCGGGCCGCGAAAACCGGACTCGGCGTACGCCTGCATGATCCGGGGCATGTCGCTCGGGCCGTTGTCGTGGAAGGTCTCGCGGAAGTGCTCGCGAGTGCCCTCGATGTCCCGGTAATGGACGAAGAAGACCTTCCTTTCGAGGCACCATGCGCGGCCCAACGCCTCGATATCCTCGCCCATCGCCTTGAAGTTCGCCTGGCAGTACGTGATGCCGTTGACCGGGCTCGGCACGATGTCGAGAACACGGCGGTAGTTGGCGGCGCTGGTCAGAATACGGCCGATGCCCCGCAGCGGGGAGATCGGCGGATCGTCGGGATGAAGCGCCATCTGGACTCCGGCCTTTTCGGCAACGGGAATCACTGCTTTGAGGAAGTACTCGATGTTGCTCCAGATCTTGTCCTCGCTGACGACACCCCAGCGCGTCAGGCCCTGCCGCTCGGCGTCACGGTAATTGAACTCACTGACCAGCGCTCCGCCGCGCTCCGGTAGGTCGAACCGGGTCCGGTACCACCCGAGTCCGGCCATGAAGTTGTAGCAGACCATTCGGATGCCGACCGCCGCCAAGGCCTCGATCGCCGCAATGTAGTTTTCGATCTCTTCGTCGCGGCCATCGAGGCCGAGCTTGATTTTCTCCGCCGGCACCGGGTGGCTTTCGACTCCGACGATCTTCAGTCCCGCTTGCTCGAACTCGCGCTGGATCGCGCCGAGCGCATCGGCGTATTGCGATCGCGGAACCTTGTTCAACGTGCCGGTCACGCCGGCAATGGCGCAGCGAACTCCCGACTGCCGTGCCAGTCGCAGGCGCGCGGGACGTCCGGGGCTGAAGATTTCGCAGAGCTGGATGTTCGCTGTCTGCCGGGGTTCGGTTGTTCCGGCGGGCGCGGCAGCGGCAGCTCCGGCGGCGGCCAGCGCGCCCAGCGTGCCCTGCAGGTATTCGCGGCGGCTCGGTGAGGACATGATTCAGTATCTCCTTGATAATGGCGTTTCAGACCTGTAACACTGTTATTATATCGCCCGCAACACCTGGCGAGTTATCGTATGCTCACGGATAAGAACGAAACGTCGCCGGCAAAGGAGACCTTCCATCATGATCAAGCAGCGGCTTCTTGAAGCAGCCATTCTCGCGGCCCTGGTGTCTGCGCCCGGCCGGACGCAGGATGCCGGATTCCAACCTATCTTCAATGGACGCGACCTGACTGGGTGGCACATCAGCGAAGTCAACCATCACGGCAACACCAAGGCCTGGACCGTCAAGGACGGCGTGCTGATGGGGACCCAAGACAAGCCCGGCAACGGCGGGATTCTGCTCACCGACCGGAAGTACCGGAACTTCGAAGTCTCACTCGACATCAAGCCCGACTTCGGCTGCGACGGCGGCCTGTTCCTGCGATCAAACGAACGCGGGCAGGCCTACCAGGTGATGATCGACTACCTGCAAGGCGGCACGGTAGGCGGAATCTACGGCGAGCGGCTGGAGGGCCTGACGCGCGAGACGGGCACGGGCGACAAGTCGGGCCGCGATTGGCAGAAGTACTGGAAGAAGGGCGACTGGAACAACCTGCGGGCACGCATTGAGGGCGACGTGCCGCATATCCAGGTTTGGCTTAACGGGCACAAACTCGTCGACTGGAAAGATTCGGAGAATCGCTTGCCGGACGGCGCCACCGAAGGCATGATCGCGGTGCAGGTGCATCTCGACCGGCCCGACGCCAAGAGCCGGCGGTGGGTGGACGGCGGCTATCACCGCTTCCGCAACCTCCGGGTGAAGGAGTTACCGTAATGATCACCCGGCGTACGGCAACAGCCGCGGGGCTGGCCGCAATTTCCTATTCGCGCGTGCTGGGCGCCAACGACCGCATCGGACTCGGCGTCATCGGCAGCGGGCGGCGCGGTGTCTACGTGATGTCGCTGTTTCAGAAAAACGCCGAAGTAGACGTTCGCGCGCTGTGCGACGTCTACGGCGTAAGGCTGGACGAGGCCCAGCAGAAAGCGCCGGGAGCGCAAACCTTCACCGATCACCGGAAACTCCTGGAGCGGAAAGACGTCGACGCGGTGCTAATCGGGTCGCCCGACCACTGGCACAAGGACCACGCGGTGAACGCCATGGAGTCGGGCAAGGACGTTTACGTGGAGAAGCCGATGTGCCGGACGCGCGAAGAAGCGCCCCTGATGGTGCGCGCGGCCCGGGTCAACCGGCGCATCTGCCAGATCGGGGTGCAACAGCGCTCGGGGCCGATTTACCTGGAGCCGAAGGAGAAGTTCATCGCGGCCGGAGCCCTCGGCAAGATCACCCATATCGACTGCATCTGGCATAGCGGTCCGCCGCGCCGGTTGCCGCAGGAGCCGCGCCAAAAACCTGACAACCTCGACTGGGAGCGCTACCTCGGTCCGGTGCGATATCGCGACTGGGTTCCCGGGCAATATCTAAACTTCCGCGCGTTCCTCGATTTCAACGGCGGCAAGTTGACGGACTTCGGTCACCACTGGCTGGACGTAGTCCACATGTACATGGGCGAGCGCGCGCCGAATTCGGCGGTCTTCGCCGGCGGCATTTTCTATAACTTCAACGACGGGCGTACAGCACCCGACACATGCAACGCGCTGTTCGAATACGACGGCTTCAGCGTCTCATTTCAATCGAACGCTTACGGTGGCGAGTACGGAATCACTTTCAACGGCGACCAGGGCAAGCTCTTCGTCAACCGCAACCGTTACGAGTTCACGCCGGCGGGCCGGGATCCCCAGCCGATCGTGCAGCGCATCCCCGGCGACATCACCGCCGATCACGTCCGGAACTTCCTCGATTGTTGCCAAAGCCGGAAACTGCCGGCCGGCGATGCGGCCGTGGCGGCGATTTCGATTATCCCGCCGCTGCTGGCCGTGGAGTCCTATATCGCGAGGAAGCGGCTCCGCTTCGATCCGGACCGTCTGGAGGTGCTGCCGGGATAGGCGTATGGCGGTCTACCAGAAGTCGTTCCGGCTTTCGACGAAAGGGCACTGCGACGTCATCGACATCAGCCGCGAGGTACATCGCATCGTCGCCGAGAGCCGCATCCAGTGCGGGGTTGTGAACGTCAGCGGCAAGGGCTCGACCCTTGGCATCACGACACTTGAATACGAACCGGGGTGCGTTGCGGATCTGCGGCGGGCGCTGGACGAGATCGCGCCGGCGAACTCCGACTACAGGCACAACGAGCGCTGGGGCGATAACAACGGGTACTCGCACCTGCGGAGCGCGCTGATCGGCACGGCGAAGAGCTTCCCGTTGACCGGCGGGCAACTGCAAACGGGAACCTGGCAGCAGATTGTGCTGTGCGACTTCGACGACGCGCCGCGCGACCGCGAAATTACCGTGACCGTCGTCGGCGAATAGCCGTGCGGGGAACCTCGTTGCCCGCGCGGGGCGGCTCTCCGCCGCGGCTTCATGATCCGGTCGAAAGCCTTGAAATCCGCGCGAGCCTTCCGGTCTTCAAAGTACCGCGCCGTCTGGAGCGCGGAAACCTTTTCGGCGACCGCGGTGGCCACGAACTGGTTGATGCTCGTTCCGTCTTCCTTGCTGAGCCGCTCGACCGCGTCCATCAGAGATTTCGGCAGCCGTAGAGTGCAAGTCTTCGTCTCTTTCATTGCCCGATCCTCGCTATCGCTTCTCGCGGAAGCAGAATCTCCACCCCAAACCGCGAGGGCGCCGTTCCATAATCCCGCGCGTTGAACGTAACCAGAGCATCCGCCCGGCCATTCTCTGCGACCTCCAGCACCATTTCATCGCCCGGATCGCGCAGTTGCGGCCGCCGCAAGAAATGCGTTTCCACAGGCTCCGCCATCGCGATCACGGGGTCCAGAAACGCGTCCGTTTCCGGGCTAACTGACAGGGTGGCACAATGGTCCCGCGCGCCAGAATCGCGGCTGTCGCTCCGCTGGGACTGCGCATCGCGATGGGGAGTTCGCGGACGCGATATAGTAGCGGCGGGATGCGACAGAAATCGGCTCTCGGAACGGCGATCCTCTGCCTCGTGGCGCTGGGGGCGGAGTCGGACGAACGGCGCTGGGAGCAGGCGCACGACAAGCTCGAACTCCGCCGGTCGGCGGAGTTGCGGCGGGATGTTTCGGCGAAGGTGCTGAAGATCCCCGAGGGTTACCCGGAGCCCCTCGATTTCGACGTGGCGCGGATGGCGCCGGCGATCGATTTCGGCATTGTGCAAGGTTTGAAGCCGGAGTTTCTGTCCGAAGTGGCCGCCGGCGAACGCAGCGCGGCCTACGGAGGCTGGGGCAATGTCTCGCGCGGTCCCGATGGGTGCTTCTACTTCGCTATCGGCAACCACATGGCCTACAACGGTGGGACCGCTTATGTGATCCGCTACGATCCGGCGAAGAAGGAACAGAGCATTGTCGTCGATACGCGGAAACTGGTGGGCTGGGGCGCGGACGATTGGGGCGATGGCAAGATTCACGGTGATCTCGACATTGCGCCAAACGGGGATCTGTGGATGCTGACTTTCTACGGTCCGAGGCCGTCGCGGAAGGACTGGGAGAAGAAGTACCGGGGCGGCTGGCTGCTCTACGCCAACGTTCTTGCGGGCAAGCAGGAGAGCCTCGGCGTCCCGCTGGAAGGCGATAGCTGGCCGTACCATAACTGGGACTGGGAGCGGAACCTGCTGTTCGGCGCGGGCAGCGAGGGGAAGGTGCTGGTCTACGACACGGCCGCGCGCCGGCTGGTCTACGGCGGCGCGCCACCGGACGGCATCCAGTGGCATAACCGGGCGATCCTCATCGACCGGTCGACTGGCCTCATCTACACCACCGATGCTTCAGAAGATGCCGCCAACATGGGCCGCTTCGTGCGGTACACGCGGCGGAACCACCGATTCGAGCGCCTGCAGGCGCGGACGCCGGAGAACCCGGTGACGGGTAGGCGGTCGCTGCTGCGGGCCTACACGCGGCAGCGCGACGGGGATGGTGCCTTCTGGTGCTTCGATCACGCCGGGACCATGTTCCGGTTCTGGCCGGACGAGGACAGGGTAGAGGCGGCCGGTGTGAACTGGGGCAAGTCCGGCAAATACACGACGAACATCGCGTCATCGCCGGGTGGCCGGTACTTGTACTACCTACCGGGCGCCGACCGAAAGGCGTGGGAGTACGGCACGCCGGTGGTGCAATACGACACGCGCACTGGGCGAAAGAAGGTGATCGCATTTCTGCACGACTTCTACCTGGAGCGCTACGGGTACGCGGCACTGGGCACGTACGGACTGGAACTCGATCAGTCCGGCGAATCCCTATTCCTGTATATGGACGGGCGCTTCACCGAGCGCGGGAAAGAGACGACGGGCGTGCGGCGTCCGGCGATGTTTCATGTTCACGTTCCCGCGGCCGAGCGGGGGGAGTGATTTCCAGTGGCGGCGGTAGCCGCCGCGGCGACCTCCATCGCTTGCAGGCCTTCGCGGTGGGTGATCGGAAATGGCTCGCCGGCCAGGCAGCGGCGGACGAACTCGCGGACCTCCTCCTTGTAGGCGGGGCCGAAGCGGCCGAGGAATTCGGGCGCTGCCTCGTCATACGTGGGCATGGTGAAGGTGCGCTCGGCGAGGATGGAGCCGCGGCCGTAGACGCCGACAAATACCTCGGACGGACGTCCACGGAAGGGGCCGACCTGAATCACGCCGCGGGGACCGTAGATGCTCGTCGCGACATGGTAGCCGGGCACGTGATTGCGGCTCACCTGGATCTGGGCCAGCCGGTTGCCGGGGAAGCCGAGATGGAGCACGGCGTCGTCGAAGTCTTCCTCGACGGGACTGATCTTGTGGTTGTAGATCCGCGTTCCGGTGGCCTTCGCCTGTTCGGGGACCGAGTTAAAGAACCAGCAGACCTCGTCGATGTTGTGAACGGCCATGTCGAGGATGATGCCGGGGCTGCTGTAACCGGCCGGGGGCGGACCGGAGTCTTCGAGGATCGAGACGATCTTGAAGGGCTCACCGATGACGCCGTCCTGGATGAGCCGGGCGGCGAACTGGAGGGGACCGTCGAAACGGCGTTGGAAGGCGAGCATGACGGCGTCGCTGGCATTGGCGTCGAGCCATTCGGCGAACCGCCGGTCGGTTTCCAGCGAATGGGTGAGGGGCTTTTCGAGCAGGACGCGGCCGCCGGCCGCGACGAGCGCGCGGGTGACGGATTCGTGCGAGGCGGTGGGTGTGCAGACAACGGCGGCATCGGCCGCGCCGGCGGCGATCATCTCTTCGGCCGAGGCGAAACAGGCGACGGGTTCTGACTGGTTGGGCTGAAGCGCATCCGCGAGGAGGCGGGCGCGGTCGAGTTGGGAGTCAACGAGCGCCGTCAGGCGGCAGTTGGTGTCCTCGCGGGCGATCTCCTGGACGTGACGGGCGTGCCAACCGCCGATCCGGCCGATTCCTGCCACGGCGAGGCGAAGTGGTTCGGGCATGGGGTTAGTGTAGTGCAGCAGGGTGGGCGATGCGAGGATTGACATCATGATGCACGCGAATATAGCATCAAGATGTGCGAACGACACTTACGCTCGACGACGACGTGACCCATCTCCTCAACAAGGAAATGCGACGTTCTGGAGCTTCCTTTAAGGAAACCGTTAACCACTTTCTTCGCGTTGGGCTGACGGCATCAGGAAAGCCAGCCCGACGGCCCTTTGTGGTGACACCGCGCCGAATGGGCTTGCCGCCGGGGTTGAGCTACGACAATGTAGCTGAACTGCTTGAGGTGTTGGAAGGCCCGGCACGTAAGTGATTGTCCTCGATGCGAACATCCTCCTGTACGCCTACGACGAGGCGTCGAGCCGGCATCGCAAGGCTCGCGCCTGGTTGGAGGAGGCCCTTTCAAGCGGCGCGACGATCGGAATCCCGTGGCAAACGGCCGCGGCCTTCGTCCGGATCGTTACTAACGTCAAGCTACCGGGCCAACGGTTCACAATCGAGGAGGCGGTGCAAGTGGTTGATAGATGGCTCCAACAGCCGAATGTCCGGTTCCTGGCGCCTGGGGAGGGATATTGGCCTCTGTTGCGGCAGGTCATGATTGATGGCCAGGCGAGCGGACTACTGGTCAGCGACGCACAACTCGCGGCTCTCGCGATGGAATGCGGAGGCGTCCTACACACCACCGATCGCGATTTCGCACGGTTTCCCGGATTGCGGTGGACCAACCCCCTCGCGTAGGCTTGCCGGCGGCAGGAGACCCCCTCCTGTCCTGCCGGTCCCACCTCCCCCCCTTGACACCCTCCCGGCATGCAGTACAATCGAATTGTCCCTAACGGAAACAGGAGCGGTGTCGAATGTTCAAAACAAAAAAAGCCAAGGCTGACGCGCCACCCGCCGGGCGGAACCATTCCAGTGCCGAAGTCGCGAAAATCGCCGGGGTGAGCCTCCGCCAATTGCAGTGGTGGGACGAACAGAAGGTCGTTTCGCCGCGCCATGAGGGCCATCGCCGCGTTTATTCGGCCGGCGATGTCGTCGAGATCACTGTCATCGCCGAACTGCGGCGCAAGGGCTTTTCGCTGCAGAAGATCCGCCGCGTGCTGCGCTTCCTGCAGCGCGAGATGGATAAGCGGATGGGTGAGGTCCTCGCCGGGACGTCCGATCTGCACCTGCTCACCGACGGGAAGTCCATTTATCTGGAAGACTCCGAATCCCGCATCATCGACATCCTCAAGAACGCCAAGCAGCCGATGTTTCTTGTCTGCGTCAGCGACCAGGTCAAACGGCTCTCCGGCGGTAGTCCCCGCAAGCCGGTTCGCGCCGAGACGGCTGCCGCCAGCCGCCGGTCCCGTGCCATCCTGTAAGTAAGGGCCGCATTCCCCCCGCGGCCCCTACGCATGCAATCAATTCGTAACCCCTCCATTCGCAACATCGCTATCATTGCGCACGTCGACCACGGCAAGACGACGCTTGTCGACGCCATGCTGAAGCAGAGCGGCATTTTTCGCGCCAACGAGAACGTCGCCGAGCGCGTCATGGACTCCAACGAACTCGAACGCGAGCGCGGCATCACCATCCTCGCCAAAAACACCGGCGTCCGCTATCACGACATCAAGATCAACATCGTGGACACGCCCGGCCACAGCGACTTCGGCGGCGAGGTGGAACGCGCCCTCAAGATCGTCGATGGCGTCATGCTGCTGGTGGACTCCTCCGAAGGGCCGCTGCCGCAGACCCGCTACGTACTGATGAAGGCGCTCGAAGCGCGGCTGCCGCCGGTGGTCGTGATCAACAAGATCGACCGTCCGGACGCGCGCGTTCAGGAGGTCCTCAACGAGATCTACGACCTGTTTATCGACCTCGACGCCGCCGAGGAACAGCTCGACTTCCCGATCATCTACACGAACGCGAAGGAGGGTATCGCCAAGCGCTCGCTCGACGACGACTCCACCGATCTCCGCCCGCTCTTCGACACCATCGTCGAGCACATCCCCGGCCCGGCCGGCGATCCCACCGGCGTTTTTCAACTCCTCGTTTCCAACCTCGACTACTCGGAGTACCTCGGCCGCCTCGCCATCGGCCGGGTCTTCAACGGAACCCTCAAGCTGAACGACGAAGCCGGGATCTGCAAACTGGACGGCTCGCTCCAGAAGACGCGCATCACGAAGCTGTATACGTTCGAAGGGCTGAAACGCGTCGAGGAAACGCAGGCCATACCCGGCCACATCGTCGCCATCGCCGGCGTCGAGGGCATCACGATCGGTGAGACCATTACCAGCGCGGACGGCCCGCAGCCGCTGCCGAAAATCCAGATCGACGAGCCGACTATCGGCATGATGTTCACCATCAACTCGTCGCCGTTCGCCGGCCGCGAGGGCCAGTATGTCACCTCGCGCAACCTGCGCGACCGTCTCGACAAGGAATTGCTGACTAACGTGTCCATCAAAGTGGAGGAGGCCGGCAGCCCCGAGGTATTCAAGGTGATGGGCCGCGGCGAACTCCAACTCGCCATCCTCATTGAAATGATGCGCCGCGAGGGCTACGAACTGATGGCCGGCAAGCCGGAGATCCTCACGAAAACCATCGACGGCCGGCTGCACGAGCCGCTCGAAGTGCTCACCGTCGACTGCCCGGAGCAGTTCACCGGCGCCGTGATGGAGAAGTTGGGCGCTCGCAAGGGCAAGATGACGAAAATGGTGAATCACGGCTCCGGCCGCGTGCGGCTGGAATTCCACGTTCCGTCGCGCGGCCTGATCGGCCTGCGCAGCGAGATGCTGACCGACACCAAGGGCACCGCGATCATGAATTCGCTTTTCCACGGCTACATCGAATGGCAGGGCGACATACCCTCGCGGCCGACCGGCTCGCTCGTCGCCGACCGTCCCGGCAAGGCCACCGCTTACGCCATCTTCAACCTCCAGGAGCGCGGCGAGATTTTGGTGACGCCCGGCACGGACGTCTACGAGGGCATGATTGTCGGGGAGAACGCCCGCGACAACGACCTGGACGTGAACATCGTGCGCGAGAAGAAACTCACCAACATGCGCGCGTCGACCGCCGATGAAGCCATCCGCCTGGTGCCGCCGAGGATACTCAACCTGGAGCAGGCGATCGAATTCGTCCGCGAAGACGAGTATGTCGAGGTGACGCCGCGATCGATCCGCCTGCGCAAGAAGGTGCTGAAAGCGAATCAGCGGTGATTCTGGAGGGCAGGTCAGCCGACAGGTAGCGTGTAACGGGCCGACCGCAACGCGTTACCGCAGGTCGTTGAGGTGGGCTTGTTCCTCGGGCGTCAACTCCGACGCCTTGCGGACCAACTCTGCTATGCTGCTGTTACTGTTGGCTTTATCGGCGGGCCCGGGAATCTTCGGCAATTCAGACTGCTACCTCGACCTCCCTGATTTCACCGTCGTTGAGTGAGTCATGGACTGCCGCCAGATATTCCCGGATGGCCGCTTGGATGTTCTCAAGGGCCTCCTGTTCCGTCGCCCCCTGAGACCAGCAGCCGGGCAATCCGGGGCAGCCCACGCTATAGCCCTCCTCGGTCCGCTGCAACACCACAGTGTATTTCACGATCACCCCGCTTACAGTATAGCCAGACGTACATGCGTGGGCCGCGGGCCGGGCAGCCGGACGAGGGCGTCCGGCGCGGTCCAGGGGACGCACTGCCAGACGCCAACATCCGGTGCGCGTTATTCGCTCACGATCCTCAGGGCGCGCCCGGATGACCAGTTCGATGCGCACCCGACCGTGTGGGAATGGCAAGAGGGATCAGAAGACATGCGTCGGGGCCAAGTCCTGCACTTTCTCGATGCACCCGAGCGGCGGGCTTCTTGCGTGTGATAAGCTTCTGGCGCGTTGTAACGTCTTAATTAACTGGAGCGGTGTCATGAGAAACTCCGCGGCGGTTGGTCGCTCACCAATGGGATTGTTTCCTGGTCAGCCGACACCGCGGCTCTACGACTGCGTGGTTGAAGCTCTGCGCAGCCGGCACTATAGCCGCCGCACCGAAGAGGCCTACCTCCACTGGATTCGCCGCTTCCTCGCGTTTCACAACAGCACTCATCCGCGCGAACTCGCAGAGAAGGACCTCAACCGGTTCCTGACCCATCTCGCCATCAGTGAAAACGTGGCCGCGTCCACACAGAACCAGGCGCTGGCAGCGGTTCTTTTCCTTTACCAACACGTCCTGGAACAGCCCTTGGATCGAATCGAAGGGGTGGTGCGGGCGCGCAAGCCGAAGCGGCTGCGGGTGGTGCTAACCCGTGACGAGGCCCAGGCCATCCGCAGCGAATGTACGGTGTCCCGCGGCTGGTATGCGCGCTGGTATACGGTGCAGGGCTGGGGCTTCTCGAAGGGCTCGCGTTGCGCGTCAAGGATCTGGACTTCGGCTGCGGGGAGATCGCGGTCCGGCAGGGCAAAGGTCAGAAAGATCGCGTCACTATGCTTCCGGGGGCGCTCCTTGAGGCACTCCAGGATGACCTGCGGCGCGTGCGTCAGCAGCAGGAAGCTGATCTGAAGAGCGGGCTGGGACAGGCGCCGCTGCCGGACGCTCTGGCCCGCAAGTATCCAAATGCCGCCCGCGAGTGGGGCTGGC